>JADHWW010000009.1 GCA_016783285.1 Anaerolineae bacterium
CTACCTCCCCGTCTCCACGAACACCGGCCGCACCGTCACCCCCGTCTCCTCGTCCTCGTAGGCCACCTCGTACCGGGCGCGGTTGGTCTCGTCCACGTACTCGACGAAGAAGGCCAGCGTGATCTCCTCCAACTCCAGACGCTCGCCATACCGCGCCGCCTGACGTAGAGCCTCGCGATATTCGTATTGGGTGCTGAAACTCTTGACCTCTACTCCGTACATTTTCCCGGCGTAGCGGATGATCAGATCGACTTTGCCGTTCCCCGTCGGAAACTCGGGCCACACTCGTCCCCCATGCCCCTGAAGGAAACTCGCCAAATAGCGATACAGGTTAAAGTGATAGACCACTTCGTAAGGCCGCAAGTCCGCCCGGCGCGGCGTATCCTTCAGCAACCAATCCCGATTTTCCCTCAGATACGTCTCGTACCGGCGCAGCAGGTTCTCGACGTTCAGGCTGCTCTGAGTGATTGTATCGCTCAAATCGGCGGAAGGCTCGTGCACACGTCCCATCTGCCCAAACAAGTCGCCGGTAAAGTGGCTGAACAACCGTCTCTGTATAAAAGGGCAGGCAAACTTTGCCGGGGTTGCGTCGAGTATCCCACGCGTATGCAAGAAATGCGACACGCTATCGTGGTAATGAAAGGGAACGTGCGGTCCCGAGCTAAACGCCCCCAACACGGTATCCTTGTACGGCGCTGTGCATGCTTTGCGGACGAGTTGTGCAATGCGTTCGTTTGGAGACTCGTGAGCCAGAGTGTATGCTCGTTCAAAGTGAGCCATAGTAATCGGGCGGTCTTTGTGCTCGTTGTACGTTTCAGTGAACAATTGGCCCAACCAACTGGTCAGACCAGCGTGCCCCCGTGTCTCTCGGAAAAGTCGCTCGATGACTGCCTGCTCAATCGCTTGACCACTTTCGCGGACATACCACGCGAACATCTCTCGCACTTCTTCGAGAGTCAGATCAGGGATGCGAAAACTGCGCTGAATGTTGTAAGGTACCTTGGTATCAACGGCCAAGAGTGGCGTGACGCCCACGAGCGCCAGACCGTGCAGCAAAAGATCTCTCGACTCTACCTGGCGGCTTATGTAGATGTTTCTGAACACACCAGTGAGCGCCTCAATTACTTTAGCAGTGAGCGTGTCAAACTCGTCGAGAATCAAAATCAACGGCTTATCGAGCACCGTGGAGGTAAACGTGGTTTCAAACCAGGCAATCTCTTTGCCTGGCTGTGCTGCAAGCTCTCGTGCGATAAAAGTCATCACCTTCTGCGCATCTGTTTCCGTCCTCAAGTGTGCTACGTTGAGCATCACGGCATCGAACCTGGGGTTGTTTTGCAATCGCCTGGCCACCTCCTGCATCACCCAGGTTTTGCCCCGTTGAGGCGGCGCCCAGACGGTGATGTAATGTCCAGGCGCGTTGGGGTTTTCGCCGACCAATTGGGTACATGCGCGGTCAATCAACGCCTGGCGCGGGACGTAGTAGTGCAAGTCCTTATTCACCGGCCCGTAAGAAGAAAATTTACGCATCTCAATCCTCCCAATTGATGTTGTGAGAACGCCGGACGACGACGCGGCTTCGCCACAGCCGTTTTGCGCTTACGATGCCATTATACTCCATCGCCGGACAATCTACAAGCGGCGGAGCGGCGTCATATTTGGCGAATCAGCCACCACCAGCAGCCCCCGCCCCCGGGGGGAACCTTCCTGTTATGTTTGGCGTCTAGTAGTCAGAGCACACAAGCACGAGCACACATCAGGAGGAGGTTACGAATGTACGAATTTACGAATGCACGAATGCCGACAGCCGCTGTCACAATCATCATCTTACTGTTGAGCGTCGTCTCTCCCGTTCTGGCCGACGGCATCATCATTCCCGACCCGCTTCCCGAGCCCGTCCCGCTGACGGAATCCTGGCTCACCATCCGCTACCACCGCGTCACCGTGCGCATCGAGGATCAGGTGGCCGTCACCCGCGTCGAGCAAGAGTTCCTCAACGAGTGCGACTGGGAGGTCGAGGGCACTTATGTCTTCCCGCTGCCGGAGGGGGCGGCCGTCAACGAGTTCGTGATGTGGGTGGACGGCGTGGCGGTCGAGGGTAAGATATTGGAGGCCGACGAGGCTCGCGCCATCTACGAGGATATTGTCCGGCAGCGGCGCGACCCGGCGCTGCTTGAATACGTCGGGCGCGACGCGGTGCAGGCCCGCATCTTTCCCATTCCACCGGGCGGCTCGCGCAAGGTCGAACTGGAGTACAGCCAGGTATTGCCGGTTGAGAACGGTTTGGTGCGCTACGTCTACCCCCTCAGCACCGAAAAGTTCTCCGCCCGCCCGCTGGAGGATTGCTCCATCCACGTCGAGATCCGCTCCCCCGACCGCATCCACGCCGTCTACTCGCCGACGCACCAGGACCGAGTCTACATTGAGCGGGACGGCGACTACCGGGCCACCGTCGGCTACGAGGAGATGGACGTTCTGCCCGAAGACGACTTTGAGTTGGTCTACACCGTCAGCCAGGAGGACGTGGGGCTGAACCTGTTGACTTACCGGGAGTCGTCCGACGACGGCTTTTTCCTGCTGCTCGTCGCTCCCACCGTCGAGGTGGAGGAGGGGCGGGTGATCCCCAGGGACGTCATCCTGGTGCTCGACACCTCCGGCTCAATGGAGGGGGAAAAGATCGAGCAGGCGAAGAAGGCGCTGACCTACGTGCTGGAGCACCTGAACGCGGAGGATCGTTTCAACGTGGTCGCCTTCTCCACCGGGTTGCAGCAGTACGCGCGGGGGCTGCGGCCCGCGTCGGAGGCCCGCGAGGCTGCCGGCTGGGTGAAGCGGCTGGAGGCAGTCGGCGGCACCGACATCAACCGCGCACTCCTGGAGGCGCTGGCGCAGGCCGATGGTTCGACTGGGCTCACCACAGGCTCCGAACGTCCCACCGTGCTCATCTTTCTCACCGACGGCCTGCCCACCGAGGGTGTGACCGAGGTGGAGCAGATCCTGGCCAACGTGGATGGGGCCGCGCCGGGCAACGTGCGTCTCTTCCCCTTCGGCGTCGGCGACGACGTCAACACCATCCTCCTGGACACGCTGGCTGAACAGCACCGGGGGGCTACCAGCTACGTCCGCCCCCACGAGCGGATTGACGAAAAGATCTCTGCCTTCTACGCCAGGATCAGTACTCCTGTCCTGGCGAACATCGAACTGGATTTTGGCAATATCCTCGTCGAGGACACCTACCCCTACCCGCTGCCCGACCTGTTCGCCGGCACGCAACTCATACTGGTGGGCCGCTACCGGGAGGGTGGCGCGACTCGCATCGTGCTGACGGGCGAAGTGAACGGCGAACGCCAGCAATTCGTCTACGAGGGTACTTTTGCCCAGTCCCCCAGTCACCCAGTCACCCAGTCACCCAATTACATCCCCCGCCTGTGGGCCACGCGCAAGATCGGCTACCTGCTGACGCAGATTCGGCTGCACGGCGAGCGGCGCGAGTGGGTGGACGCCGTCGTCGAGTTGAGCGTGCGGTACGGCATCATCACCCCCTACACCTCATTTCTCATCAAGGAAGAAAACATTCTGACCGACGAGGGGCGCGATGACGCGGCGGAGGAATATATGGCCATGCCGACTGCACCCGCCGTCGGCGCCCCGGCGGTGGAAAAGGCCGCGGAGGAGGGTGAGATGCAGAGGGCCGAATCGGCCGGCGGCTGGGGGATGCCCCACGAGGCCGCGCAGGTCGTGCGGCTGGTCGGCAGCAAGACCTTTGTGCTGCAAGACACCGTCTGGACCGACACAACCTTCGACCCCTCGCGGATGAGCACCACCCAGGTCGGTTTCGGCTCCGACGGGTACTTTGATCTCCTCGCGGCCCGGCCGGAGTGGGGCGACTACCTGGCGCTGGGTAGATGCGTCATCTTCGTCGCCGAAGGCACGGCCTACGAGGTGGTGGAAGGGGAGGCTGGCCCGGTGCAAGTGCCGCCGACCCACACGCCAGAATCCGACCAGCCCGACCAGCCGACGGCCACGCCGGTCAGCGGCAGCGAGACGACCGCCACAGAGTCCGGCGGCGGCCTGTGCACGGGCGCGACGGTGATGGGCATTGTCGCGCTGGCAGTGGCGGCGCTGTGGCAGCGGATGCGAGGGTGGAGCCTTCTATGAGTACGACAACGGAGTGACCCCAACCGAGGTTGCCCCGTTTTGCAGATGGTAAAGTCAACTCTCGATGGGAACCTTCTCACCCTGTCCGGCGTCTAGTGAGCAGGACACACACCTGAAACTATGATTGGAGGTAAACCAATGACCAAACGAACCGTGTTTCTCCTGGTCCTCGTGACCATCGTGATCTCTGCCTGCGCGCCGGCGCCCACTCCCGGCCCCACCGCCGCGCCGATACTCCCACCCGACCCCACCGCCACGCCGGCGCCCCCGCCCGGCCCCACGCCCACTCCCGCCCCCCCACAACCAATCGTCGTGCGTCCCGGAGGCTTTGCCGTCTACGTGCCCGTGCCGGTAGACGTGGCGCCCGCCGCTCCCGCCTACACCCCCGACCTGAGCGCCGTCGCCAACCCGGACCTGCTGGCCCGGCTCGACGAAACGCAACAGGCAGCGCTGGAAGCCAATGGCTTCGTCGTCGTGCCCCAGGGGTACGAGCAGATCTATGCCATCTACCAGCAGGCCGACGAGGCCAGCATCCCCGCCTTCGTCACCACCGATGCCGTGCTCCACAGTTTCCACATCCTCTACGACTATGCCCTGCGCCTGGCCGAAATCGAGCACTTTATCGCCGACCTGGAATCACTCAATGCGGCCATGCTAAAGGCCGCCGAGGCCGACTACACCGCCACCACCGGCCCCGTGCAAGAGGCTGCGTACCAGAACCTGGCCTTCTTCGCTGTCGCCACCAAACTTCTGACCCCCGACGCGGAGATGCCCGCCCCCGTGCGCGGCGTCTTGGAAGAAGAACTGGCACTCATTGAGGCTCACGAAGGGATAACCTTTTCCCCCATCTTTGGCTACCGCGAGGACTACAGCCAGTACGTGCCGCGGGGCCACTACACCCGCAACGAAGACTTTGAGCGTTACTTCCGGGCCATGATGTGGTACGGGCGCATGGCCTTTCACCTGGTCAACCCCGACGACCCCGAGGCAGCGCGGCGCGAGACCCGAGGGGCGCTGCTCATCGTGCGGGCGCTGCACCAGGGCGATCTGCTGGACACCTGGGAGCGCATCTACGAGCCGACCGCCTTCTTCGTCGGCACCGCCGATGACCTGACTGTCTACGACTACACCGCCGTCGCCGAGGCAGTCTACGGTGGCCTGCCCGACCCCGCCACGCTGGCCGACGCGACGCAATTAGACGAGTTCATCGCCACAGCCCGGCAACTGCGTCCCCCGGCCATCGTCGGCGGCTTCGTCACCGACCAGGAGGAGCCCGAGGATGTGACGATGGGCTTCCGCTTCATGGGCCAGCGTTTCATCCCCGACAGTTACATGTTTCAGCAGTTGGTTTACAACCAGGTGGGGCTGTACCGGGGTAGCGGCAAGCCGTTCACCATGTCCCCCTCACAGGCCGGGCCTATCCGCGCCTTTCCGCGTGGGCTGGACGTGCCCGCCGTTCTGGGCAGCGGACGCGCCCTGGAGATCCTCACCGCCGAGGGCGACACCGACTATAACGGCTACGCCGAGCAACTGGCGAAACTGCAAGCCGAATTCGCCGCGCTGCCGGAGGAGCAGTGGACCGCCAACCTGTACTGGAACTGGCTCCACACGCTGCGCCCGCTGCTGGAGGTAAAGGGCGAGGGCTACCCGTACTTTATGCAGTCGCCCGCCTGGCCCGACGAGGACCTGCACACCTGGCTGGGCTCCTGGACCGAGTTGCGCCACGACACCATCCTCTACGCCAAACAATCCTACGCCGTCATGGCCACCGGCATGATGCCCGAACCCGAACCGGCGCGGGGCTACGTCGAGCCGCAGCCGGAGGTCTACGCCCGCCTGGCCGCGCTCACCGCCCAGATGCAGGCTGGCCTGGGCGGTCGCGGCCTGGTGGGCGACGAGATGGCGTGGAAACTGGAGTGGATGGAGCAACTCCTGTTGGCGCTCAAGACCATCAGCGAGAAGGAACTGCGCGGCGAGGGGTTGACCGACGATGAGTACGCCACCATCCGTTTCATCGGCGACGCGCTGGAAAACCTGACCACCTTCTCGGAGGAGGTCGAGGGGCAGATCACTTCCGCAGCGGACGAGCGGATGGCGCTCATCGCCGATGTGCACACCGACCCCAACACGGGCCAGGTGCTCGAGGAGGGCGTGGGCGACGGTTTCCCTATCTACGTCGTCGTGCTGGTGGAGGGGCGACAGGTGGTGACGTTGGGCTCCGTCTTTTCCTACTACGAGTTCAAGTGGCCCATGAACGACAGATTGACTGACGAGGCCTGGCAGGAGATGTCGCCGCTGCCCGACCGCCCGGCGTGGACGGGGAGTTTCATCGTCGAATAGCGTCGCATTGCTCACAGCAGGGCCGGACATCGCGTCCGGCCCTTTTTCTGTTGGCAACCCCACCTTGCCCAAATCGCCCCCCTGGGTTACAATGGCGGCTCAATGAAACGTTTGGTCATTGGTCATTGGTCATTGGTCATTATCCTGGCGGCCTTCGTCCTGCTCGCCGGCGCCTACGCCTACGTCACGCCCGCGCTGGAGGCTCCCGACGAGGTCTACCACTACGACTACATCCGTAGCCTGGTCAACACCGGCCGCCCGCCGGTGCTGGAGGCAGGAGAGGGGCGGGGCTTTGGGCACCACGCGCCGCTCTACTATGCCTACGGCGCACTGGCCAGTTTCTGGGTGGGGGAGAACGACCTGGAAGAGTGGCCCCAGCGGCACAACCCCTACTTTGGCTACCGCTTCGGCGACGTGGGGCGGGACAACAAGAACCTCTACCTCCATCCCGACGACGACACCTTTGGCCGGAGCGACACCTGGCTGGGCATCCGCGTCGTGCGCTGGGCCTCGGTCGTCCTGGGCGCGATCACCGTCTGGGTGGTCTACCGCGTGGGGCGCGAGGTCTTTCCCGATCGGCCCGAGATGGCGCTGGCGGCCCAGGCCGACGGCCCGCCCCTGGGTGGAGACTACCCGACCTCGCTCTGGTCATCCGGTGAAATTGTCGCCGACGGACGGCTCATCTCCGTAAAGAATCTGCCGCCGGGGACCTACGATCTGCGCGTGGGGATGTACCTGCTAGAGACCGGGGAGCGGTTGCCGGCCTTTGACGCCAATGGCACGCGGCTCCCCACTGACGCCATCCCGCTGACCACGCTGGAGCGGCGTCCTGAGCCTGTCGAAGGAGTGGCGCCGTGACGATACGGCGATGGCGTAGTGACGGTAGTGACGACTTTAGTCGTTCTTGCCGCTCGGAACGACTAAAGTCGTTACTACAAACTCGAAAAAACTTTCTGCCCTGGGCGACGGTCGGCCTATTGCTCTTGGCCTTTGCGCTGCGCACCTACGCGCTGGGTGTGCGGGAGTTGACCTTTGACGAGGTCGCCAGTGTCTTCATCGCCGTTCGGGGCCCCCTGCACCTGCTCACCTACCTGCTCGACGCCATCCGCGAACATCCCCCCTTTTACTACCTGCTGCTCTCCCTGTGGATGCCTCTGGCCGGGCAGAGCGAGTTCGCCGTGCGCTTTCTGTCCGTCATCATCGGGTTGACGACGGTGGCGGCGATGTACCGGCTGGCGCTGAAGACCACCCACCAGCCGGTGGCCTTGTTGGCGACGTTCCTGCTCGTCATCTCCCCCTTCCATATCTGCGCCTCGCAGAATGCCCGCATGTACGGACTATTGGCCCTGTTCAGCCTACTCTCCATCTTTTTGTTCGTCCGGCTACTGGGCCAGGATCGGGCGCGCTGGTGGGGGCTGTTCTGGCTGGTGACCGGCCTGGGGATGTTCACACATTACTACATGGCGTTTGTGCTCTTGGCCGATGACCTGTTCCTGCTCCTCAACTGGCGGCGCTATCGGCGCCTCTGGCCCCGTTGGCTGGCTATCCACCTGGCGCTGGTCGGGATGGTGGCCCTCTGGGCGGCACTCTCGCCGGGGCTGGGGGCCACGCTGCTCTCCTTCTGGCACCGGGGCGCCGCCTCGCACGTGCGCTGGGAGGCCCTCTCCCGCGCCCTCAACGGGCTCTACCTGGGAGCCACGCTGCGCCCCAACTGGTGGCACCTGGCCCTGCCGCTGGCCCTGACCGTGCTCGGCATCGGGCTGGCGCAGTGGCGGAACCTGTGGCCTGTCCTGAGCCCCGTCGAAGGAGCCTGCCCTGAACCTGTCGAAGGAGCCTGCCCTGAGCCTGTCGAAGGGCTGCCGCGTGGACACCGGCACGGAGGAGTGCTGCTGGCATTGCTGCTAGGCGTGCCACTGATCGTCGTCCTGGCCCTGCCCGAACGTGTCACCGGTCGCTACCTGACGGCGGCGCTGCCGGCCTCCATCCTCGCAATGGCCCTGGCAATTAGTTGGTTAGTTGGTTGGTTAGTTGGTTGGTTAGTTGGTTGGTTAGTTGGTTGGGTGGTCAAGCGGCCGATTGGTCATTGGTCATTGTTCATTGTTCATTGCTCATTGTTCATTGTTAATTGTTCATTGTTAATTGGAATTGTGTTTGTAAATGTCTCCGCCTATCCTCTGATCTATTTTCCGCCGGGCCAAAATTTCCGCGCCCGCATCGAGTACCTGCGAGCGCACGCCCACCCTGACGACGGGCTGCTGCTCCACGGGCCCTGGCAGAGGTTGCTGTTGACTTATTACGATCCCGGCCCGCTGAAACACTATGCCGTCCCTCTGGACGGCCTCGAGGTAGAGACCAGTTCGGCTGCGGAGACGCTGGCCGGCATTTTCGATGCTCACGACCGCGTCTGGGTCTCTTACAGTTCCGTCGAGCCGGTGGACCCGGATTGGATCATCTCTCGTTGGCTGCACGAGCACACCCACCAGGTCTGGGCCGAGGGAAACTTGGCGCTCTATCACGCCGCGCCGGTTCAATATCTGCCAGAGGGTGAGCGCGTGGACGTCCGCTTTGGGGAGCAACTGCATTTGGAGGATGTGGCACTGGCGAACCCGGAGCCGGTCAGCGGGGAGGCGGTCTTGTTGCTCACCCAATGGCGCGCCCTCCAGAACATCCCGCACGGCCTGATCCTGCGGCTAGAGTTGGTCGGCCCCGCCGGCCACGTGTGGGGCGTGTACCAGTTTCGCGCCGGCCCGGCCCACGTCCCCGCTTTAGGGTGGAGTGCCGGTGAGACCTTTGTCGAGCGGCGCGGGCTAGTCGTCCCCACCGGCACCCCTCCCGGTGACTACATCCTCCGCGTGCGCGTCCTTCTGCCGAATGGGGACGAGTGGTCGCCGGAGGGAGGAGGGCCGTTTGACGTTGGGCTGGTACACGTGGGCCGGTCCGCGCCTGACCCGGCTGCGCTGCCCGGCCACGAGTGGGGCGCCACTTTCGGCGATACGCTGGCGCTGGTAGGGTACGAGCCGTGGGGACAACATTTCACCCAGGGCAACCCGCTCCTGTTCAACCTATACTGGCAGGCGCTGGCCCATCCGCCGGAGGACTATGAGGTGGGGATCGAGTTGGTGGACGATAGCGGAGCAGTGCTGGCGGAGCGGCGTCTTCAGCCGGTCGCCAACTGGTTCCCCACCTCCCGCTGGCAGGCCGGCGACGTGCTGAGGGGCTGCTACGACGTGCCCCTGCCGCTGGACACACCCCCAGGCCCCTACCACATCCGCCTGACCGTCTACGCCGCCGGCGGATCGCCGCTGCCGGTGAGCGGGACACTCTCCGGCGCGAGTCTCACGCTGCCTGAGGTAGAGGTGGAGGCCCGCCCGCGTCGTTATCGCCCCCCGGAGATGGACTATCGTCTGGACGTGACACTGGGCGACGATGTGCGGCTACTGGGATACGACCTGGCAACCACGTCCATTGAGCCAGGCGGCGCGCTCGAACTGACACTCTACTGGCAGGCGTTGCGCCAGATAGAACACTTTTACGCCGTCTTTAACCACCTGGTTGGCCCCGATGGGACGGTGATAGCCCAGGCGGACAGTTGGCCGCAGGGAGGCGCGTACCCCACCCTCTACTGGCTGCCAAACGAGGTGGTCGGGGACAGTTACACCATCCTGGTGCCACCCGACACGCCTCCAGGAGAGTACACGCTGCGGGTCGGGATGTACGACGGCGCCACCGGCGAACGCCCCATCACCCTCGTAGACGGCGAGCTGGTTCCAGAACGGCACATTATGTTGACCGTCATCAAGGTTAGCCGTTAGCAGGAGGCAAATGTGAACCCAATCCCAAATTCCCGATTGGTCATTGATCATTGGTCATTGGTCATTGTTTCATTGTTCATTGCCTTATCTGTGCTCTACGGCGCGACCATCCCCATCTTTGAGACCCCAGACGCCAACGGCCACTACGCCTACATCCACGAACTGACCGAGGGGCGCGGCCTGCCGGTGCAAGGCACTCCCTCCGGCGAGCGGGTCGCCGGTTACGTCGCCAGCCATCCCCCGCTCTACTATGCCCTCTGCGCCGCGCTGACTTTTTGGAACGACGAGGACGTGGACCGCCAGGACTGGGCCTGGCGTAATCCCTACCACGCCATGGGCTACCCCGGCTCGGTCGCCAATAAAAACTATCTGATCCACACCCCCGCCGAACGGTTTCCCTGGCACGGCACACCGCTCACCATGCACATCGCCCGCCTGGTCTCGACCGTGCTGGGGTTAATAGCAGTCGTGGCGACCTACGGGATCGCGCTGGAACTCTTTCCCGACCGCCGCTGGCTGGCTTTGGGGGCGGCCTCCCTCACCGCCTTTAACCCGATGTTCATCTTTATCGCCGCGCGAGTGAGCAACGATGCCGCCGTGGCCGCTTTCGGCTCCCTCGTCGTCTGGGGCGCGGTGCGACTGGCGGTGCGTGGCCTTTCCCGCTGGGGCCTGGCGCTGACCGGCGCGGCCCTCGGCTTGGCGACGCTCTCCAAACTCAGCGGTCTCACCCTCGCCCCCGCCCTCGCCCTGGCCCTTCTGTTCGACACCCTTCGCACCTGGCGTCAGCATCCCCAGGTATCTCCCTGTCGGCGTTCAAGATTGGTCATTGGTCATTGGTCATTGGTCATTTTGACGGCTTTAGCCGTCAGCGGCTGGTGGTTTGTCCGCAACCAATACCTTTACGGCGAACTGATGGGCACCCACGCCTGGCTCAGCCACACCGCCACCGTCCGCCCAGAGCCCATCGGCTTTTTCGAGGTCATCCCCCAGTTGCAGGGCCTGGAGATGTCCTACTGGGCCATGTTCGGCTGGTTCAACGTCGCCGTCGCCCCGTGGATGTACCGCTTCTGGTGGGCACTCGTGCGGCTGGCGATGGTGGGGCTGGTGGTGCTCGTCCTGATGGACCAGTGGGGCAGACTTTCCAGTCTGCCACCCAGACAGGCTAGAAAGCCTGCCCCACGCACGGCAGGACTGGTGACCCTGGCCGTGGCCTTCCTGCTCGTCTTTGGCTCCGTCTGGCGTTTTATCATGATCGTCCTGGGCTCCCAGGGACGTTACCTGGCGCCGGTCATCGCTGCCATTTCTATCTTTCTAATGCTTGGCCTGAGCCGTCTTGTCCCGCGCCGCTGGACGCCCGGGCTGGCAGTGTTCCTGGGCGGGGCCAGTCTGGCGCTGGCGCTGATCTCCCTCTTCGTCTTCATCCTGCCGGCCTACGCCACGCCAGAGGTGGTGCAGGAGAGCGATCTGCCGGAGGAGATGAAACGCTTCGACCTGACCTTTGAAGGGACGCCCATCCAACTCTTGGGCGGCAGCATCGAGGCGGACATAGTGCATCCGGGGGAACCGGCGCCGGTGAGCCTTTACTGGCGGGCGCTGGAGCAGCCGCAGAAGGACCTCGTCGCTTTCGTCCAGGTACTAGGGCGAGACTTTGAGCCCATCGCGGGTGTGGACTGCTATCCGGGCCGGGGTACCTTCCCGCCGACCCTCTGGCAACCGGGTCTCATCTACCGCGACCGTTACGCCCTGCCCCTCGCCGCCGACGCCCAGTCGCCGGCCATCGCCGCGCTCCACGCCGGTCTCCGCTCCCAGGGTGGTGACCAGAGGGCCGCCACGCTCCCCTCCGGTGAACCGGCGCCCGATCTGATACTTTTAGATCTCGTGCCCCTCCGCCCAGTAGAACCGCTTTCCGCAGACGTCGCCTTCCCCGTGGGCGCGCGCCTCGACGAGGCCATCACGCTGGTAGGATACGACCTTTCGCCATTCGCAATCCGCCATTCGCCATTCCTCACCATCACCCTCGTCTGGCGGGCCGAGGAGGTCCCCGACGCCGACTACACTGTCTTTGTCCATCTGGTGGACCAGGGCGGCGCTCTCGTGGCCCAGGCCGACCATCCCCCGCTGGAGGGTGCGTACCGCACCTCCTTCTGGGCCCCCGGCGACGTCGTGCGCGATCCCTACCGCTTGGCCGTGGACGCAGGGCAACCACAGGGATTGCCCCTACTGCCGTGTGACTGCACGCTCCTGGTCGGCATGTACGACCCGCGCACAGGCGACCGCCGGCCGGCCTACGACGGGCTGGGCGCCCGCTTCGAAAACGACGCCATCGTCGCCGGCGGAGTAACCCTCCAATGACCAAATCCCAAACCCCAAACCCCAAACCCCAAGTCCCAAATTGGTCATTGTTCATTGGTCATTGGTCATTGTTAATTGTCTCATTGTTCATTATCCTGGGTATCGTCTACAGCCTCGCCACCCCCATCCTGGAGGCCTCCGACGAGTTCAAGCACTATCCCTACGTCCAGTACGTCCAGACCCACCACGCCCTGCCCGTGCTCGACCCGGACGTATGCACGTGGCCGCCGCCGGACGATTGCCCGTGGTTGCAAAGTGGCGGCCAACCGCCAGCCTACTACGTGCTGATGGCGGCCCTCACCTCGTGGATAGACACCTCCGATCTCGACGACGTGCGCTGGATGAACCCCCACGCCTTTGTCGGCGACCCATCCCAGGTCTGCAACAAGAACCTGGTCGTTCACCTGCCGGAGCAGGAACAGTTCCCCTGGCACGGCTCCGTCCTGGCGATCCACCTGATCCGCCTCCTCACGCTGGGGCTGAGCGCGGGCACAATCGTGCTGACCTACCTCCTGGCCCGCGACCTGTTCCCCGACCGGCCCGCGCTGGCGCTGGGCGCGGCCGCCCTCACTGCCTTTAACCCAATGTTCATCTTTGTCAACGCCTCCGTCAACAACGACGCGCTGGCGGCTTTTGTCGGCTGCCTCGACCTGCTGCTTTCCGTGCGCCTGGCGCGCGATGGCCTGCGAACCCCGTTGCCCCTCTGGCGCTACGGCCTGGTGGGGTTGGTCACCGGCCTCTTTATCCTGACCAAGTTGAGCGGACTGGGGGCGCTGATCCTGCTGGCCTGCCTCCTGGCCTGGCTCAGTTACCGCCGCCGCAGTCTCCGCCCACTCCTCGTGGGCCTGCCCATCATCGTGACCATCGCCGCGCTGCTCTCCGGTTGGTGGTTCCTACGCAACTGGCGCCTCTACGGCGACCCGACCGCGCTGAACGTCTTTGTCGCCATCCAGGGTGTGCGCGGGGGCATTCCCACGCTCCGCGACTGGCTGGACGAGTTCGTCACCTTCCGCTGGACCTACTGGGGGCTGTTCGGCGCGGTGAACGTGATGGCCCCCCGCTGGGTCTACATCTTCTTCGACCTCCTCTCTCTAGCCGGCCTAATTGGATTTGTCTTATGGATCGTGCAAAGGCAAAAAATCCGCAATCCGCAATCCGCAATCCGCAATTCAGTGTGGTGGATCCCGGCCCTCTGGGCCGCTATCCTCTTCGTCTCCGTGCTGCGCTGGACCTGGATATATTTCTCGTTCCAGGGCCGCCTGATCTTTCCCGACATCGCCGGCATCAGCACGCTGCTCATGCTCGGTTTGCAAGAGTGCGCCTCCCTCGTAACAAAAGAACTCCGCCGCCGGTCACTTGTCATTGTCCATTGTTCATTGTTCATTGTTCATTGTTCATTTATCGTTGTCCTCCTGGTCATCGCAGTGACGATCCCCTTCGTCTCCATCATCCCTGCCTACGCGCGCCCCGAACCGCTCACCCGGGCCGACGTGCCCGCCGAGGCGCGCGTCGAGCCGGTGGACGTGGGCGGCGTGGCTCGCGTCGTGGGCTGGGAACTCTTGCCGCAGACGGTGCGAACGGGCCAGGATGTCGAGGTTGTGGTATACTGGGAAGCCATAGCCCCCGACGGGAAAGATTACGTCAGTTTCGCCAACCTGCTAGGGCGTAGATACCAACCGGTGGGGCAGATCAACCGTTACCCGGCCTGCGGGATGGTACCCACCAGCCTGTGGCGGCCCGGTCAGGTCTGGCGCGACTTCTACCGGGCGCCGGTCGCGGAGGACGCGCTGGCCCCCAGCCGCCTGCGCGTCGAGGTAGGGCTGTACGACCCCGAGGAGGGGCGGACGCTGGGCACGGTGCGCGTGGGGGAGGCCAAACTGGCCCCGCCGGAGTCCGCGCCCCCGGTGGCCCATCCGCTGGCGGTGGACCTGGCCGGCGGGGTCAGACTGCGGGGCTACGACCTGTCACCGGTGGAGGTGTCGCCGGGAGACGTGATCACACTGACCCTCTACTGGGAAGCGCGGGAGGTCCCTGCGGCCAACTACCAGGTCTTTGTCCACCTGCTCGGTGACGGGCCGAAGCCGCTGGCGCAGGGAGACGGGCCACCGCTGCTGGGCGACTACCCGACGACGATGTGGGCCCCCGGCGAAATAGTCGCCGACCCGCACCCGATAGCCTTGCCGGCCGGCCTCCCGCCGGGGTTATACCGGCTGCTGGTGGGGATGTACGATTTGGAGACGCTGGCGCGGTTGGCGCGGCTGAATGGGGGAGGGGATAGCGTTGAAATCCCCGTTGCCGTGGAGGTGCGATAATTCGTGCCCCCAAAAACTTGTCTCCTGCCGCTTGGCCTGCACCAGCCGGGTGGTGAGGGCTTCTTTTTCGCGCTGGAGTCGCACCTCAGTCAACGCCCGTTCGATGACCGCCAGCATCTCGTCGGCCGTGAAGGGCCTGATGACATAGTCGCGCACGCCCTTGCGGAACACTTCGACGGCGATGGCCTCAGACCCGTGGGAGGTTACCAGGACGGTCGGGATTTCGGAGCGCCGGGCGCTTAAGGTGTCGAGCACATCGAGGCCACTCATCCTGGGCATCTCGAGGTCGAGCAGCATGAGATCAATGTCGCCTTCGAGGACCTTGTGCAGCGCCTCAACCCCATCGGTGGCCTCCAATGCTTCGAATCCGTGAGGCTCCAGGACGCACTGAACGACAAAATCGCGCACCTCAGGGCTGTCGTCTGCGACGAGCACCCGAATGTCAGGCAAGGGTATCCTCCTACTGCTCCTCAATCTCGTAACTGTATGACGCCCACTCGGTCGTCACTGGCGCCATGCCGGAGATAGTGAGCACAGCTCGGTCCGTGCGATTATCCAGCGGGACGGGCCACTCGCCCGTCTGCTCCTCGTCCAGTTCCAGCCACTGTACCGTCGTCTCGGGGCCGAAGAGGATCAGTTGCACCAGCCAGTCTTGCGGCAATACGTTGGCGTGACGGATAAAGCCGGCCGGCTCCCACCCATTCCCATCCTCCTCGAAATCGCTAAAGTAGCCAATTTCGGGGATGGCGACGTTGTCGAGGATAAAGCCGGGGCGGTTGACCGCGTCGTCGGTGATGTACTCGAAGCGGACGAGAATCTCCTGCCCGGCATAAGCGGAGAGGGCCACCCGTTCCTGGATCCATTCCGCCCGCCCGCCGCCGCCACTGCGACCGGTGTAGGCCCAGCCGAAAGAATTTCCGTTGGGGTTGGTGGATGTGCCGGAGGGGGTTGTGAGAATCTCCCAGGTCTGCCCGCCGTCGGTGCTGACCTCCACATAGGTATAGTCCCAGTCCTCCTCAATGTCGTACCAGGTCCAGAATTCCAGCGTGGCGCTGCTAACGTCTGAAAGGTCAAAGGCCCGCGTCAGGTACATATTCGAGTCGTCGCCCCGGTTCGACCACCAGACGTAACTGCCGCTGTGGGCGGTGGTATCCATCAGGCCGATCTGGGTGGAGCCGGTGAAGCGAAAGATCAGTGGCTGCTCACCGTGCAGTTCGATGTAGTCGGTGCCGTGCTGGTGCACAGTGGCGCTCTCGGAGACGGGGTAGTCGGATTCGTAGTAGGTGGTTTCGATGTCGAAGGAAGGTGGGTCAATCTCATCGTAGCCGTACTGCCCGCCGGCGATGGAGGGATCATCCAGCAGGTTGGCGACGATCCAATCGGCAAACAGGTCCTCGTAGGTCAACCCGGTGTCCAGTTCCTCCAGCACGGCCTCCACGCTGGCGAAGGAGTTTTCAGGATGAGCGACCAGCGCCTGGGTAGCCTCGCGGCCGAACTGGTCGAGGAAGTAGGAGGTGAAGAGGTAGCCCGCGCCGTAATTGGCCCCGGCCTCGCCGGGCCCCTCGGGCCAGGAATTGAGTTGCGTATCCGGCTGCATAGCAAATAGCCAGTCAGCGCCACCGGGGTCAAAGTCGTTGAGGTAGGACGCCAGTTCGGAAAAGCCCTCGTTCAGCCAGGTTTCTTCGTTGCGGTCGTTGTACCAGTGGATCATGTGCTGAAATTCGTGGGCCAGGACGCCGTTGTAAAAGTCGTTATTGACGGTCACGTTTTCGATGTTGATGTAGAACATCTCCATCTCGTTGGAATCATCGCGCACGACGGAGACGAACTCGTCGGCGCTGGAATAATAGCCGGCGATGGAGTCCCCCAGGTCGCGGGCGTGGAGGATGGAGACGTGGGGATCGTTGTCCACACCGGGGCTCCATTCGCTGCCAAAGAAGGCTCGATCGGTGGAATAGGTGTGCTCCTCGAACAGGTCTGCCGCCGCGATCAGATCGTCACGGTCGAAACGTGCCCCATCCTCGACCCACATGTAGACGTGCTCGGTCTTGTATTCCAGGATGGCGTAGATGTCGAACTGCTCGTCGGTGTCCACGTTGGAGACGTGGAAAAGACGGCGGGTGCCCACGGAATAATCGGGAGAGCCGCCTGGATTGACGGTGCGCGGAGTGTCGGGAGGCAGGCCGCGCAACCGGATCGCCAGGTCGTGCAGGTCGCGCACCGGCACGTCGGTCGTCGCCAATAGTTCCTCCGTCTCGGCCCCGGCGTCGCCCACGGGCTCGCGGGTGATGGCGGGCGTGGGTTCGGGAGTGTCGTAGGTAGGCGGCACGGAGGTCTCAAAGATCAGCGTGGGCTGGAAATCATCCCAATCCCAATCAGCCCAATCGAGGCCACCGCAGCAGCAGCAACAACTTGCCGCCGCCAGCAAGGTGGCCACAGCAACCAACGTAGCAAGTGTTCGATTCATCGTTTCTCCTTTGAGCAATAGCAGTCAGCAGCGGGTAGCGGCTAACGGCTGAGTCTCGTGCAGATCAAGCCAGTTCCTGAACTTGTGCATTATAGTACAGGTGTGGATAGGAGGCAAACTGGATCCCGGGGGCGGGAGCAGGAATGGACAGGGCTAGGATTGACTTTTCCTCGCCTCTCCGGTAGAATGAAAGCGAATTGCGAATTGCGAAAGGTAGTCCACCGATGCGCTATCCCATCATCGCCGGTAACTGGAAGATGCACCTGGGCCGCGTTGACGAGGCCCTGGCCTTCGTGCGCCGCATCCGGCGCCGGCTGAACGAGATCGAGGGAGTGGAGCGGGTGCTGTGTCCACCCTTCACCGTGCTGGCGGCCGTGGCCGAGGTGCTACGTCCCACGCACATCCGCCTGGGCGCGCAGACGATGCACTGGGAGGAGCAAGGCGCGCACACCGGCGAAATCTCCCCGGCTATGCTGGCCGGGCTGTGCCAGTACGTCATCCTGGGCCACTCGGAGCGCCGCGCTGCCAATAACGAGGGCGACGATTCTGTCAACCGCAAGGTTCACGCCGCGCTGGCTCATGGCCTCACTCCCATCGTCTGCGTGGGAGAGAACCTGGCGCAGAACGAGGCCGGCCAGACCCACGAATTCGTCGGCGGGCAGGTGCGGGCGGCGCTGGCGGGCCTGACGGCGAAGCAGGCCGGGCAGTGTGTGATCGCCTACGAGCCTTTGTGGGCCATCGGCACTGGAAAGGCGGCAACTCCGGCGGACGCGAATCGCGTCATCGGGCTGACTATCCGGGGAGCCATCGCCGAGATGTTTGGAGAAGTCACCGCCCAGGCTGTACGGGTGTTATACGGCGGCAGCGTCAACGCGGAAAACATCGCCGCCTTTATGGCGATGCCGGAGGTGGACGGCGCGTTGGTGGGTGGGGCCAGTCTCAAGCCGGATTTTGTGGAACTGGTGCGACGGGCGGCGTCGGTCTAGGCACTCAGCGCCACCTCGTCCACCACGCCGACGATGACCGCTCGCACGGCGCCGGGGTCGAGCCCGAGTATCTGCCGGGCGCCGTTCCCCTCGTCTATCACCAGCACCGTGTCCCCGGGGCCAGCCTGCGCCACATCTACCGCAATGTCATAGTAACCGGTCTCCCGCCCGCGCAGGTCGAGTTGGTCCACCAGCAGTAACTTATGCCCCTCCAGGTGCGAAATCTTGATCGTGGCAACCACGGAGCCGGTGACCTTGCCGATGTACATCCTCAGTCATCCTCCCCTTCGACAGGCTCAGGGCAGGCTCCTTCGACCTGGCTCAAGACAAGCGGCGGGTAGTGCCAGACAGCGGTGGGCTGTTGGCGGTGCGGGCCGCGCTCAAATTCAACCTCATCCACGATGCCCGTGATCGCCAGGTCCACCGGCACAAAGACCTCCGGCAGCGCCTGTGCCCCTTCCCGGCTGGCCACCATAAAGACCAGTTCCCCCGGCCCGGCCTGGGCTGTGGCGTCGGCCGCGATGGTGGGGCGGCCCTGGGGGTTCAAGTCCCTGTCCAGCGGTTGCACGACGAGGAACTTTATTCCCTCGAGCCCTTCGTATTTGCGGGTGGCGACCACCGTGCCGATAACGCGGGCAAATTTCATAGCCGATCTATCACCCTGCTGCGGAAGCGTGTGGCGTCGGTCACATTCTCCCACATCTCCGGATGCAGTCGCGGAATGATGACCTGGTGCACCAGCAGATCGGGCCGCTCCAGCACGCCCACACCGATCTCGACCGCCGCTTCCACGTCGGCGATTAGACCGGAGAAGAGCACAATACCCTTGCCCCCCAGCCCATCGGCCAGCCGCACTTCGACCAGCCGCACTTGGGCCCCCTTGACGCCTGCGTCGGCGGCGTGGATGGCGGCCGCGACTGTGGTCGTCTCGATCACACCCAGGGAGTCTGTGACCTTTGGCACCCGCCCCCCACCGATGGCTTCCACCACCTCCGGGTGCACATAAGGCAGGTAGACGAAATCCACGGCGGCGGCGCCGCCAACCTCGCGCCCGGCCGCCAGCGACTCCTCGACGTCGGCCACCTGCCCCCCGATCAGCACCAGGTACTTGCCGGGCTGCACCGTGCCCGCCTTGATCACGTCAATCGGCGCGCGCTTGACCATGGCGTCGGCGGCCTGGATGCCGGCGGCGATACTGGTGAATTCGAGTAGGGCCAGGGCGGGTTCAATCATAACAATGGGGCACCAGAACAGGTTAGGCCGCTTCCATCTATTGATCTAGGCCAAGCACTTTTCGTAGATGATCACTGTGTGACGCAACTGAATACAAGACAAAATCATCTATAACGTGATCAGGTCTTTCTTTTTCACTACCGCTCAGTTGAACTTTTGGAAGATTGACAAAGTCAAATAGAGGCAAGGAACTTGGTTCTGTTGTCTTATTGCTGCTTACAAAGTCCCCCATCGGCTCTAGGCCGTGAGCAAACCTATTTAGAATAGTCGCTATGGCTTCAGAACTGTTATCTATGCCAATCCAGCGTCTTTCCAACTGAGATGCTACTGCAAGGGTCGTCCCAGAGCCAGCGAAGCAATCGAGAACCAAATCATCCTCGTTAGAAGATGCTTCGATAATTCGGGTCAGTAATTTGGATGGTTTTTCCGTTGGGTACCCTGTAATTTTTATCATCTGGTTATGGGCGTCCTTTACGTCCATCCAAATATCTTGTACAGGGATGCCTCTACTTTGGTCTAGATAGATTTTGCGTCTTGGGTTGCCACTAGGCGACCAATACATTTCTCCACGGGCATCCAGTTCATCTAGTGTGTCAGGAGGGTATTGCCAATGTTTGCCTGGTGGCGGTTTCATACCTCGCCACGGCTGTCCAGTTGCTCCATTTCTTGTTCCAGGGGCGTGAATAGGAACTTTTTTATACCGCCTGCCTGTGTCTGGTTCAACGTATGAATACTCTTCCGCTGCTCGTTCCTCTGTCCAGGGAATGTATGCCCGGTTCCAAACGGGCTTTTCTGATTTACCATAGTAGAGAATGTGATCGGATACGTTGCCAAAAGTTCTTCTGGTATAGTTCTTGGGGTTACACTTTTTGCGCGTGAGCAAGTTCCTGAAATTCTGACTCCCAAAGATTTCGTCCATCACGACCTTGATATGAAAAACCATATTCTGATCTAAATGAACATAAATTGAGCCATCCTCAGCCATTAACTCGCGCAACAGAATCAGCCTCCGGCGAAGGAACTCTATATAGTGAGCTCCCACGAGTGTATCGCTGTATGCCTCGGTTTGTTTTCGTGATTTATACACCTTGTCAGTGGAAAAAGGAGGGTCAATGTAGACCATTTTCACGCGACCACGTACACCAGGCTCTTGAAACAGTCTAGCAAGTATTGAGAGATTGTCACCAAAGTAAAGCCGGTTTCTGTCAGTTGTGCCTCTCCAAATCTCTGTGACCTCTGCGGGAGACGTTGTTAGAACGGCACTTGTTGATGATTTACCTCGATAGACAAGGCCGGCTCTTATGGCGACGTTTGTAAAGTCATCGGCGGGTTTATCTACCAGGACTGTTCCATCCCACTTTGTCTTTTGAATTCCAGTAGCCATTGTTATTTTTCTACCTGCTCAACTCCAAGCCACTCGGCAGTAATTCTTTCGGGCACCATGCGGAGAGTGACAACCTTCACAGGCAGGTAAAGATTGCAGGCATCCTCCAAGATGTCAGGATAATACTCACCAGACGCAAGTGTGATCCAGTTCTCTGCTCCATCCCAGTAATCAGCAAAAGATTTTTCTGATATTTTGGTCATACGTGGAACCTCTCGCAGAAACTGACTACATTATACCACAAGCATTCTCGCCGTGGCAAAAAAGCGGCCTATTCGCTGTTATGCCTACACAATCCGAAAAGCGTCTTTCAACACACAACGCCGGATACGGCTAAAACTGATCGGGCTGGTGATCCCCTCGCCGGTGGGGCTGGCGATGGTGAACGAGCAAAAACCCTCACCGCCGTAACCGACGCCGGCGCACGAAGGGCCGTTCTTGACAAAGATACTACAATCCATCTCCCGCGCCATGCGGCTCAGGTGGTCCAGGTTTTTGGAGTGCATCACTGCCGTGTGCCGGAAGCCGCGCTCGGCCACCTTTGCCAGGTCAATGCCCTCGCCGGCGTCACGCACGCGCACCAGCGGCACGATGGGCATCATCTGCTCAGAAAGCACCAGCGGGTGGTCGCGCTCCACCTCGACCAGCACCAGGCGCACCTCGTCGCCCACGTCAATCCCGATCTCTTTGAGCAACACGTTGGCGTTCTTGCCGATAAAAGCCTTGTTCATCGGACCGTGTTGCCCGGCCGGCGGGACCTGTGTGAAAATTATCTTCATCAACCGGCCGAGTTGCCAGGAGTTGATCTCGAAAGCGCCATTGTCGCACATAACGCGCTTGAGGTCATCGGCGATGGAGGCGACGGCAAAGATCTCTTTCTCGTCAACACAGATGATGTTGTTGTCGAAAGACGCGCCGCGCACGATGTCGCGTCCGGCCTGTTCCAGGTCGGCGGTCTCGTCCACCACGACCGGCGGGTTGCTCGGCCCGGCGCAGACCGCCCGCTTGCCGCTCTGCATCGCCGCGTGTACCACGCCCTCACCGCCGGTGACGGCCAACAGTTGCACGTCGGGGTGGCGCATGATCTGCTGGGCAGTCTCAATGGTTGGTTCGGCGATAGCGCAGACCAGGTTGGGCGGCCCGCCCGCCTCGACGATACCCTCGTGGATCAACTGCACCGCGTGGTTGGAGCAGGCGCAAGCGCCGGGGTGGGCGTTGAAGACGACCGCGTTACCTGCCGCCACCATCCCGATACTGTTGCATAAGACAGTTGACGTGGGGTTGGTGCTGGGGATGATGGCGCCGATCACGCCGTAGGGCGCGTACTCGACCAGCGTCAGGCCGCCATCGCCGCTCCAGGCGGTCGGGGCGAGGATTTCGGTGCCGGGCGTCTTGTTGGCGTTGAGCAGATTCTTCTCGATCTTGTCCTCGTAGCGGCCCATCCCCGTCTCTTGCCAGGCCTCGTAGGCCAGGAGTTGCGCGTTCTCCCGCATCACGCGGCGGACGTGGGCGATCATCTGCTCGCGCACCGACAACGGCAGGTCGAACAGTTGGCGGTAGGCGCGCTGGGCGGCCGCTACCGCGCTATCCACATCGGGGAAGAGGTTGTCGCCGTGGCACAACACGGGGGCCGGCGGCGGAGGCTGTGCGGCGACCATCGGCTCCGGCAGCGGGCCGTGGCGCACGCGCTCCCCCTGGCGCAGTTCGGCCATCACCTGCCGAACGATAGCGTCAATCCGAGCATCATCAAGCATCAGCCGCCCTCAGCCTTATCATACTTTACCACGCCATCTACCTCCACCACGTCCACGATAGCCATAATGACGGCGTCACATGGGCGTCTGTCGGTCAACTTTGTCTGGCGGGCGGCGCTGCCGGTGGCGTAGAGCACCACCTCGCCCAGCCCGGCGCCGACGGCATCCGCCGCAACGCGATAGGCCCCCGTCTCCTGGCCCTCAATGTCGAGTTGCTTGAGTACCAGGAATTTTAGTCCTTCCAACGTCGGTTCCTTGCGCGTGGCAACCAACGTACCCACGACCTTGCCTAATAACATAGGAAACTCCATTCAATGACCGAGTCACCCAATCACCCAATCACCCAGTCACCCAGTCACCTTATCCCCTACTCGCTCTCCGCAGACTGGCGGCCCAGAGGCAGCGTGCGGTCCACATTGACGTGCGGGCGCGGGATGACGTGGATGGCGATGACTTCGCCCACCCTCTCGGCTCCGCGTGCGCCGGCTTCGACGGCCGCCTTGACGGCCGCCACGTCACCGCGCACGACGGCGGTCACCTGACCGCCGCCGGTCTTTTCGTAACTGACCAACTCGACTTTGGCCGCTTTGACCATGGCGTCGGCCGCCTCGACCATGGCAGGAAAACTCTTTGTTTCGATCATACCGAGTGCTTCTGTCATTATCTCCTCCTCTGGTTGGTAGATTGGTAAGTTGGTAGATTGGTAGATTGGTCCCATTCTCCTGGTCTACCAGTTTCCCAATCTACCAATTTCCCAGTTTCCCAATTTCCCAATTTCCCAATCTACCAATTTCCCAATTTCCCAATCTACCAATTTCCCAATCTACTAATCGCGGCGCTTGGCCTCGACCGTGCGCCCGCTGACACCTTCAATGGCGGCGACAGCCGCGCCGTAGCCAGCCATGATGTCACGCTCTTCGCCACCCAGGTAGACGCGCCCAAAACTGCCAAAGGCCCGTACCTCCAGAATGTTGATGTGGGCGGCCTTTTCCGCCTCGTTGGCCGCCAGCGCCGCGTAAGCCGCCGGCTCCACCTCCAGCACGTACAACGTCTGGCCCGCCAGCAACATGTGCCCGTGGCGCATGCGGTTGATGAGTTGTACCTGGTGGGCGTCCACGTGGCGAATGATCTGGCTGGAGACGACCCTGGGCTTGATCCGGTCCAATTCCTGCAAGTCCAGTGCCTCCAGGATCGCCTCACCGGCTGCCCGTACCTCGGCCTGCTCACTGTGGTGTACCTCCAGCAGGCCATACAGTCGCTCGACGATCTGCATACCTGGGCGGACCTGGGTGGACTTTAGCGCGATGTCGGTGATGCGATTGATTTCGATACCGGGAGAGATTTCCACCCACAGCGACGCGTCGTAGGGCAGCGGCAGGAAACCCCGCGCCACCGTGCCCAGGAACCCCGCGTGCTGCGGCTGTAGGCTGTCCAGGATGATGTAGGTGCGTAAGTCAACTGACATGCACGTTCTCCTTTGATTACCTTCCCGAAAGCTCGGATCTTTCGGGAAGGTCGGCTTCTTGCATAATCTTTACGCTGGCGCTGGCGCCAATCCGGCTGGCGCCCGCTGCGATCATATTTTGCACGTCCTCGTAGGTACGGATGCCACCCGCTGCCTTGACCCCCATCGTGGGGCCGACCACGCGCCGCATCAGGGCGACGTCCTCCAGCGTGGCCCCGCCCGGCCCAAATCCGGTAGAGGTCTTGACGAAATCGGCGCCGGCCACCCTGGCCAGTTGGCAGGCGATCACTTTTTCCTCACCGGTCAGCAGCGCCGCCTCAATGATCACCTTGAGGATCGCGTTGCCGGCGTGGCAGGCCCGGGCGATGGAGGCAATGTCGCGCTCCACCAATTCGTAATCCCGGGACTTTAGCGCACCGACGTTGATCACCATATCCACCTCGGCGGCGCCGTCGCGAATGGCCTGCTGGGCCTCGAAGACTTTGGCCTCGGTAGATGTGGCGCCCAGTGGAAAGCCGACGACAACGCAAACAGGTACGCCGCTGCCTTTCAAAAGTTGCGTGCACAGTCCCACGTTGCCCGGATTGACGCACACCGAAGCAAAGCCATATTTGCGTGCCTCGTAGCACAGTTGCGCGATCTGATCCTGTGTCGCCTCGGGCTTGAGCAGCGTGTGGTCAATCTTGTGAGCCAAACGGCCGTCGGTCGGCGCGATGCCCAGCGTGCTGGCGATACGGTCGGCGCCGGCGTTGACCACGTGCTGTACCCGTTCCACGTAATTGTGGGCCGAGAGAGGGGGAGCGCCGGCGCCATCAGCCCCCGTTTGCTCCTCCTGCACCAGGATCAACACTTGCCGGGTGATCTGTTCAATGATACGTTCTAGAGTTACCTCGTCCAGATTCCTCATCGCTCGCCGTTCGCCGTTCGCCATTCGCCATTCTTCAAAAATCGTCGTTCGATCTCCATGATCTTGTCCACCCGCCGCGCGTGCCGCCCGCCACCGAAGGGCGTCTTGAGCCAGGTTTCGACGATCTGCCGGGCCAGGTTGGGGCCGATCAGTCCGGCGCCGAGTGTCAGCACGTTGGCATCGTTGTGCTCACGGCTATTGGCGGCCGTGGCCTGGTCGTAGCACAGACTAGCCCGCACGCCTGGCACCTTGTTGGCTGCCATGCACGAACCGATGCCCGCGCCGTCCACGATGATGCCGCGCCAGGCACGTCCCTGGGCCACCAACTGCGCCACCGCAAAGGCCAGGTCCGGATAGTCCACCGAGGCAGTGCTGTCGGTTCCACAGTCCACGACACCGTAGCCCAACTCACCCAGGTAGCCCTTTAGCATCTTCTTCAACTCGTACCCGCCGTGGTCGGCCCCGATGGCGATGGTCTGTTGATTAGTTGGTTGACTTGCTAGTTGGTTAGTTAGTTGGTTAGTTAGTTGGTTAGTTGGTTGGTTGGTTGGCTGGGATAGGGTCACGTGCCGCTCCAGGGCCACCTGCCGGGCCAGGGGAGTGACGAGCGCCTCCTGGGGAACAGATAACTGCCCTCCGACCGGAACAGCCTGGACATCTGCCTCCGTCACCAGGGGGCGGACGGCCACCGGCCGGGAGACTTGTGGTAACCCCAACGTGCGGTAGACCACACGGCGTACCTTGTGGCGAATCTGATCCTCGTCCAGCACCATTGTGAAACCCTAATCCTCCTGCTCCGCCGGCTCCGGGAAGGTGTGGTGTGCCACCAGTCTCCACTCCTCCGGTGGCCAGTAGCAGAGCCACGCCTTTCCGACAATGTTCTCTCGCGGGAGCATCCCCCAACTACGCGAATCGCTAGAGTGGCCGCGATTGTCTCCCAGGACAAAGTACTCTCCATCTCCCAGGTTCCACGAGCCGGAGTAGAAGCCGGGGCTGGCGATGTAGGGCTCCTCAATGAGAGTGTCATCCACCCACACCTCGTTGTCCCGCATCTCTACCTGCTCCCCTGGCAGTCCCACGATGCGCTTGATGTAGTCGTCGGTAGAGTGATTGGGTGGGTGGAAGACGATGACGTCTCCCCGCTCCGGTGGGTGAATCCAGTAGGTCAGTTTACTGATCACCAGATATTGCCCATTGTGCAGTGTTGACTCCATACTAGAGCCACGTACCTGGAAGCGACCTGTGGCCGTGTTGATGACCAGGAAGAGGATAACCGTTAATAAAATAGTCTCCAGGACTTCTCTCAGCAACGAGCGCCCACCAAAGGTACGGGCGAGCGAGATACGTTCGCCGTTCGGGGGGGGGATGTGCTCAGGTTGTGCTTCTCCGACTTTAGATTCCTCCAATGCTCTCCTCTTACTTTTGGGCGTAATATATTTATTATAGTACAGGTATGGCAGAGAGGCAAACTGGATCGGGATGTTGACTTTTCACCGTCTTCCCGGTACAATAGGCAAATCCCAAATCCCAATCGTTAGGTGAATGACTGATGATGCGTAGAATCTTGATCGTAGACAGCAACGAGGCCTTTGCCACCATACTCCAGGAGAGCCTGGAGCAAGATGGCGAATATCGCGCCACCGTGACGACCGGTGAGAATGAAGCATTGCAAGCCCTGGCCACCGCCGCCGGCAGGCGAACAGGAACTGCTGTGCGTCTCGCGCACGAAGAAGGGCAATCTGGCCGTCTTTGTGCAAGACCAACGCTACTGCCGCCTGTCAGAGATCAAGGACCCACAGGTGCGGAGTGAGGCGATCGCTGCCCTCAAGGCCGTGCTGACGTTTGCCGAAGGCTGGCTCCCCTCGACGGTGCGGAGCGCCGCCGTGAACAGGTGGCTTTCCTGACCGAGTTACGCCAGCAAGCGCCGTCTCACACGCCAGAATCGCGCACCTTTGTGGACGAGATCAACGACCTGGTGCAACAGCGGCTGCAAGAACGACCGGCCCTGGCCGAATACCGTATCCGCCTGACCACCGGTGAAGACGGGGGGCTGTGCATCCACGTGGGCCAGCAGACCTTTGGTGCAGTGGGCGACGTCTCCGATCCCGAGGTGCGGGCACTGATCCAGGATGCCATTCGCGAGTGGGATGGCGGCTAGAAGGATTGCCGGGCGTGGAAGCCCGGTTTGTTTGTCCCTGACACATTGAAAAAAAAGTTCAGGAGGATGTTTTGTGGTCGTAGTTACCTTTCTGCTCATCGGACTGTTGGCACTATTGATCCTGTTAGTTTGTACGCTGTTGCTGGGACTGGGGTTTCTGGGCATCGGATGGGTGTTCACTCTCATCTTCCCGCTCGGCCAATACGAGGCCACCATTGTGGCCCTGGGTACCGGTGTGATGCTGACTCTTCTGGTGTACTACGTCGTCCGGGCGGTTGAAGCGGTAGAAGAGGAAGAGGAGGAAGAGTACGAACTGCTGCCTTACAGGCGCCCAGAGCGCGACTCCAGACGCAAGCGCACCAAACTCTAACTCTGTGCCAGAAGGACTCGCGTCTTCCGACAGGCGTGCCACCCGTGGTGAGCCCTCCTACGTCTGGCGGGCGGGGCAGGAACGGCGCTTTCACAAGGTGCGCCGTTGGGCGCCGCTGGAGGGGCGACGCGTGCTCGATGTGGGCTGCGGCGTGGGGATGTACACGGCGGCCTTTCTCCGCGAGACGCCCCACATCTTTGGCGTCGAGATTGAGCGCGAGCGGGCGCTGGAGGCGCTGGAGCGGGCCGCCGGCGTGGTTCAAACTCCTGGCGAGCGCCTCCCCTTCCCCGACGCCACCTTCGACGTCGTCTTTTCCCACGAGGTGCTGGAACACGTCGCCGATGACCGGGCCTGCGTGGCCGAGATGGTGCGTGTGACGCGCTGTCCTGAGCCTGCCGCTTGTACTGAGCGTAGTCGAAGTGAAGGGCAGACTGGCGGGCGCATCGTCGTCTTTGTCCCCAACCGGCTCTACCCCTTTGAGACACACGGCATCTTTTGGCGCGGGCGATACCATTTCGGCAACGCGCCACTGGTCAATTGGCTGCCCACGCATCTACGCAACTATCTGGCCCCCCACGTCCGAGCCTACACCGCCGCTGGTCTGCGCCGCCTCTTTGACGGCCTCCCCGTCCGCGTCGTCCACCACACCCAGGTCTTTCCCGGCTACGACAATATCATTGCCCGCGTCCCCGCCCTGGGAAAAGTCCTGCGCGCCGTCACCTACGCCCTCGAACACACCCCTTTGCGTGCTTTTGGCCTTTCGCATCTATTGGTGATGGAGAGGGTCTAGCACAAAGCGCTCAATAGCCACCGCCACGCCATCCTCCGCCAGCGGCGGCGCGATCCAGTCGGCGACGGCTTTGACCGCCGGACTGCCATTGCCCATCGCCACGCCCACTCCGGCCCAGGCGATCATTGTGGTATCGTTGCCCTGATCGCCAACCGCCATCACCTGCGCCTGGGAAACGTCCAGGTGCGCGGCCAACCGTCGCAGCCCGTCCCCTTTCGACACCCCCAGCGGGTTTCCCTCGACGAACATTGCGTGGGAGCGCACTACCTCCATCTGCCCCCCAAAGCGGCGACGCAACTCGGCCTCAATGCGGTCAGCCTCGGGCGGCTCGGCGACGACGATGAACTTTATCGGCTCGTGCTGCTCGAGGACAGGGAGCAATCTGTCTACCCAGACCAATCGCTCACCCAACAGGGCGCGGTAGAAGGATTTCGGGTGTCGCTGCTCGGCGATGAAAACATTGTCGCCGGCGTAGAGGAGGACGTGCCAGCTGTGCGGGGCCTGCCACTCTAGCACCTCGCGCACCAACGCTGGCTCCATCGTCGCCCGGTAGAGCGGGACGTCAGAGTTCGGGGCCTGGAGGAGCGCGCCTTGATAGCACAAGAGCGGCGCGGTAATGTCCAGACCCCGCGCAAAAGTGAGCGTGGCGTCGAACATACGGCCCGTGGCCAGAGTGACGACCACTCCGCGCTCCTGGGCGGCGGCAATGGCGCGCCGCACCCTGGGAGAGATGATCAGGTCGTCGCCTATCAGCGTGCCATCCAGGTCGAGCGCCAGGAGCCGGATCACGTCTGCACCTCCAGCACCCGGTCGCGTCCGGCCAGATCGGGATGCACGCGGATTGTGGCCTGGGGGAAGGACGCGCCGGCCAGGCTTGTGGCTGCCTCTCCCTGGCCGGCGCCGATCTCGATCAGAAGTCTCCCGCCGGGGCGCAGTTTTGCCGGGGCCTGGGCCAGCAGTCGCCGGATGACGCTCAGTCCATCCGGGCCACCGTCGAGCGCCAGCCGGGGTTCGTGATCGCGCACCGAGACCGGCAGCGAAGCGCAGTCGCCCGTGGAGACGTAGGGTGGATTGGAGACGATCAGGTGCACCGGGCCGGGGAGCGGAGTGAGCACGTCGCCGGCGACCAAGTGCACTCGCGCCGCGAGACCGTGCCGCTCCACGTTCCGCCGCGCCACGGCCAGCGCCGCCGGCGCGATCTCGATGGCGTAGACAGTGGCATTGGGCAGGTGAGCCGCCAGCGCGACGGCAATGCAGCCGCAGCCGGCGCCCACGTCCACGACGGTCGCCGGCCGGTGCGTCAGCGCCAGATCCACCAACGTCTCCGTCTCCGGGCGGGGGATGAGGACTTCTGGCGTGACCTCGAACTCTAGATTGTAGAACTCGATGCGCCCGGTGAGATAGGGGAGCGGGTAGCCGGAGGCGCGGCGGCGGACGAGGGCATGGTAGTTGGTTGGTTTGTTGGTTTGTTGGTTGGATAGTTGGATAGTTGGATGGGCCAGGAGGGTGGTGCGGGAGAGACCTGTGACGTGGGACAAGAGTATCTCGGCTTCCAGTCGGGGAACATCTGTCACCTGGCGGAGGACGCCGGAGGCCCACCGCAGGCTCGCGCCCACGGTCCCCGCTTGAGAACCTTCCCTCGAAACAGCCATAGCCAAACAAACCAACCAACTAACCAATCAACTAACCAACTAACTAACTAACCACTACCCCTGCAACATCTGTGCCTGTTCTCGCGCGGCCAGTGCGTCAACGAAGGCGTCCAGGTTGCCATCCAATATGTCTGACAGCCGGTAGAGCGTCAGGCCGATGCGATGGTCAGTGACACGGTTCTGGGGAAAGTTGTAGGTGCGGATCTTTTCGCTGCGTTCGCCGCTGCCGACCTGGGTGCGCCGGGTCTCGGCCACTTTTGCCTCCTGCTTCCGGCGCTCCTGCTCGTAGAGCCGCGCCCGCAGGATGGCCAACGCCCGTAGTTTGTTCTGCGTCTGTGAGCGCTCGCTTTCGCAGGCGACGATCATCCCCGTTGGCTTGTGGGTGATGCGAATGGCTGTGGCGTTCTTTTGCATGTGCTGCCCGCCAGGGCCGGAGGAGCCGTAGGCTTCGATCTCCAAGTGCTTGGGGTCAACGTGAACCTCTACCTCGTCCACCTCTGGCAGGACGGCGACAGTGGCGGTGGAGGTGTGAATGCGCCCGGAGGACTCGGTGATGGGCACCCGCTGGACGCGATGGACGCCGCTTTCGAACTTGAAGCGGGAAAAAGCCCCCCGTCCCTTCACGTCAACAATCACCTCTTTGAAGCCACCAATGCCGGTGGAATGGGCGCTCAACATTTCCGTCTTCCATCCCTGTCGCTCGGCGTAGCGGGTGTACATGCGGCACAGGTCGGCGGCGAAAAGGCCGGCCTCGTCGCCACCGGCTCCGGCGCGAATTTCGACGATCACGTTCCTGGCGTCGCGCGGGTCCTTGGGGATCAACAACTGCTGCAGGCTGGTCTCCAGTTCGTCCAGCCGGGCCTGCAAGTGGGCGATCTCCTCCTTGGCCAGTTCCCGCAGTTCGGCGTCAGCATCACCGGTCAGCAGCGTCCTGGTCTCCTCCAGTTCCTCGGCTGTCGCCTTATAGTCCCGGTAGGCGGTGACGACGTCTTTGATGCCGGCCTGCTCTTTGGCATATTGAGCCACGCGCTCATAATCCTGTGCCACGGCCGGGTCGGCCATCAAGCGCATCAGTTCGTCGTATCGCCCTTCGATCTGGTCCAGTTTCTCTAACATAGTTCCCTCGTAATTACCCAGGGGGTGCCCAGATTTACCTTCCCGAAAGCTCTGACTGGTCGAGTTTTGAAATGATTTTGGTCCTGCAGCGAGTTTCGACTTGTCTGACAGTCAGACTCTAGCTTTCGGGAAGGTAGCCTGGGCAGGCCGCCCCCACGTGCCGAGAGTATTATAACAGAGCGGGACACGACGTCAAGGAGCGGCCCTGGCGCTTGCCCCTATCCGCTCTCTGTGTTACACTATGGACGGAGTGATTTAAGATTTGTTGATTTGAGATTGACGGATTTACCATCGTCAGCGCAAAAGCACAAACAGTCAACTGGCCAGTGCTTTTTCTCTCTCCTCACGATGTGTCGCGCAGTTTTCAAATCTCTAAATCTTAAATCCGTAAATCTTAAATTCCCCCTATGGACATCACACCCTTGGAGTCGTGTATGCTTGGCAAAGTGACCAGTTGTGCCCTGGTGGGTCTGGAGGGAGTCATCGTTGACGTGGAGGTGGACACCTCCCGGGGGATGCCGTCGCTCATCATCGTCGGCCTGCCCGACGCCGCAGTCAAAGAATCGAGCGAACGGGTGCGGGCGGCGGTCAAAAACTCGGGGTTGGTTTTCCCCGGCAAACGCATCACTGTCAACCTGGCCCCGGCCGACATCCGCAAGGTTGGGCCGGTCTACGATCTGCCCATTGCCGTGGGGGTGCTCATCGCCTCGGAACAGGCGTGGCCCCAGGAAGTCGAGGACGCGCTTTTCATCGGCGAACTTTCGCTCGACGGCTCGGTGCGCCACGTCAACGGCATCCTGCCCATCGCGGCGGCGGCCCACCAGCAGGGTATTGGCCGCGTCTTCGTCCCCGCCTCCGACGCGCCCGAGGCGGCGCTGATTGACGGGCTAGAGGTCATCCCGGTCGAGCACCTGGGCCAACTGGCGGCTCACCTGCAAGGGCTGCGCACGATTCCGCCCTACACGCCCGACCTGGACCCGGCCTCGCTGCCGCTCCCGGCGTACGCGGCGGACTTTGCCGAGATCAAGGGGCAGGAGCACGTCAAGCGGGCGCTGGAGGTGGCGGCTGCCGGGGGGCACAACGTGCTGATGGTCGGCCCGCCGGGGGCCGGCAAGACGCTGTTAGCCCGCTCGACGCCCTCCATCCTGCCCGCGATGACCGTCGAAGAGGCGCTGGAGGTGACCAAGGTTTACAGTATTGCCGGGATCCTGCCGCCGGACACGCCCCTCATCCGCCATCGCCCCTTCCGCGCCCCCCACCACACGATCAGCAACGCCGGGCTGGTCGGCGGCGGCCACTGGCCGCGCCCCGGCGAGATCAGCCTGGCCCACCGGGGGGTGCTCTTCCTGGACGAGTTGCCCGAGTTCGGCACACGCACGCTGGAGGGCCTCCGGCAGCCGATCGAGGACCACAAGGTGGTGATCTCACGCGCCACCGGCACGCTGACTTTTCCGGCCAACTTTATCTTTATGGCGGCGATGAACCCCTGCCCCTGCGGCTACTATGGCGATCCGACACACGAGTGCACCTGTAGCCTGACGACGATCAGCCGCTACCAGAAGCGCATCTCCGGGCCGCTCCTGGACCGCATTGACATTCACGTCGAGGTGCCCCGGGTGGACTATGACAAACTGACTGACGAGCGGCTGGGGGAGCGGTCGGAGGCGATCCGGGAGCGGGTGGAGCGGGCGCGGGAGGTGCAGCGGAAGCGTTTCGCGGACACACCGCTCTCGTGCAACGCCGACATGGGGCCGACTGAGGTGCGCAAGATCTGCCAGTTGGACGAGACGGGCCGGGGGCTGGTGCGGGCGGCGATGCAGCAACTCCAGATGAGCGCGCGGGCCTTCCACCGCATCCTGAAACTGTCGCGCACGATCGCGGACCTGGCGGGGAATGAGCGCATTGAGACGGCGCACCTGGCGGAGGCGATCCAGTACCGGCCGCGGCGGCAGGCCTGAGTAAAAATGAACCTAACTACTCAGGGGGCTTGCACTTCGGGGATAGATGTGCCAACTTGTGCGCCACCTTCGCCGGCGTGGCGCGGCGGGCACGCTGCCATTGGTGGCTCGCCCAGCGTTTGAAAGCGTTGAGCGGCTTGCGGCGCTGGCTCTCGCGCATGGCCCACCTGAGAAAGTCATAGTCCTGCCCCTTGATCTTTGGTTCGGTGGGGTTGCGGCGGTAAGAGTCATAGTCGGTGATGCGGCTCAGGCCGCGTTCGACCACGTAGTCGTACAGGTCGGTGCCGGGGTGAGGGGTGAAAAAGGCCGGGCTGTAGTAGTCGGGGTCAATCTCCTTCATCAGCCGCACCGTGTCCATCACCTCCTCTTTGGTCTCAGTCGGCAGACCCATCATATAGTTGGCCCAGATAGAGATGCCGTACTTGCGGCAAACGCGGGCTGCCTGGCGGTTCTGCTCCACCGTCGTGCCCTTGCGGATGAACTTGAGGACGCGGTCGCTGCCGCTCTCAAAGCCGATGAGGTAGCCGCGCAGCCCGGCCTCGGCCATGCGCGCCACCATATCCTCGTGCTTAACCAGAATGTCGGCCCGGCTCTGGCAGAAAAAGGGCATCGTGAAGCCCTCGGCGACGTACCTCTCCGTGAACTTCGTCACCCACTTGCGGTCCTCCGTCAGGCAATCGTCGTGAAACATAAACGACGCGATGCGGTAGCGGTCAACCAGCATGCGGATCTCGGCGATGACGTTGTCCACGCTGCGGCGGCGGGTGCGTTTGCCGAAGAGGTAGTCCTCCCCCGGCTTGCAGAAGGCGCAGTTGTAGATGCAGCCCCGCCCGGCGATGAGGGTGGCGAACGGCGGCGGCAGTTCCTCAACGAAGGGCACCTCGGGCGAGTCGAGGTCGTAACCCCACTTCCGCCACTCGTCGAGGAACAGGTCCCGGTCGGCGAGGGGAATGGCGTCGAGGTCGGGCGGCACGCCGCGCAGCACGCGGTGGGGTGGCGGGTCGCCGCCTTCAATCAGCCGCAACAAATGGGGAAAAGTCACCTCGCCCTCGCGGGTCACCAGGTAATCCACGTGGGAGATGCGCAGAGAGTCCTCCAGCGCGATGGTGACGTGGGGGCCGCCGATGATGGTGACGATCTCGGGTTTGACTTGCTTGGCGATGGCGATGGCCTGGCGGGCCGGGTTAAAGTCCACGCTCATCATCGTCACGCACACCACGTCGGGGTTCCGCTCCGCCAGCACCTCGCGGAACTGGTCCCAGCCGGAGAGTGCCCGCAGGTCAATCAGGTCTACGGCGAACCCCTGGGCTTTGGCGGCGGCGCTGAGCGAGGCCAGGCCGTGCGAGATCCAGCCGGCGTCCATGCCTCGCTTGAGGGAGTTGAAGCCGTATCCAGCGATGCCGGGGTAGATGAGGGTCGTCTTCAAGGTCATTGCGGCTCCCCGGAACGACGCCTGTACAGCGTGACCTGGAACAGGCCCTGGTCCACCAGTTCGAAGCGGGGCGGCGGGGAGTTGTTCTCCGCCGACCAGCGGATGATGCGCAGGATGCCCTCACCGCGCCGCTCCATATACCCCAGACCCTGCAAGAAGGAGACAATAAGCGGGTTGCGAGCATACTGGACGGTTTTGATGTTTTCCAGCGTCAGTGTGTTGGGCAGACCACCGGGGCTGAGGAATTCGACGCGCTGGTCAAACATACGTACCCGCACCCGTGCCCCGACGATGGTGTAGTCCCGGTGGGCGACACCGTTGGTGATGGCCTCCCGCACGGCGCTGAGTGGGTAGTCGGGGAATTCCTGTCGCACCGGCGCTTCGTCGGAGAGGATGGAAGCGACACGCATGTTGCGGCGTACGAAGCCGACGGTGCCCTCGATCTGCTCGTCCAGCGTGCCAGCAATGTCCAGGCTGTCCAAGACGCGCTCGTCCGGTTCAGAGCCGGCATAGCGTACCAGCGTCACGCCGCAATGGTCGAGGAAATGGCGCGGGCGATGTCCAAAGGCCAACAGGCCGACGGCGGTCGGACTGTTTTCAAAATTCCCGCCCTCGCTGCTGGTGCAGATGCGGAGGTTGATCAGGGCCTGGGCGACCCCCAGCCTGCCTGCGGTGATTGATTCCTGGCCCAGCCGGGCCAGATACCGGTTGACTCGCTCTAGAGCAATCTCGTCCAATCCGGCGGCGTACACAGGCGTCTGGTCGTAGTGGACGAACTGGGCTCGTTGAAACAGGCGAGCCAGTTCGAACTTGGTCGGGGTCTGCGCGGTGGACCCAACCCGGATGTAGTAACGGCCATACTCGTCCACACCCAGCAGCACGACGCCTCCTTCCAGATTGCTGAAGGCTACGAACTCCCGCGCCAGGTGGGCCGGACGAATGGCGTCCAGTTTGAACTCGACTATCGAATCCTCGCCCCCTTCGATGAGAGCAAGCAGTTCCTCTTTTGCTTTAATCATTCTGGTGAACTCTGCCTCGAATTCTAGCATGCCCTCCATAGTTTGTCAATTATCATCTCGCGTTTCACGTGGTCTCGTGCGCTAACAATCAAAAAGTTCTTTTTCACCGCCAGAGACTTGCCCGGCGCGGAGGTTGCCCGATTCTCGAAAGCAGTGTAGAATAGCAGTCAAATGATTGCAAGTGTGCGTTTTCAACCCAGGGGCCGGGCCTACCACTTTGACGCCGGTGCTCACCAGGATCTGCGAGCGGGGGATTTCGTGCTCGTCGAGACGGCGCGTGGTCAGCAGTTGGGAGAGGTGATCAGCGTGCGGCCTGTGCGCGAGAGTGATAAGGGAAGTCTCAAGCCAATACGGCGGCGGGCCACCGGCCGCGATCTGGCGCTACGCCAGCAGTGGCAGCAAAAGGGGGTCGAAGCGCAGGTCACGGCCCGCGAGGCAGTGGCACAGTTGGGTCTGCCCGTCAAGATCGTCACTGCCGAGTACACCTTCGACGGCCAGCGACTGACGTTGCTGTACGCAAGTGGTGAGAAGAAAGTGAATCTGGGCGAGTTGCAGCGGCGGCTGCAAAGTACATTATCCGTCCACGTTGACCTGCAGCGGGTTGGCCCGCGAGACCACGCGAAATTGCTGGGCGGCTACGGCGCTTGTGGCGAGTTGCGCTGTTGTTCCCGCTTCCTTCCCGAGTTTAGCCCCGTCTCTATCAAGATGGCCAAGATGCAGGGGGTATCGCTCAACCCATCAGAGATCACGGGGATATGTGGACGGCTGCGCTGCTGCCTGGTCTACGAGCACGAGCAATACGCGGAGGCGTGCAAGACGATGCCCCGGCGCAAAAAGCGCGTGCGCACGCCTCACGGCGAGGGCAAGGTGGTGGATCTGCTACCGTTACAGGGAATCGTCATTGTTCGGATCGAAGGCCGGCGTCTGGAAGTGCCAGTTGAAGACGTGGAGATTATTTCGACGTAGCGTCCAATCGAGTGAAAAAGATCAAGATCGGCGGCCGCGCTCACCGATGGGCGCGGCCTTTTTTGAAATCCCCCCCTAGCAGTTTGTCGGAGAGGCATTCAGGAGTCCAGGCTTCAGCCGGTTTTGCCGGAAATTGCTGCCTTTTCCCCGGCTAAAGCCTCGACTCCAGCCCCTCGGGGATTCTCTCCGACAGGCCGCTAGCCGGATACTTCACACTGTGCCGAGATCGGCGAGTGCGACGGAGAGTCGCTCCAGTGCGATCTGGATGTTCTGCATCGAGTTGGCAAAGCACAGCCGCAGGTAGCCCTCGCCTCCGTCGCCGAAGGCGCTTCCGGGCAGCACTGCTACGCCGGCTTCCTCGAGCAGGTGCTCGGCCAGCCAGTTGG
>JADHWW010000172.1 GCA_016783285.1 Anaerolineae bacterium
TCACCACGCGGGATCTGCCCACCACCCGCTCCGGCCTGTCTGTATTCTGGGAGGCGATCAACCAACCGGATCTGCTCGAACGGACGCTTCTCATACGGGTAGCTGACCTGCTGACCAGTCGCCACCTGGTGGAAGACTGTCTGACGACTACCGTTTACAAGGAAGCCTACCAGGCCTATAAAGCGGCCGGCGAGGCACTGGATGTGTTCAACCTGGAGCCAGGGGATCTAGACTTGGCCAGGGACGTTTTAACCACCCTGTTCTTTTGGCACCTGTCCTTCATGGAAGCCCCGCGCCGTATGAGCCTGCAAGAATTGGCCCAGGCAACGCTGACCACCGACGATTTCATGCGGGCCGAGGACAACGTCGCCTACGTGCTGAGCCTGATCCAGGCACTGCCGCAGATTGACTTTGACAACCAATCGGCCCTGTTCGTGCCAGCCGGAGGCGATGGCCCCTCGGTAGTTACCCTGTTCAACGAGGAGAAGCGACGAGCCGCCCGAGACCGCTACAAGTTGCAGTCGGCCTGGACAGAGAGCCTGTTCTTCACTCCCCGCGAGACCGCAGGGGCGGCCGGCCAGTTCAGCGAGTTCCCGCCTGATGAGCGGGTCACCCGTCGCGTCGAGTGTCGTCGTCTGGAATACGCTGGAGAAGTCGTCGTTGCCACAGGCTGGCGGATGGATCACGGGATGTCGTTTCCCAAGGAGGACATTCACTTCCGGTTGGTGATCCTGACGCCGACGGCTGCGCAGTCGGTGCGCCCATCTGATTTACAAGACCCACGAATCGCCGTGGTTTTGCCCGGCGAGATGACCGAGGAGACCCGTGATGCGGCAGCAGCTTATTTGGCCTGGAACTCAATGCGCGAGGCTTACAAAGACAAGCTCGGGCAGGAGGCGGAACAGGTCCGCTCCTGGCTTGACAGCCAGCGCCGGGGCATTCTCGACACACTGGTGAGCACCCACTTGAAGCTGTACCAGGCTGGCCGGGTGATCACCCGCGACGACCTGGCCATCAGTGCCCGCGATGCGTTCGGCCGGGGAGGTGGCAACGAGGCCAGGATCGCCCACATCGTCGAACAGTTGCTCCTGGCCGCCTACCCCCAGTTACTGATTGAGGCCGATCAGCTCCGAGGCACCCTCACGGCGACCGAGGCAGGCAAGGTGTTCGCTGGGTACTTTGACAACGATCCCCGCCCGGCAGCCAAGGCAGCCCTGCGCAACTATGGCGTGGCCATGGGGTTGTCGCACCCCGACCGACCGGATCATTTCGCCCCCCAGGCGCCCCGGGTCTTTGAGCTGATCGAGGCGATGATGGAAGAACGGGATGGCGCCGACTTGCCGGTCTGGCAGTTGTACGACAAGCTCTCGACGATGCCTTACGGCTTGCCATACGTGGTCATCCAGCTCTACTTGCTGGCTTTTGTCCGTCGAGGTGCGCCCCGGGTGGACCTGTTGCTCAAGGCCCTGCACAAACTCCGCACCCGCGACCGGAAGCCCATCAGCCGTGACCGACTTACGGCAGGCACTGTGGCAGATCTAGACTGGAAGCCGGGTCTGGAGGATAGTTTTGACGCCCTGGCGCCGGCCCTTGGTCCCACCTGGAACGACACGTTGGGCTATGCCCGCGAGATCGCCGACGACCTGCGGGCCACCACCGACCAGGCCGAGATTGAGGCCCAGAACGCTCGATTGCATGGTGCCCTTGAAACACTCAAGAGCGATGTCAGCATCCAGCGAAGCAGTCTGAAGGCCCTGGCTGACACACTGACCGCCTCGTTGCCCGGCGAGGCCACAGAAGCGCTCGACCGATTGGAACAGTTGACAACCGAGCTACCGGTGAGCCACGCCGACTTCTACGAGCGGGCCGATGAGGTGTTCGAGGCCAAACCCGAGGCCCTACGCTCAGCCATGCAGACCTTCACTAAGTTGCGCAATCTGGCCGGACTGGCCGCCGAGATCGGTGCGGCCAAGCGTTACCTGGACGACGTGGCCCTACGCCCCACCGACCGGGAATTGACTGCAGACCGGATGACGCTGCTGGCCCAATTAAGCCTGGAGACGTTGGTCAACAAGCCAGAGACCTGGGGCCGGCTGCGCGAGGATTACAACCACTTCCGGTCGCGCTACCAGAATGCCTACCAGAAGCACCACCGGGACTATTACGACGCGTTGGCCCGCCTGGGGGAGGATCTGACCGACGCGCCCCGCCGGCTGACGGCTCTGGGGCTCCTCAACCGCATCGAGGGATTAGGCGGTCCGCTGGGTGAAAGCCTGAAGGAGCGTCTCGAGACGCTGCAAAGTAACTTGGCGCCCTGCCCCGTGACGCGAGTGACCGACGTGAGCGTGGAGCGCACCCCCACCTGCGACCAGTGTCCCCATTCGCTACGCCTGACCGACGACCCGCCAGAGCCTGAGGTGCAGGCTTTCGGGCGAGAACTGACCGGTGCCCTGGACGAGAAACGCCGCCACCTTGCTTCCGAAGCCATCAGTCGGGTTCTGGCCCGGGGTGGCAGGGACGACATGGAGACCTTCCTGGAGGCGGTGCGGGCCGCCGACTTGGCGGCCCTGGTGGACGTGATGAGCCCCGACCTGGCTGATTTCATCGAGCGCCTGCTGGCCGACGAAGCCATCCTGACCGCCGAAACCGACGTGCTGGCCCGATTGGCTCACCACTTCCCCAGCCTGGAGGAGAGCCAGATCGCTGAAGTCGTAGCCGAGTTCCGCCGCCTGCTCCAGGCAGCTTTTGCTGAGGCGCGGAAGGATCACCCGGACAAAAAGACCGTGAGACTCAACCTGCGCTGAAAGGTGAGTGATGGCTCTCTACGATCAACCCGACCTGGCAGAATTCATCGCCAAACACGCCAAGCCCTATGACCCCGCCACCGACACCTACCGTCGGCCGCCCTTCGCCCAGCCGGTCAAAGCCGGCAAGAACAGCCTCATCTACAACGCCCACTCCTACCACACCAAGGTGCCGCCGGAAGGCATTGTGCCCTACATCAAGCACTACACCGACCCCGGCGATCTGATTCTGGATCCCTTCTGCGGTTCGGGTATGACCGGCGTGGCGGCGCTGATGACCGGCCGTCATGCGATTTTGAACGACCTCTCCCCGGCTGCTGTCCACATTGCCTACAACTACTGCACGCCGGTGGACGTGAAGGCCCTCAAGCGTGAGTTTGAACGTATGAAGGCAGCGGTGAAGGAGGAGTTTGACTGGCTCTACAGCACCACCTGCGATTGCTGCGGCGGCCCGGCGACCATCCAGTACACCATTTGGAGCGACGTGTTCGAATGCGCCCGTTGCGGCGGCGAGATCGTGCTGTGGGATGTGGCAGTAGATCCCAATACAGGCAAAGTTCGTGATGGGTTCTCTTGTCCTAACTGTAAGGCGACTTGGAAGAAGGCCGACTTGCAGCGACTAAAGAGTGTTCCGGTTGTGGTCAACTACGAGTGCTCCAAGTGTAAACCTAAACGCGATGAACATCGGGTAACCAAAGCTGAGGTTGATCGGCTTTCCGAGATGACCCGCAAAGGAATAGCTGACTGGTATCCCACAATCCCATTCGACGAGTCTTATGAGATGTGGCGTCGTGTGCATGCTGACTTGGGAATAGACGACGTTAGCAAGTTTTTCACGATCCGGAACTTGCGAGCTTTTGCCCGGTTGTGGGCTGAGGCAAGAACCCAGCCTATAGCTCTGGGCAACCAGCTCAGGTTTGTCTTAACTGGCTCTGTTCCTTCCCTAACCGTCATGACGCTCTACACGTATGACCGGTCAGGACGTGGTTATCGTAAGGGAACGCTGTATGTACCGTCATTGAGCATCGAACAGAATGTGCTGTCGGTGGTCTTGAGACGCCTTAGCCGAGTGTTGTCCTATCAAAAGCAAGCGCGTTTCCGAGGCGATGTTGCTGTAACAATAGGCCATGCTGGAGACTTGACACACATCCCTGACAATAGCGTCGACTATGTCTTCACCGATCCTCCATTTGGCTCAAACTTGTTCTACGCCGATCTCAATCTAATCTGGGAATCGTGGCTGGACCAAGGTCTCACGGATCAGGCGAAAGAAGCCGTTGTCCATGCTAAACATAGAAATAAGAATACCGCACCAGAATATGCTCTACTGATGACCGAGTCCTTTTGCGAGATGTATCGCACGCTTAAGCCTGGTCGCTGGGCAAGTGTCGTATTCCATAATTCTGACGATCAAATATGGCAAGTTGTTCTCGACGCGGCAGAGGCCGCTGGCTTTGAGTTGGCAGAGATCAATAGCTTTGATAAGAAACAACTGTCCTTCAAGGGTATTCTGGGTGACAAAGGCTTAGAGCGCGTCACCAACAAGGACATCGTTCTAAACCTTCTCAAACCCCACCCTGGCCGGGCACCCGCGCCCAACGGTCGCACCCACCTGGTCGAGGCCGAGCAGCGCGTCGTGGAGACCGTGGCCGACTTTCTGGAGGGGAATCCTCCCCCGAACCAGCGTACCCTGCAACACCTGTGGAATCACGTTCTCTACGATCTGCTCCGCAATGGTAGCGTCGAGGTGAGCATGGCCGACGTGGAGGCCATGCTGGTCTACCACTCCCAGACGTTCAAGCTGGTGGATGGACGTTACTACCTGCGAGGCGAGGCGGTGCTGGGCGGCAATGTCTTTGACTTGAGCAGCGATGCTGGGGCCATCGCTTGGTTGACCGCCGTCCTATCTGGCGAGTCCCAGACCATCGGGGAGTTGATCCCCAAATGGCAGCAGGAAACGGCCAGCCTGGGGGGCGTGGACCCCGGCCGGCTGGACCGGCTGCTGGAGCAAAACTTCTGGCAGGACGAGCGCACCGGTCGCTGGCACATGCCCACCGCCGCCGAACGGGAGAAGATGAGCGCCCGCACCGACCTGAGCGCCCAGGCTCACCTGCGCGTCGTCCGCCGCTTCCTCGACGGCGATCTTGACCGCCGCCCCAGTGACCGCGAGCTGTGCGCCTGGATCCGCTTCTGCTACAATCGCGAGTTCTACGCGGAGGCGGCCGCCATCTTCCCCCACATCAGCGAAACCCGCATGGACCCCAAAGAGTACCGCGAGATGAAGCGCATCGTGGCCGTGTGCAGGATGCGGGCCGGAGAGAGCAAGGAGTAGCGCTTTGAGCAATCCAGTACTCGGTGCCAAAGAACTGGAATGTTTGCGCGACCGATTCCAAGAATACAGCCGGGGCAGCCATTATCGAGCGAACGCGCGCACCATTCGCAGCCGGGCGCACGCCGTCATCCGCGAGTTGACGGCGCCCGACAATCTGCCCAAACTATCCCTCGACGATTTTGATCAGCACATCTGGCGGCTGGGCAGCATGAGCACAAGGCATGAAAGCTTTGACTGGCATCATGCCGAGGAGGTCCTGGCAGATACACACCCCGATCGGTTCACTGCCATGCTAGATTCCGGTGAGATTGGCTTTGTCGGCAACATGACCTGGGGATCGGCGGTCGGAACCCTGCGAGCCTACGCGCACGGTCGCTCCCGAGATGAAGTCGAAGCCCAGATGAGACAGGGACTCAGGCTACTGCTCCACCGGCCAGACCCCATCGAACGCCGCCTGCGCCAAGCGAAAGACCTGCGAATCGGCTTTGGTCGGAATATCTGCTCCGGGCTGTTGATGGTCTGGTATCCCAGGGAGTTCATCCTCTACAACTCCTGTTCCGAACAATTCTGGGCCAGCTTCGGCTTGAGCTTCGAAGCTGGATATAACTGGGTCAGTCCCTATCTGCGCTACAACGCGTTCTGTCAAGGGCTCTTGACCGATCCGGTGTTCAACCTCCAGAACCTCGTCGAGCTCGACGTATTCATCTACTGGCACACCGTACAGTTTCCGACACCTCGCAAGAAGACCACACCAACCAAGCAGAAGCGCGGACGGAAACCCAAGGTGACGAAAGCTGGTATTACCCTTGCCCAGCTCAGAGCAACCAAACAGGAGATGTCGCCTGACCAATTTCGGGCGACCTGGGGTGAACAGTACGACCAACTGGTCGTCGAGGAGCTGGCGAAAACCACCACCGACGTCACACCGGCTGAGTTGGGGCGCCGTGCCAGACGGCGATTGGATGAGATTCACGCTTTCCTGCACGGCCAGACCGCAACTTCTCCATCGTCGGAGGTGCTGTGTGATTGGATCCAGTTCTGTTACGCTTTGGAACTCTATCGGGAAGCATCGGCTTTGCTGCGTTACGTCCGCGAAGACGAAGTAGACACAAACACATACAGGCGAACCACGCGGATGGCTGAGGTAAGCCGTGGAAAGCTGACCAACTGAGTGGCAATGGCGAACCAGAAAAGGTAGCCTAGACAGGAGGAATACATGAAGTTACATACTCTGGAAAACTATGAAGTAGCACTCCTGCGTTTTATGGCCAGGCCACTCAATCATCAAGGGTATGCTGGCGAGCTCTGCGCGAGCTTTGAACAGGAGCATGGCGCTCACATCCCTGCGGATCATTATGCGGTCCTTGAGAGTGGTTCAGAACGCTGGCACAAGAACCTGAATTGGGCTCGTTATTTTCTTACTCAGAAGGGGTTACTTGACTCCCCAAAGCGAGGCGTGTGGCGCGTCACTCAGGCCGGTCTTGACTGGGTCCAGCAAAACCCGACAGCTACCCGGATTGCTGGAAAGGCAAGTCGCAGGCGATCTAGTCGGGCCCGAGCTACTACACCTGCGAAGAAGCCCGAGTCCGGTATCACTTTGGAGATGCTGCAGCAGACCGGCAAGCTAATGCCGGCTGATCAGTTCCGACAAGTGTGGGGTGCGCTCTACGACCAACTCCTGGCCGAGGAACAGGCCAAAGCCATCACCGAAATCACTCAAGCCGAGTTGGGCCGCCGGACTCGCCGCTGGCTCGACGAGGTACACGCATTCCTGTCTGGCAAAGGTGCCAGTACCCCTTCCTCGGAAGTGTTGTGCGACTGGATCCACTTCTGCTATACCGTGGAGCTCTACCGTGAAGCGGCCGCCTTGCTACCCTATGTCAATGAGGGCGAAGTGGCGCCAGCTATCTGCAAACGGGCTAAGCGGATCGCTGAGGTGTGCCGAAGCAAACTGGCGGGCTGATTGTGATGAGAGGTTAAGTGGCCGATGAAGCCTGAGAAACTGGATGCGGCAACCGATTACCGCCTGGCGTTGCTCTGGCTCATGGATCGTCTCGAATCAGCCCGCGTGTCTGAAGCCATGGCTGCCTTCGAGAAAGAGTTCGGCGATCTTATCCCGGCAGAACATCGCGAGACGAACGATAGCAGCAATATCAGGTGGGAGCACTACGTTGCCTGGTCGAGGTATGTTCTGGTTCAGGCGGGACTCATGGGTAGCGGTGGACGCGGGGTATGGACAATCACCCCGGCGGGACAAGAGTGGTTGCGCGAGAACCCGAGGGCCAACCATTCTGACTTCGCTGCACTCATCAGGCGTGTGGGTGCTAAGTCCGAGTCAGGGTTTCGTTGGCGGGGCAAGCAATACACCATTGGCAAGCAGGCACTGCTTTCTCGGGCCCGTCATTTGTTGAAGGAAGATCCGCCCACAGAGGCGCTGCGCTTCAGAGACTGGGCCGTGTTTGTCGGGGAGCAGCCGGTTTCGGTCAAGTGGTTGTTCGCACTGGCGACAGGTGCAGACCACAATCAGTTCGACTCTCCCACTGCCCGCCGTGCTCTATCCCAAGTCGGTATCGAAGCACGGCGAGTCGGCGAATCTGAGAAGCCGGCTCCCACGGCGGTGCGGCGCCCAAGAGGGGCCGACCGTGTGAAACGGCGCGACGAATTCCTGGCACAACTTGCCGAACTCCTCACTCCACAACTCTCGGCTCAGACCAGCCACGGCGAAATCAAACTCCATCCAGGCCGCAACTGGTTGTGGGTTGACTATGCCGAGTTTCCTCGCTCCCACTACGAACTGCGGCTAGCACGGGGCTTTGACGAGGTGGCCTTTCACCTGGAAGGAAAACGGGAACTGAATCTGGCCCGCCTGGCCCATCTGGAGCCACACATTGAGAAACTGAGCGCTTCTCTGAGCTATCCTGTGATCGCAGAAAGGTGGGGTTCCAACTGGGCACGTGTGGCAATAGATCTGCCAACCGCCCCCTGGAACGACAAGCAGGCGGAAGAGTATGCAGGCCTGCTGGCTCGTTTCATAGATGCCACATTCCCTCTGCTGCAAGAGGCATTTGTGGCGGTTCCCTCTCGACAAAGGAGGCAGGCTAGGAGTACACAGCCCCCTGCCGATTCACCTGATGGTCAGGCGCACGCCCTTCTGGATCAACACGTGACCCAGATTCGCACATTCTTGCAGGGTCGCTCCTCCCGTCCCAGCGACGAAGTGTTGTGCGACTGGGTACAGTTCTGTTACACCTTCGAGCTGTTTGACGAGGGCTACGAACTATTCAACCTGATCGTCCATTCGGCGGTCAACGAGTGGTTGTACGGGCGTGTCCGGAAGCTGGCCCAGGTGTGCCGCATTCGGGCTCAAAACAAGGGATGAACATGGCTAATTCTGTACCCCGGTCTGTACTCGACTTTGTGCTCCAACAACTGGCTGCGCTGCCTGAGGCCGCCCGGCTGGCCGTCGTCCTGGATCCCTACGGCGATCTGGCAATGAGTGAGACGATAGAGGTCGAGGACTGCATCTGGCAGGTGACCCGTTACGATGGCAACGACCTGGCCTTTCGCCAGACCTACCAGCCAGGCGAGCGAGATCTGGTGTGGGTGACCTGCCCGCCCGGCTGGTTGCGGGAGACGTTGCCCCGGATCGAATTGCGCAGTCTGATGGACGTCTGGCGTCGCGCCGACAAATTCATAGATGCCAGCCTGCCCGGCGTGCTGCGACAACTAGTGCGCCACGAGACTTGGCCAGACGACTCGGTGTGGACCCACGCCGCGATCCTGGGCCAAAACCTGCCCGCCGTTGTGTCGGGGGTGAAGACGCTCCGCCGCTATCTCCAGCGCGGCGCTTCTCTCGATGCCCATGCCGTCCGCGCCCTGGCCCTCCACTGCCTGCAGCCGGATCTACCGGTCCAAGATTTCCTGTTCCAGCACGACACCTCAGCCGGTGTGCTGGATGCCTACATTCGTCTGCTCTGGGGAGCCCCCTGGGACGAGACAGGGATGGCCCTGCTGCAAAGCCAGGCCCGCGAAGCCCCCCGACTGGAGCTCGGCACGGCAACTGTCTGGTTGGACGCACCGCCCGTTGCGCTGGCAACCTACCTCTATTTGCGCCACCTGTTGGCCCGCTACCGGGTGCGGGGTATCGCCAACCAGTTACGGGGTCTGGGGCTTCTCGACTTTGATCCAGAACCTCTAGAGCCGTGGGCTGAAAGCGTGCTGGCCCGCTGGGATACACATGCAGACTGGCGGCAGCAGATCATCATCCGGGCAGAGGAGAATCTCCAGACCGATGATCTCAACCGGATCGTGGGGCTCCTGGGCCTGGAGTCACCTAAAGCTGCCTTCGAGGCCCTTATCCGGGCCGATACGCCAGCCATGATCTACGCGCTGGGGGCTCACTTTTTCCAAGTGGGCTTTGAGGCCAGAACGATCCAACCTTTCACCCCTGCATGGGCGCAGCACCGACCGACGGCCCTGGCCGGTATACCTGAAACGCCGTTCACCGACGCTGCGGACACACTCGCTTCGCTCTTTGATGAACTGGCCATCATTGACCACAGACGGCAACAGACGATCCCCTCTGAAGCAAACTTGGCCGGGTTGCTCGACTGGTATGTCGTGGGTGGTTTCTACGACCTGGAATATGCCCATGCTCGCGCCGGTCAGCGGGTGTTGTATCTTCCTGACGAGGATCTGCGGCTCCGTTTCCAGGCATACCTTGCGTTTCTCCAGACCCAGATCCGGGAGTACTTGGACAACCTGGATCTCGCCCTCGCCGAGTGCATCACGAGTGACTGGTCGGGTTTCCTGGGCCATCCCCGGCTGTCCACGAATGTTCTATGGGATACGGTTAAGAAGCGGCGCCTTTCACCGACGTCCGAGGCCTGTCTCTGGGTCATCGTCTTTGATGGGATGCGCTGGGACACCTGGGCTCGGCACGTCAAACCCCGGCTCCTGGAACGATTCGAATTCGTCTTGCCGGAGAAAGCATACCTCTGCCTCTTGCCCTCCTGGACCGGGGTCGCCCGCACGGGACTGCTGGCCGGCAAGCCACCGGCGGGCTGGAAGAGCTACCAGGGCCGCTACACCACTGACCAGAAGCAGTTGGCCTCCCGGTTGTTCGACTTGCCCCAGCGCACTCGACGGCGGCTGCTGCAATTCTACTCCGGCATGGAGTCAGATCGCCAGTACGGTCAGCTCAACGCAAGTGAGCGCCTGCCGTACAATGTCCTGATCTACAACTTGACAGACGACAACCTGCACAGCCAGCGCGGCAATTTGGTTGCCCTCAACGAGACAGTAGATCGGCTGCTGGATGACGTCTTCCAGGTGTTAGACAACCTGGTTCAGCCCGACGACACCGTCGTCGTTTCGAGCGATCACGGCTTTGTGGAGCTAGTAGAAGGCAACGAGGCGGTCATCGCCGATGACGAGCGCTGGCGCCGATACCGAGAGGGTGGCCCTCACCCGGTGCGCTATCGCTACATCCTGACCCATGACCTGCCCGACGACGTGGACGGCATTTACCGGGTGGAATGTCCTGGATTGCAGGATCGCTACACCGTTGCGTTGGGCAAACGTTGGTTCAAGCGGGCTGATTGGCGCGGCT
>JADHWW010000071.1 GCA_016783285.1 Anaerolineae bacterium
AGCAAGTTTGTCCTCGTTGCAAGGATAATTGCAAGACAGATTTACTCAATATCGCATATGCCGGTATATCATCGACGAACCCCCAGATGTAGGGGGGAGATAATTAGTTTTACAAAATTTCTATTACGCGAATGACGAGTTATTACTCAGGCATAACCAGGAACACAGAGCTGCGCAGAGGGTGCATAGAGTTTCGCGGAGAGAAAAAAGGTTGCCCGTAATACCATGTTCCAGCAAAGAATACAGCGTTTGCATACGGGCTATCTCCCTATCTCTCTCTGTGGTTCTCTGTGTCTTCTCCGTGTAACTCTGTGTAACGACTGCTGGACTGAACAGTTACGATGCGCCCATCTCTTTTCCTTGACTCGCACCATCGGATGTGATACAATAGCACAAGAATATGGCATAACTTGTGCTAATCTGGAGGCTAAAAGTGACCTGGACCGTACAGACCACGGACTTGCGGCGGCGGGCACGGGACATCCTCGACCGTGTCCGGTTGAAACAGGAGCCAGTAATCATCCGAAGTTACGATACACCCCAGGCGGTTCTCATTCCCTATGAGGAATTCCAGGACTATGTGGAATGGCGGGCGGCTAATGAGAAGCGAGCAGCCTGGCTGGCCGAACTGCAACGCATTGCTGAGGAGGTGAGCGCTCGCGCTGCCTTTTCTGAGGATGAGGCCGCTTCTTTAGTAGCCGAGGCGATCCAGGCGACACGGGGCGGCTGATGCGCGCCGTGGTGGACACTAACGTCCTGGTCAGTTATCTGATCACCCATCGTCCTCCGATATCCGAGTTGATAGATGTCCACCTGGCACGCGGCGATTTCGTGTTGCTGACCTCTTCCGTACTGCTGGAGGAACTGGACAGGGTGTTGCAGTACCCCAGGCTCCATCGTTACTACGACGCCGAGACCCGCCTCCGCTTCGTTGCTCTTGTCGCCGCCCTGGGCGAGATGGCGGACTTGCCCGAGGAAGTACCCCGCATCTGCCGTGATCCGGACGACGACTGGGTCATCGCCTGTGCCGTCGCCGGGGAGGCCCACGTCATCGTCAGCGGCGACCGGGACTTGCTAGACCTGGGCCAGGTCGGTCACATCCCCATCGTTTCCGCCCGCCAGTTCCTGGCGCGGCTAGTGGCATAGGAGGTATCCAATGAAACTAACCCAGTTTCTCCCCATCGCCCGAGGCGACGAGCCCGCCGACCTGGTGCTCCGCAACGGGCGTCTGATCAACGTCTTCACCGGCGAGATTGTCGAGACCGACATGGCTATCGCCGGGGACCGTATCGTCGGGGTAGGGCCCGATTACGAGGCCAGGGACGAGATGGACCTGGGCGGGCGTTACGTCTGTCCCGGCCTCATCGACGCCCACGTCCACATCGAATCCTCGATGGTCACCCCACCCCAATTTGCCCGCGCCGTCGTGCCGCGCGGCACCACCACCGCCGTCACCGACCCCCACGAGATCGCCAACGTGGCCGGGGCCGACGGCATCCGCTATATGCTGGCCGCCTCTGAGGGGCTGCCGCTGACCGTCTACGTCAATCTTCCCTCCTGCGTCCCAGCCACCCACATGGGCACCGCCGGGGCAGAATTGGCCGCCGGCGACCTGCTCCCCCTGACCGACCTGCCCCGCGTAACGGGCCTGGCCGAGTTCATGAACGTGCCAGGGGCGGTCCTGGGACTGCCAGGCGCGCTGGAGAGACTGGTCGCTTTCCAGGGCTACGTCATTGATGGCCACGCTCCTGGCGTGAGCGGCAAGTGGCTCCAGGCCTACATCGGCGCTGGCCCCGGATCCGACCACGAGTCAACGACCGCCGACGAGATGCTGGAGAAACTACGGCTGGGGATGGTCGTCTTCATCCGCGAGTCTACTGCCGCCAAGAACCTGCGGGCGCTCGTGCCAGCCGTCACCCCCCAGAACAGCCGCCGCTGCGCCTTCTGCACCGACGACCGTCACCCGGCGGATCTGCTGGACGAGGGCCACATAGATCACCTGATCCGCCTGGCGGTCGCCGAGGGACTCGATCCCATCACCGCCATCCAAATGGCGACCCTCAACGCTGCCGAGTGGTTCCGGCTGCATGACCGGGGAGCGATCGCCCCGGGCAAGCGGGCCGACCTGGTCATCTTCTCCAACCTGAAGGATTTCCACGCCGAGATGGTCTTCGCCGGCGGGGCACTAGTCGCGCAGGATGGCGCCCCGGTCGGCGACTGGCTCACCCCCGTCGTGGACGACACGTGCGTACGCGACACAGTGCACGTGGAATGGGAGCGCCTTGATTTTGCCATCCCCGCCCAGGGAGAGCGCGTGCGCGTCATCGGCGTCGTCCCCGACCAGGTCGTCACCGAGCACCTGGTCGAACCGGCAAAGGTGGTGAACGGTCTGGCGGTGGCCGACCCGGAGCGGGACCTGCTCAAGATGGCGGTGATCGAACGGCACCGGGACACCGGCAACGTTGGCCTGGGGTTCATACGCGGACTGGGACTGAGGCGCGGCGCGCTGGCCGGGAGCGTGGGCCACGACGCTCACAACCTGACCGTCGCCGGCTGTGACGACATGTCGATGAAAACCGCCGCCCGCGCCGTGGGCGACCTGGGCGGGGGGCTGGTCGCCGCTGCCGGGGAGGAGGTGCTGGGCTCCCTGCCGCTGCCCATCGGCGGCCTGATGTCCGACCAGCCGGTGGAGACCGTCCGCCAGCAGATGGACTGGCTGGTGGAGACCGCCAAGAGCCTCGGCTCCTCCCTGCACGATCCCTTTATGACCCTGGGCTTCCTGGCGCTGGAGGTCATCCCGGCCCTCAAACTGACCGACCAGGGGCTGGTGGATGTGGAGAGGTTTGACTTTGTGCCGTTGTTTGCGGAGGAGTAGATGAGTAAACGAGGAAGGAGTAAATGAGGACTTCTTGCCTCATCTACTCATCTACTCACGAGGGATTGACACTCCCCATTTCGGTGTTATAATTGATATAATGCACCCAACTATATCAATTGAGAAGGAGATACGATGGAGAGTGTAGTCGGCGCAATGGAGGCCCGCAGGAACCTCGGGCGATTGCTGGAGGAGACGTACTATCGGGGTGACGTTTTTATCATCCAGCGAGCCACGAAGCCGATGGCTGTGCTGGTGCCCCTTGCACAGTACCGCCAGTGGCAGATGCGGCGGGAACAGTTTCTTGCCCTGATTGACCAGGTGCAAGAGCGCACTCGTCAGGAGCCTGTCACAGAACTGGAGGACGCCATTGCTGAGGCCGTGGCTGCCGCCAAACAGGCTGAGCGAGGCGTTGCGAATCCTGAAGCGAGAGAGTCCTAATGCGCGTCGTGCTGGATGCCAACCAGTTCGTCAGCGCGGTACTTGTGCCGGTCGGCCGCCCGGCGCAGATTCTGCAGGCCTGGCGTGCGGGCCATTTCGAACTGGTGCTTTCGCCAGCCATCCTTGCCGAGGTACGCCGTGTGCTCCTCTACCCGCGCCTGCAGCGGAAGCACGGCTGGGGTGAGGTACAGGTAGACGATTTCCTGGCTGGCATCACGTCCGCGGTCACACTGACACCTGGCACGCTCTCTGTTCAGGCCATCCCTGACGACCCCACCGACGACAAGTACGTTGCCTGTGCCTTGGAAGCCGGGGCCGAGTACATCGTCAGCGGTGACAAACACCTCATCCAATTGCAGTCCTACCAGGGCGTTGAAATCGTCACCCCAGCCTTCTTCATTGAGCACGTCCTGGTGCAAGTAGAGCGGAAGAATGGGACATCGTGAAGGACAGCCCTGGTGAACCAACCGACCTGCGCGCTCAACGCCGGCGTGAGCAGCGGCGGCTTTTCTGGATCGTCGCCGCCTTCCTGGTCGTCGGCGGCAGCATCGCCATCGCGCTAGTCTATGGTCCGCAGGCCGCCGCGCTGGGCCTGGGGTGCCTGCTGGCTGGCGCAGGCGTTCTGGGTCTACTGTGGCTCATCCTGCTCCTTATGGAGCGGTTGGCAGGACGGTAGGATCAGCCACCTGTGGAATATGCGAGTATGGCACAGAAACACTGGGAGGTGGGCAATGGGTCTGATAATGAATCAACTGACAGATACGGTTCCTATCCCCGAACGTCAACTGTACGAATGGTTTGTCGAACAGCGGTGGAACGAAGAATTGTACCTGGCCCTGGCCAATAATCGCAATAGTCTGGTCGATCTATCGGATGGAAAGGTGATGATTCACGCCATGCTGACACCAGCACATCAAAGTATAGTGGGCAACCTGTATACCATGCTGCGCCAGTATGGAGAGCGTGGTGTGCGAGGCCGGGCCTACACAGCCCCGATGCCGGTGCGCCTCTGGCCCGGCAAATTCCGCGAACCCGATCTCGTGTACTATCGGGCAGAGCACCTGGATCGTGTTGGCGAGCAGTTCGGTGGCCCTCCTGACCTGGTAGCCGAAGTACTCTCCCCGTCCACGCGGGGGTTGGACACAGGAACCAAAACGGAGGAGTACGCCTTGGCCGAAATTCCAGAGTATTGGCTGCTGGACCCCGAGGCCCAAACCGTCACCGTGTACGTGCTGGCAGAGGGGCGTTATCACTTCGTTGCACTGTACCGCCCCGGCGAACGTGTCTGTTCCGAAACGCTCGACGCCCTTGTCGTTCAGATAGACGACCTGTTCCAGGAATAGTGGTCAGTGAGCATTGAGGGAGTAGATTGTTTGCTGGCCCTCCTGCCCACCCGCCTGGCCCGCCGGATAGACCAGGCCATCCGCAGCCGGCCCCCAGAAGGGTTGGGCAAACCGTTTGTGCAAGAGTGACCTGACGGTCTAGGCAGTGCAGGGACGGAGTGACCCCGCCCCTACTCGCGACGGGCCCCGGCTCAGTCGCCGTCCTGGTACTTGAAGGAGACCTTCACCCTCGCCCGGTAGGCAACAACCTTGCCATCGTCGAGCTGCATGTCCTGCTCGACGACTTCGGCGATGCGCAGATCCCGCAGGCTCTTCGCAGCCCTCTCGACGGCGGCCGCGGCCGCCTTCTCCCACGACTCGGTGCTGGTCCCGACCAGCTCGATCACCTTGTAGACACTCTCGGCCATTTCGCTCCCCTTTCGCCAGAACCGACGCGGCGAACCCGCACCGTCATTCTGGCCAATCCCTTTGCTGTCGGCCAAACTAGTCTCCGTACCGGCCAACAATCGTGACACTGCACACGTTCATATAGGGCATCCCACCCAGGTTATGGGTGAGGCCGTAGCGGGGACTGTCCAGTTGCCGCTCGCCAGCCCGTCCCTGCAGTTGGAGGTACATCTCGTACAACATGCGCAGCCCCGAGGCGCCAATGGGATGGCCGAAACATTTCAGCCCACCGTCGGGCTGGCAGGGAAGCGGGCCGTCCAGATTGAAGAACCCTTCCAAGACATCCCTGGTGGCCCCGCCCCGTTCGGAGATATGCAGATCTTCCATGGTCACCAACTCGGTGATGGAGAAACAGTCGTGCGCTTCCATCATGCTGATCTCCTCTCGCGGGTTGGTGATGCCCGCTTCCTCGTAGGCTATAGTGCTGCACTTGGAGGTGGTGACAAAGTGGTCTCCGTCCCAGTCGTTGTAGCCCATCTCTTCTCCACTGCTGAGCGCCAACTGGAGCGCCTTGACGGTGACGAAATCCTTCTTCCCCAGGCCCGTGGCGATGTCGGGGGTGGTGACGATGGCACAGGCGGCGCCGTCGCTCACACCGCAGCAATCGAACAACCCCAGGGGGTAAGCGATAATAGGGGCGGCCAATATCCGCTCGACGGTGACCGCCTTGCGCAGGTGAGCCTTGGGGTTCAGGACAGCGTTGGCGTGGCTCTTGGCGGAGACGTGGGCCATGGCGTTTTTCAGCTCTTCAAGCGGGATTCCGTGCTTCGCTGCGTAGGCGGTGGCCAACTGGGCGAAGGCTCCGGGCGCGGTCACGTTGGGCATCCACTGCCAGGTCAACGTCCCAGCGCCGGAGCCCCAGTTGGGCAAGCCTCCGTAGCCGATATCTTTGAGTTTCTCCACGCCCAGAGCCAGGGCGATGTCGTACGCGCCCGAGGCCACGGCGTAGCAGGCCCCGCGAAAGGCCTCCGTCCCTGTGGCGCAGAAGTTTTCGACGCGAGTCACCGGGATCCTGGGCAACCGCAGGGTCATAGAGAGCGGCAGCGCGCTCTTGCCGACGCTGATCTCCTCAAAGCAGGTGCCCAGCCAGGCAGCCTGGATCTCCTTCCGGTCAATCCCGGCGTCCTCCACCGCCTCTTCGAACGTTTCGACCATCAACTCCTCGGACCCCACGTCCCAACGTTCACCAAACTTGGTGCAACCCATGCCGATGATGGCGACTTTGTCTCGAATTCCTGTGGCCATAGTTCTCTCTCCTCGTCTATGTCTTTGAGATAGCAGGTGACTTCTGCGTGAAACGTGAAACGTGATCAGGGGAGAGGGACATCTTCCAGCAAAGCGTCCAATGTCTCCCGGTTTACGGTTGGCTCTGGTTTGTCCGGGTCAGTCTGGTAGGAGACGTGTTGCTCGCGCAGGATCCGTCCGCGCTGCTGTGGGATCATGGTCAGGAGCAGGCGAGTGATCTGGGTGAGCAGGCTCAAGCGATGCCGGGTGACGGTGTCTCCCAACACGTGCCGGCCCTTGTAATACCAGTCGCGGCTCTCCCTGGCCAAACCGAGGGCATACTCGTAGAAACGCGCACGATCTTTGCCTGTGCCACGCGAATAGCCCTCGGCGAGATTAGCACTGACAGAACCCACTGCCCGATAGAGTTGGTCCGACAAACCAAGCATACGTTTGTCCCGCATCAGTTTCGTCACGTCATGCCAACTCACATCCGCGACAAACAACCCCAGGCGATACGCCTCTACCCTCCACAACGAATCCCCTCTGATCTCCTCCGGAACCGCCCCCTCCCACTCCTCGTAGTTCACCCCCGTTCCCCCTCTCACGTTTCACGTTTCACGTCTTCACGCTTCACGTCTCACGTCTCACGTCTTCACGTTCGAAGGCATCAGCATATCCATCAACGCGGCATTAGCGTTCGGATACTCTTGCCCCCCTTCGAGGCTGTCAACCCTGGCCCAGTTCTGATGAATTGCCTCCGGGGTGGACACCTCTTCGCCGTCGCCAACCAGGGTACCAGGGGCGGAGACCACCGCCGCCCGGCTGAAGAACCCGCCGCCAGCGTTTATGATCAACCCCGTCTCGGTGCAGGCTTCGGAGCAGAGATACAGCACCAACGGCGCGACGAACTCCGGCCTGATCCTCTCCAGCAGGTCGGGCGGCATGACGTCTTCCGTCAGCCGCGTCGTCGCCAGCGGAGCCACCGTGTTCACCTTGATGTCGTACTTCTCCCCCTCCAACTTCAGCGTGTTCATCAGCCCCACCAGCCCCATCTTCGCCGCGCTGTAGTTCGTCTGCCCGAAGTTGCCGAACAGCCCCGCCGCCGACGTCGTCATCACGATGCGCCCGTAACCCTCCCCGGGAGTGTTCTCCCGCATCGCCCGGAAGGCTGGCCGCGTCACGTTGTACGCCCCCTGCAGGTGTACCCCCAGCACGCCCTCCCACATCTCCGGCGTCATCCTGGCGAAGGTCTTGTCCCGCAGGATGCCCGCGTTGTTGATCAGGATGTCCACCCGGCCGAAGTGGTCCAGCGCGGTCTGGACAATCCTCTCGCCCCCCTCCAACGTGGTCACCGAGTCGTAGTTCGCCACCGCCTCGCCGCCGGCCTCGACGATCTCCTGGACCACCGCGTCGGCGGCCCGGGTAGAGCCACTGCCTGTGCCGTTGCGAGCACCGCCCAGGTCGTTGACGACCACCTTGGCGCCCCGTTTGGCCAGTTCCAGCGCGTAGACCCGGCCCAGCCCGCCTCCCGCCCCGGTAACGATCGCCACCCGGTCGTCGAACCGGACCTCAGTGGTCTCCTCTCCTGCTTCCTGCTCCCTGCTTCCTGCATCCCGCTCTGGAACGGCCTTCCAGAAGTATCCGGTGAAGCCGCGCTCCTCGTCCGTATGGTGTTTACGGAACACCATCTTGACATGCAAGCCCACCTTGAGGTCACCCAGTTCGCAGTCCGTGAAGTCGGCCATGAACCGGCCGCCGCCCTCAAACTGCGCCAGGCCGTAAATGGCGGGCGGATCCACCGACACGGCCAGCATATCCCCGGTGAAGGACTTGATTGTGGCCGGCACGTCGGCGAACTCGTAATCCTCCTGCGAGTGGAACGCGCCACATTCGGGGTTGACGCAGATGTCCATCCTGGGAAACTGCGGTGTGCCGCACACCGTGCATCTGCCGCCCACCAGGCCCAGGATCATCTTGCGTTTGCGCCACAGGGTGGTCAGCGCCGTCTGGGTGGGCGCTTCGGCGCGGATGCCCGTCTCCGTCACGATCAGATCCCTGAACTTGAGGAATTTGAGGTAATTGTCGGTGGTCTTCTTGTTCTCCAGCGCCCCCCTGATGCCAGTTGCGGACGGACGTCTCCCTGATCCGTTACTGTCCTGCCATCCGCGTTCCAGGCGGCGGATGTTTTCCGTGACCTCAAAGCAAAGAGCGTCGCAGCCTTGACCGAACCCGGCGACCAGGATGCGGTCGCCCGGTTGGGCCTCCTCCAGCGTGGAGACGAGCATCACCAGCGGGTGAGCGGCGCCGGTCTCGCCACAGACCTCGTGCATGGTATCCACCACTTTCTCCGGGGCCACACCGATGGTTCTTCCGATTTTGGCGTGCTCCCGCTTGAAGAAGCAGGGGTAGATCACCTTGTCCACCTCGTCAATGGAGAGGCCCAGTTTGTCCAGCAGGCCATTGATCGCTTCCGGGATGATTTTGGAGAAGCCCGCGTCCCGGGTCCACCTTTCCTCCCAGGTATAGTCGAAGCGGTGTCGCGCCTCCCGATAGTGGTCCACAAAGTCGTAGGACACCGAGTAGGAGCCTTTGAACTCAGCGATCACGTCCTCGTCGCCCAGGAGGAGAGAGGCCGCGCCATCGCCGAACCACATCTCATAAAAGGAGGCCGCCTTGGTCTCTCGCCTGTCCGAGGCCGTGACCAGAATACTCTTTCTCTCACCACTCTTGACCGCTTCCAGACCGGTGACCAGGGCCGAAGTGCCCGCCTTCAGCGACGAGGCAAAATCCGCGCTCAGAATGTCGTCCCGCAGGTTCAGGGCCGTGGCCACGATGCCGGCGTTGAGCCGGTCGGCGAAGGGCAGCGTTGTCGAAGCCAGGTACAGACCGTCTACCTTCGTTTTGTCCATGCCAATCAGACAATCGCGAGAGGCCGCCACGGCCATGGTCAGGCTGTCCTCGTCCCAGTTGCAGAAGGATCGCTCTCCTTGGGCCACCATGACAATGGCCGGCGTCAGCCAACCGATGTTCTGAAAGATGCTCATACGGTTCAGTCTCAACCGTGGGATGTATCCGCCGTAAGATGCAACACCGATCATGTTTGTCCTCCTTGCTCAATGGCCCGCACCCGGAAAGGCTTCACGGATACCGGACCAATACTTTTCCAACATGCGCACGAACTCGGGATCCGCGCCAATCGCGCTTATGCCGTGGGGGGCCAGCGCCAGCCCGCCGACGGCGTACGCCCCAGATATGGCCAATCCACCAGCAGCCAGCCAGAGTCCCAGGGCCAACCCGCCAGCAGCCCCCCCGCCGACGGCGACGCCTGCGAAGACGAACAGCCCCAAACCCAGGCCGCCGATGGCAATGGCGCCCAGGGCCAACCCGCCCACTGCCAACATCCCGACAGCGACGCCGCCGATGGCGATGATCCCCCTGGCCACGCGGATCCGGCCAGTATCGGGGTCAATGCCCTGAGCAATGTGGATCAGGGGCCATCCGAACAGTTCGAGATCGGAACGGTACTCGTATCCCCATCCCCAACCCGTGCCACGGTAGCCGGTCGCCCCTCGTCGCCCAGGTCGCTCGCGCCCGTCCAGGAACTCGCCGCAATAGCGACACTTGATGGCGTCGTCTTGAATCTCCTCAGCACAATGTGGACATCGTTTCATCGCTTCGCCTCATTCTCGAATCTCCAACCTCCAATCTCCAATATCCAATATCCAATATCCAACCTCCAACCTAGAACTTGAACAACTTCTCGATCAGTTGCGACTTCATCAGGTCGCCCCCGATCTTCAGCCTACCGCTTGTGTAGGCCTGCATCGCGGGCAGTTGACCGCCGACGTACTTCAGGAAGTCCTCGTCCGACATCTTCAACGTCGTCGTGGGCTTAGAGTGGACGCCGGACTCCACGGTGCAGGCGCCATCCTTGACAGTGACGTGCCAATCACCGCCGCCGGGACCGGAGATGTTGAACTGGAAGACGACATCCACGCCACCCGCCGCCTCCGCCTGGAAAGACTCCCCCATCCGCTCAAACACCCCCTGAACGGTGTTCGTAGTAACGACTTCAGTCGTTGCAGTGGTCGTAGTAACGACTTCAGTCGTTGGTT
>JADHWW010000072.1 GCA_016783285.1 Anaerolineae bacterium
GCGCTTCCTCAAAGCCGCGCAGATACTCCCCCCGCATCTCCTTGAAACCGCGCAGTCGCTCCTCTTGCGCCTCCTCAAAGCCCCGCAGACGCTCATCCTGGGCTGCGGCCAGCCCGCGCAGTAGATCCATCCGCAGTTCCTCGATCCGTTGAGCGTTGATCTCGACGATAGATCGCAGTTCGTGCAACTCGGCTGCGACGCGCCGATCCCGCTCATTGAGAAAACGGTCATAGTAGAGCGGGACCTGGAGTTCAGTCACATAAGCCTCTCGTGGCTCCCGGACTTGTTTTTCTTCAGCCAAGGTTCACCTCCATCATCAAGTATAGCACGGCCCGCAGTCCTGGTCAACACACCTCAGCGCGTGCCCAATACGGCGTGGAGCGAGTCGCAGGCCGGGCAACCGCCGCCTGGGTGGCGGCAAGCGCATATCAGGCACGGGCCAGGATGGGGACAGGATAAGCACAGATGGCAGCATCCACCGTTACAATGGTCAAACCGTGTTCCAGTGCCTGACAGATCAACATACGGTCGAACGGGTCACGGTGAACCTGGGGAAGATTAGCAAGTTGAGATGCACTGGCTTCATCGAGGGATAAACTGACTATTCGGTGTTTCTGACGTTGTATCGGTAGGTAGATGCCAGGGGGTTGAGGCAACGGAAGCCTGCCGAGTTGGTATTTGACAATTGTTTCCCACAGCGACACAACGCTCAAGTAAACTTTGTTGTTGAGATCACGAATGTTACTTTGCATACTTTCTGGCAAACGTTTATCCCCGCTTATGAACCAGAGAAAGATGTGAGTGTCTAAAAGGAGCCTCATCGTCCCTCAAATTCTCGAATGATGTTCTCCGGTAATGGAGCGTCAAAGTCATCTGGCACAGTAAACTCTCCAGCGCATAACCCAAAAGGTCGCACCGGCTTGAAAGTTAAAGTAACGGGCCCGAGTTTTGCCATTGGTCTACCGGCTTGCACGACGACAAATGTCTCACCAGCCTCCACACGCAAAAGACAAGCCGATAGATCTCGTCTCATTTCATCTACACTGATCTGATGCGCAAGGTAATTAACCATCGCAGACATTTGAAATCAACCTCCCATTAACTTTTTTGCCACGAGACTGACATCAGTATAGCACAGCCAGCAGTCCCAGTCAACACACCTCAGCGCGTGCCCAATACGGCGTGGAGCGAGTCGCAGGCCGGGCAACTGCCGTCTGGGCGGATGATGGCAAACCCGTCCTGGGGGTCATCACCGTAGCGCACAAAGTCAATGTTCCACACGATGATGCAGCGCACCATGCCGGTATTGACGCTCAGTTGTACTGCCTCGGCCAGCCAGGCCGCTTGTTGGGCATTGTTCGTGCCCCGCGCCCAGGAGAACCAATCTGAGAACGTAGGTAGCCCCTCCTGGGAAGCGTAGCCCATCTCGGTGTAGAACAACTTGCGCGCTCCGCCGAACGTGTTGTAGTACAACTCGGTCTGGGGCAAGAAGAACCAGGAGTGGTGGGTGCTGCCGGGGTTGGCCGGGTGACCGCTGCGGGCCGAGGGTGACGTGGCGCCGGAGTTGTGGTGCGCGCCGATATAGTCCATACAGTTGGCCGCCCCGGCATCACGCAGGCCGGCCAGCCACGGCGCGTCGTCGCAGTTACCGCCATTGGGTTGACAGACACCTCCAAAGGAACCAGTTGGCGCCGGTGCGCCGCTGATGACCGCTGTGCCGGCGTTCGCGGCTTTGATGGCACTGTAGGACTTGCACAGCAGATTCGTGTACGCCTGCGGGCTGATGTAGCCAATCTGCCACTCGCGGTCAATGTTGGGCTCGTTCCATATCTCGATGGCGTCGGCCCCGGCCGCCGCCAGCCCGGCCACCCAATTGGCATAGTCCTGCTCAAAGCCACCCTGGGTGACCATGCCGGGCGAACCCAGGGCGCTCAACTGGATCTTCTTGAAACCCCTGGCGTGCGCGGCAGCGATGAGGCCCGAAGCGTCCTGTCCGTACTGCACCTGGACCTTGGCCCAGTTCATGCCGGCATAGTGCATCTTGTCAGCGTAGGGCATACCTGTATCGCGGACATGCCCCCCCAACTCGAACGGCCCGGCACTGACCGGCCCGATCACGGGCGGCGGCGCCTCCGCCGTTTCCCCGGCCTGGATCACCACCGTGAGTTTGGTGCCAAAGAACTCGTCCTCGGTCTTCATGCGCCAGACGCCGGTGTAGCGCCCTGGTTCGGCCGGGGCCTTCATCTCCACACTGACCTCCACCGTGTCGCCAGGTTCCACCGCGCCCACCTCGACGCTCTCCGGTGCACCCATCTGCGCGTCGCTGGAAAAGGCCAGGACGGTATCTTGAGGCCAGGCGGCGTCGCCGCTGTTGCGCACGCGCCAGGTCTTGACGAACTCGGCCTCGTTTTCCAGTTGTGTATTATCGGGGATGGTCACGTCGGCCACGTAGGAGGCGTCGAGATGGGTGGAGGTCAATTCCCCCGTGGCCGCCACCGTGGCCGTCATCTCTCCCGTCGGCGTCATCTCCACCGTCGCTGTCACCTCCGGCGTGGGCTCTGGCGTAGGTACCGGCGTTGGTCTGACCACTGTGACCGCCACGGAGCCGTGATCAAAGCCCGCCACCGTCGCGCCGACGGTGTACGTGCCGGGCACGCCCGGCGCCATCCAGGTGTAGCCCGGCTCGGTAAGTGGCGAATGTTGCTGGTCTATAACCACGTCTGCGCTGGCAGCGGTCCAGACAACCTCCATCTCCTGGTCCGTGACAGGAGTAGCAGCCGTGCGCTGGTTTACATAAGCCGTCACCACGTCCACGATGCCCTCGGCGTTGCCGGGAGCGAGCATGTCGGCCACGGCGATGCCGCCCAGGTGATATCTCGATGCCCAATCCAACTTGGCGGAGAGGTTGGCGGCCGTGCCGAGCCAGACGGTGTGGACTTGTCCATCGTCGGCCTCGTACTGCAAGCGATAGGTGCCGGCGGTCTCCTGGGGCGTGATGCTCAGGAGTTGGCTCGCCAGGCTAAATTCCACCTCGCTGCCGGGCTCGACCTGGCTCACGTCGCCGAGGGCCATCGCCTCTCCAAAGGGAGACAGCGCCTGTTCCAATGAAATGTAGTTGATCTCGTCACTGCTCTGTTCCGCGCTGAAAGAGGAGACCAGTAAACGCAGTTTGTAGCGCGGCGCCTGAGCCGTGGCCCAGTCGAGCAACTGCTGCGCCTCGCCTCCCTCGACGTAGGCAGCGGGGTCTTCGGGGAGAGAGAATTTGAGCGCATCGGCGGCAGCGCCGAGCGCAACCCAATTGTAGCCTCCTGTGTCCCACCCGCCATTGGTGGACGTTGGCCGCTCAACGACGACGGTCAGTCGCAGATCTGCGGCGTGAAGGGCGCTGGAAAGCGCGTTGATGAAGGCGGTGTAAGCGTCACGATCGTCGGGCGCGACTCCCCGGTAGTCCACATCCACACCGGCAAAGCCCCTTTCGGTGCACAATTGCACAATGTTGTTGACGTGGGTTTCCTGGATCTCGGGTATCGTCAACAGGTCGGAGAGGAGGCCCTGGTTGACGGTCGCACCGGGAGCCCAGTTGCGCAGGGTCGGCAGGACGGTGTAGGGGCGGGGTGACCCCGCCCCTACATCGTCCGGTTGCAGCAGACCATCGGGATCACCGACAAAACCGCCGTCCGTGCCCAGGAACAGTCCTTTCAGTATCCTCGAACGGATCGTCGAGTCACGAACCGGGCCGTCACCCGGCCCCAGGGAGGCAGAGACGGTCGGCGTGATCGGCCCGGCCTGGACGACCACGAGATTGGCCGGGACGTCGGTCGTCTGGATACGGATAAATTCGTGCTCGGCGACCTCGGCGTGCAGTTCGCTGCCTGCCCACTCCCACGTTTCTCCGGTCCAGGTGTAGAGGTCGAGTGTCTCCCACGGCTCTGCGGCATTGGGCAGCACTACGTCAATCGTCACCGGCTGGGGGGCATCGCCGCGTACCTGGATCTGGTAAAAAGAACTCTTGACAGCCAGATAGTCAGGCAGGGCCTCGACCGCCTGGCGCAGCGCAGAACCGGCCGAGCCTTCCAGGAACTCGAGGCGCGGCACCGACTCTAGCCGCACCCGCAACTTGCCGGTAAAAGTTTCGGGGTCCGCGCTCAACGTCAACCCGTCGGCGTGGGAGACGGAACTGTTTTCGGCGTCGAGTGTGGTGTAACCGACGATGCCCAGCCGTTCCAGGAGCGAGATGGGAGGCAGAAGCGGGGCAGCGATGAGCAGCACACCGACCACGATCAAAATCAAGGCTTTGACGTTCACTCGTTCGCGGACACGGGCCAAGGTAGCGCCGAGCCGCCGGCCGAACGAGGGAGTCTCGTCCAGCGCCTCCGCCTCCGGCATAGTCGCCACAGCCACAGCGCCGGCCGCGGCCGGCATTTCTTCCTCCGGTACAGTCTCCGCTGCAACAGCAGGGGCCTCGTCCGGCGCCTCCGCTGCAACGGCAGGGACCTCGTCCGGCGCCTCCGCCTCCGGCAAGGTCTCCACGACCTCGGCAGGCGGGGCCGCCTCACCCGGCAGGGCAAAGCCGCGTTCCCGCAGCCGCTTCTTGAGGTCGGCAAGCGACTTGGGGCCGAAGCCTTTCAGGTTGGTCAGAGCCTCGTCCCCCCCCGCGAGGGTGGCTAAAACACCGCTCACGGTGCTGATACCCGCGCCCAGCAACGCATTTCTGGCGCTGGCGCGCAGCCCCAGTTCGGTGATAGAATTGTCGGGCGAACTCTTTTCGTCAGACGTCGGGTCTGCCATCAAGGCCTCCTCACACGTTATACTCGTTTCACACGGTTCACCCCCACGCGTGTGGGGAAAATGGCTTGACACTGTCGCCAGCTGTGCTATCATAAGGTCCACCCCCACGCGTATGGGGGAAAACATTCTAGCACATGCCGTGCCTTTTGGCAAACAGGATATATCTGTGCCAAGCGATGGAGAGAATGGAGCAATAGAGATGATGCGAACCCGGTGGCTCCGTTTCACTTTCGTCGCTATCCTCCTGGCAGTTACTGTCATCAACCCACAGGCGCCCACCGCAAGCGCCGCCGGCATTCCCGACTACCGCTTTGGCGTCGTCGAGGCCTACGCTGACCCGTCCGCCGCCACTGCGCTGGGCGCCGGTTGGACCCGCATTACGTTTGAGTGGAACAGGATCCAGCCCAACGGCGCCGACGAGTGGAACGTCGTCCCCATCTCTGAGGGGCAACTGGCGACGGAACTATCGGCCGGGCGCCAGGCCGTCGGGTTGCTAATCACCACGCCCGGCTGGGCCACCGACCTGGGGATAGGTCCCGGCGTCCCCCAGGGCCTCTACCTCCCCACCGACGATCCCAATAACCTGTGGGCCAATTTTGTGCGCACCATCGTCGCCCGCTACGCTGGCCGCATTGACCACTGGACCGTGTGGAACGAGCCCGAGATCCCTCTGGGTTCGCCAGATATGACCTGGGGCGGCTCTACTGAGGATTTCATCCAATTGCTGCGCGTCACCTACACCGTCGCCAAAGAGACCAATCCCAACGCCGTCATTCACATGGCCGCCGTGACCCACTGGCACAATGAACACTGGTTCGGCCAGTTCCTCGACGCGCTCGTCGCCGACCCAAACGCTGCGGCCAACAATTATTACTTTGACGTCGCCACTCTCCACCTCTACCACGAGCCGGAAAAGATTTACGACATCACGGCCCACTATTACCGCCTTCTCCACAACCGGGGTATCTACAAACCCTTTTGGATCGCCGAGACGAACGCCTACCTCTCCCGCGTCTCGGAAGATGAGCAGGCATTCTTTATCATCCAGGCGTTTGCCTTAGAGATCGCCGCCGGCGCCGAGCGCATTGCCGTCTACAAGATGATTGACACCGCGACCGACAGCGCCGCCGACCCCGAGCCCTTTGGGCTGGTGCGCATGGACGGCAGCCGCCGCCCCGCCTTTACCGCCTACCAGGTGGCGACGAACTATCTTTCGGGATTCCGGGGCGGCAGTTGGGGCCGCCGCGACGACATCTCAGTCGTGACGATAGACCGGGGCCGGCAGACGACGACCGTCGTCTGGGCGCGCACGCCGGAGGCCCAGACCGCAATGATCCCGGCCCGCACGACACGGGCGCTGCTCCTGAACGCGTACGGCGCGGCTCGCCGCGTCTACCCCGAGCGCGGTTACTATTATCTCGATTTGGCCGGCGCCAACTGTGCCCAGGGCTGCCAGATAGGCGGCGCGCCGCTGATGCTGGTCGAAGATGCTCGGGTGAGCGCCGACACCGCTCCCGTCCCTTCCTCACCGACCCCGCCGCCCGTGGCGAGCGCGACCGCCACCCCAGATCGCCTCTCTGAGAAAGAGATTGAGGAAGAGATTCTGCCCACCATCACACCCACTAAGGTTGAGGTTAAGGTTGAGGTTGAGTCTCCCACAGGAACCAGCACTCTCACGCCAACTAGCACACCAGCCAACACGCCCACCACCGCACCAGCCAACACGCCCACCACCGCACCAACCAACACACCAACCAGCACACCAATCAACACGCCAACCAGCACACCAACCAACACACCAACCAACATCCCCACCTCCACGCCCGTCCCGCTTCCTACGTCCGACGTCCCCGCCAGCCGGCCGTGGCTGATCGTCGGCATCCTCGCGGCTGCGATGGGCGGCAGCGCCCTGGTCACGAATCGTAAAAAATCCTCGCGCACCACGCGCGACTGACGCCGGCAACATCCCCGTGACGGCAGACGCTTCACATCGGGAGGCACAATGGAACGATATCGCGTGAAACCAGGCAGCCAGATAGATCTGAGCCAGTGGGACCCCAACGACAAAAGCACATTTGACGGCAGCAAACGGGAAGCACGAGAGGCACTGCGAGCGCTCAACGAGCGGTTAGAGGCGCTGCAGGAACTGCTCTACGCGGAAGACAAACACAAGGTGCTCATCGTGCTGCAAGCAATGGACACTGGCGGCAAGGACGGCACCATTCGCCACGTCTTTGAGGGTGTAAACCCCCAGGGCGTGAAGGTGACCGGCTTCAAGGCGCCCACGCTGGAGGAACTGGCCCACGACTACCTGTGGCGGGTACACAAACAGACGCCGAGCCAGGGCGAAATCGTCATCTTTAACCGCAGCCACTACGAGGATGTTTTGGTCGTGCGGGTACACAACCTGGTACCGCCGGCAGTGTGGGGCCGGCGATATGCCCACATCAACGACTTTGAGCGCATGCTGGCCGACGAGGGCACGACGATCCTGAAATTCTTTCTGCACATCAGCCTGGACGAGCAGAAGGAACGGTTGCAGGCCCGGCTGGACGAGCCTGACAAACGCTGGAAGTTCAGCCTGGGCGATCTGGATGAGCGCAAGTTGTGGCCGGACTATATGCGGGCCTACGAGGACGTCCTCAGCAAGACCAGCACCGAATGGGCGCCCTGGTACATCGTCCCGGCCAACCGCAAGTGGTACCGCAACTTGGTGGTGGCAACCGTCCTGGTGGAGGCGCTAGAGGGGCTAGACATGCGCTACCCCCAGCCGGAGGAGGGGCTGGAGGGGGTGGTGATTGAGTGATCGCCTTCTCCGCAATCTTTGCTTAGATCTGGAGCGATTCGGGATAACGGGGATTCGAAGCAGAACGGAGATGCCAACCCCCACATATGCCATCAACCCCAAGCGCAGATTCCCACATTTGGTGGTCGGTCACGCACCCATCTGGGTTGATGAGCAGCCTGATAAAATCAACCCTAAGACATAGCCCACAATATATGGGGGATGGCGATTGCGAAATCCCTATATGTGGTGGTGAAGGACAACGTCGTTCTACTACGAAATCCCGCCATAGGAGCAATTTGCATACTCCACCGGCTTGGAGTAGAATAGCAGCAGCAATAGCAGTTGTTTGATAGTCCGCCATCTATGCGTCTTCGCTAGAGAGCAGACTCAGCGGAGCACGAGGGAGGGGATTCTGTGCAGCGAAAGCGGCGGGCGCGGCCGAAGCGTGCTCGTAAGTGACCTGCTTGGCCGGACAGGGAAGGCAGGCGCAAGATGACTTTGAGGGAGAGGGAGAATGAGTAAGAAAAGAACGAGTTTCGTAGTTCTGGTTTTCGCGCTTGCGTCATCTTTGGCTTGTCAGTTATTTGCTACTGAGCCAACTGAGGACAAGGAGGATTTGAAGGCGACCATCGCTGCGCAGAGAACGGTCATCGCCGAGCAGGCGAAGCAGCTTGGGGGATTGCAACGCCTTACGCCGTGGAGAACAGTATGCCTCAAGTTGCGAAATTAGGCAAGGTGGGGTTGACCGGAGTTAGAGTTGCTCAGATTGGCAAGTGTCAAAATCATTTTCCGAAGGACTATAGAGACGCTTTGGGAAAATATTAGACGGATTCGAATCCTTGAAAGCAACGTGGTGGTGTCGTCATCGGAGTATATAGCTGTCTTCGAATACCACGCCGGAGCGAGATAGAGGAAGCGGTGTCCGGCCCTGGCGACGTCCGAGAGACCGCGGTGGGCGAATTGGGGCTGGAGGTGGGCCAGGAGTTCATGTACCTTTTCGACTACGGGGACGAGTAGTGCTTCAAGGTGCACGTGCACGCCATTAACCCCGACGCACCGGAGGCGGAGTATCCGGGGGTCGTTGAAGTAGTGGGCGAAGCACCGGAACAGTACCCTTCATGGGATGATGAGTAAGCGGCCCCGGAGGACACAATGCCGGGGACAAAACCCGGTCGAGGGATTACGCTCTTCACTTGGAGAGGAGGCAAACTATGGCAAGCATCGAAATCAACAAATCGAAACGCGACGACACGTACGAGTTCCAGATCACCGTCAAAGAAGGAAGGGGAGAGACCCACCACCGAGTGACCCTCAGCAAAGCCAACTACGAACGGCTCACCGGCGGCAAAGCGAGCCCGGAGACCCTGGTGACCGAGTCCTTCCGCTTCCTCTTGGAACGTGAACCGAAGGAATCCATCCTGCGCTCCTTTGACCTTACCGTGATCGGCCGCTACTTCCCGGAGTACGAGCGGGAGATCGCAAGGCGCTTGTGAGCAGACATCTTTTATCTCTCGTCAACCTGATTGTCCATTACCTTCTACTCGTCCTGCTGACCTCCTGCGCCACTGAGGTCGTTGAAGGTCCGGTTACGCCCACTGCTTCAACGGTTGCGACCGCCGCGTCCACCCATACTCCCACACCCCCACACATCCATACTCCCACACTCCCACACACCCCAGCCTCACCCCCATCCCCAACACCCCCGGAGCCGCCGCCAGCCGAACCCGCTTCCGTCACGCACACCGTCCAGCCCGGCGACACCCTGCTGGGCCTGGCCACGAAATACGACGTGCCGATGGCCACGATCCAACTCCGCAACGGGATGGGCGACTCGACCGTCGTGCAGGTGGGACAGGTGCTCTCCATCCCCCCGCGAGCCGGCTGGGAGGGCGCCTCGCGCTTTTGGGTCGTACACATGGTGAAAGCAGGCGAGACGCTGGTCGGCATCGCCCAGACTTTTAGTCTGAAAGCAGCAGACCTCAAGACCGTCAATGGACTGACCGACGCCGACTTGCTTGGGATCGGCCAGGAACTGGTGCTACCGCTGGACGCGCCCGCCGTGGCGCGCGCGCCAGTGCCTACCGCCACGCCAATTCCGCCTCCCACCCCAACCCCAGATGCCATCTCTGTGCCACTCACAGCCACCGTTTCATCGCCGCCTCCCACCACCGCGCCGGTCGTGGCCGTGGACGCGCCCGCGCCCCCGCCCGCCGATGTCGCCGCCTGGCCTCACGAAATCGTGCGGCTGATCAATGAAACCCGGGCTCAATATGGCCTGCCCCCGCTGGCCTACAACGAGACGCTGGCACAGGTGGCCCAGGCCCACGCCAACGACTGCCTCCAGCGCGGTTGGGGCAGCCACTACGGCTCCGACGGCTCTAACGTCAAGACCCGTATGCAACGCGCAGGCTACACCCCCGCCCGCTGGTCAGAATGTTGGGCGCACACCCAGTCGCCCCAGAACGCAATATATATGTGGATGGACGAGGCGCCGCCCAACGACCCCCACCGGCGCACGATACTCAACCCATCGCTAACAGAGGTCGGCGTGGGCGTGGTGCAGCCCGATTGGGGCTACTACTTTTTCGCCGATTTCGGCCGGCCGCGCGATGGGCCCTGACATCCTAACCTGCCGAACCACCCAGTCAAGGGTTATCGCGAGCGCATGAACAAACGTTTGACCTTTCTTGCCGCCCAGATCGCCCTCTGCCTCCTGCTGGCCTCCTGCGCCACTGAACTCGCGGACGACTCCGCCACCCCCATACCTTCACCTCCACACTCCTATACTCCCGCACCCCCAGAACCATTCCCAACTCCTCGTCCCTCGTCCCTCGCCCCTCGTCCCTCGCCCTCCCCCACGAACCC
>JADHWW010000073.1 GCA_016783285.1 Anaerolineae bacterium
GGATCCACCTTCGTCGAACACACCGTCCAGGTGGGCGACACCTTGCTGGATCTGGCTACGGCTTATGACGTACCCATGGCCGCGATCCAACTCCAGAACGAGATGGGCGACTCGACCGTCGTGCAGGTAGGACAGGTGCTCTCCATCCCCCCGCGAGTCGGTTGGGAGGGCGCCTCGCGCTTCTGGGTCGTACACGTCGTGAAAGCGGGCGAGACGCTGGTCGGCATCGCCCGCACCTACGGCCTGAAAGCAGCATACCTCGAGGCCGTCAACGGGCTGACCGACGCCGACCTGATTGTGGTTGGCCAGGAACTGATACTGCCGCTGGACGGCCCCGCCGTGGCGCGTGTGCCCACCGCCATTCCCACCCACCCGCCCACACCCCCACCCCCACCCGCCCACACCTCCACACTCCCACACTCCCACACTCCTCCCCCCGCCGACATCGCCGCCTGGCCCCACGAGACGGTGCGCATCATCAACGAGGTGCGTGCCACGCACGGCCTGGGACCGCTGGCCTACAACGAGACACTGGCGCGGGCGGCCCAGGCTCACGCCAACGACTGCGCCCAGCGTGGCTGGTGCAGCCATACCGGCTCCGACGGCTCCAACATCAAGACCCGCATCATCCGTGCGGGCTACGACCCCGCCAGTTGGGCGGAATGTTGGGCACAGCGCCAGACCCCCCAGGGCGCGGTGGATATCTGGATGGACGAGGTGCCGCCCAACGACCCGCACCGGCGCACGCTGCTCGCCACCCATCTTTACGAAATCGGCATGGGCGTGGCCCAGACCAATTGGGGCTATTATTTTATCGCCGATTTTGGCCGGCCGCGCTAGGTGTGCTCAAAGCACACTTTGCGAAGGAAGAACACGGTGTATCTTCTGGCAATGTAGTGGGGAGGAAGGGCCGTTTCCTATTCGTTCGGGGTTTCCTACTTGCATTAGATACCCCTCTGTGGTATAATGCCGGTATGCGAACAAACGTTCCACTCAAGTCCAACCGAAACGTCGTCTACTCCTGCAAGTACCACGTCGTTCGTCGCCACTATAGGCGGCGCTCCGCTTGCAGCCGTCAAGCGGTACATTGAGCAGCAAAAAGGACGATAGATGACAGACACCTTCATCGCCGAGATCCCCCTTCAGGTGACTCACTCCCAGGAGAAGCGACTGCTGGCCCGGCTGGAAGCCACCCGCCAGGTCTATAACGCCTGCCTGGGCGAGAGCCTCAAACGTCTCAATCTGTTGCGCCAGTCGAAGGCATACCAGATCGCGCACGAGACGCCCAAGGGCAGGACCCGCACTCGCGCCTTTCGGGAAGCTAACACCACCGTCGGCTTCCGCGAGTACGACCTGCACGCCTTCGCCAAACAGTTCAACCACTGCTGGATCGGTCAGCACCTCGACATCAACACCATCCAGAAACTCGCCACCCGCGCTTTCAAAGCCGTTCAGCAGTACGCTTTCGGCAAACGCGGGCGCCCCCGCTTCAAGGGCCGCAACCAGATGGATACCGTCGAAGGCAAGTCGAACGCGAGCGGCATCCGCTGGCGCACCGACCGCATCGAGTGGCTGGGCCTGGAACTGGAAGCCATCATTGATCCAGATGACCCAGTTATGACCCACGGCCTGAGCAGCCGCGTCAAGTACGTGCGTATCGTGCGCCGCAAACTGAACGCCCGCAACCGCTTCTACGTTCAACTAGCCTGCGAGGGCCAGCCTTACCAAAAGCCCCAGAACGGGATAGGCACAGGCGTGGTCGGCCTCGATCTCGGCCCCTCCACCATCGCCGCCGTGAGCGAACGGGACGCTTTCCTGGAGCAGTTCTGTGCCGAACTGGAACCGTGCCAGAAGGTGATTCGTCGCCTGCAGCGCAAAATAGACCGCCAGCGCCGGGCCAACAACCCCCACAACTACAACCCCGACGGGACCATCAAGCCCGGCCCCAAAGTCTGGCGCAAGTCGGGACGCCAGCGCCGGACCGAGACCAAACTGGCCGAGTTGTACCGTAAACGAGCCGCCCACCGCAAGAGCCTGCACGGACGGATGGTCAACCGCGTCTTGCGGATGGGCGACACTGTTCAGTTGGAAAAGTTGTCCTATTGGGCCTTCCAACGTTGCTTTGGCAAGTCAGTCGGGATGCGTGCGCCCGGAACGTTCGTCAGACACCTGAAGCGCAAGGCTGAGAGCGCCGGCGCTTTGGTCGTCGAGTTCCCCACCCGCACCACCCGCCTGAGCCAGGTGTGCCACAACTGCGGGACGGTGACAAAAAAGCCCCTCTCTCGCCGGTGGCACGTGTGCGACTGCGGGATCGTGGCCCAACGTGATTTGTATTCTGCCTTTCTCGCCTCGTGCGTGGAAGGAGAACGGCTCGACGCGGGCCGCGCGCGTGTCGCGTGGCCGGGTGTGGACGCGCTCCTCCAGGCGGCGTTGAGTCAGATAGTCCAACCGGCGAATGGACGGCCTCTGCCATCCAGCTTTGGGCTGAGAAGGAAAACAGGCCGGAGACAGAGCCGGTCGCCTGTGAAAGCCGGCGTGAACGCAGTTGAGACTCGCGATGTTGTACCCTCCGTTTTCTTTCAGACGGCAGGAGAGAGCTCGAGAAAGACTGCCGGATCGCCAGAACCCCCTGGATTTATCTATGGGGAGTAGTCAGGTAAGCAACAGGGCCAAATCTGTCAGCGACCGTATCTTTTCAATATTTGGGGGCAATCATTCAGACCTTCGAGGTTTGGGCAGAGCGTATGGCTTGGAAAATCTATGGGGAATAGTCAGTTTGAAAAGATACCTCAAACCAGCCCTTGCGTGCGGTAATCGTAGACCTCGCTGATGCTGCTGACCAGATCGTTCAACCGGCTGACCTGTTCCTGGATGTCGGCCTGCAAGCGCTCAGACCGGCTACTATCCACGTCTTGAGCGTCAATCAACTGCACCTGGCCATAGACCGTGGCCAGGGCAGTCAGGCTTTGTTCCAGTTGCAACTCGGCCTGCTTCATGCGGGCGTCCAGGGCGCGCAGCGTCTGCCATTGTTTGCCCTTGCTTTCCAGCACCTCGTCCAACTCTTGCTGGACGGACAGGTCGCCTTCTCGCCTGCGCCGGGCGGCGAGCGATTCGATCTCCTGCGGCACCCTCTCCCGATCCCGGGCCAGCAGCGCATCCCCCCGATAAGTGTCCAGCCGTAGGGCCAGCCGGTAAATGTTGCCGGTCCAGTTACTCAGTTGGTTGGCGGTATCTTCCAAGCGGTCTCGCAACACGCCTGCCCGCTGCCCGCGTACCTGGGCCTCGATGTGACGCTGGTATTCCAACGCAGTTTCCACATCTTCGCGCAAGTCCTGATCCCTGATCCAGCGCGGGTCAAATTGCTCCTGGAAAAGTTCCTGCAATATCCTGGCGTTGGTCTCGGCATCGGTCAGGCTAGAGCGGACGATGGCAGCCAGCCCCAACAGGCCCAAGAGCGGCCAGCCCCACACCGGCCACCACGAGAAAGGATGGGGAAACAGCGCCGTGAGCAGGATCGTGCCAGCCAGAACCACCGCACTCTCCCAACGGAAGAAGGCGTATTGCAGGATGGCGCTTTGGGCTTTCTTCTGTAATTCAGAGCGAATTGTGGACATAAGGAATCTGACAGAGAGATGGGGAAAAGGTAGGACAAGGGGAGGGGGTGACTAAAAATCTCCCCCTCTCCCTGTCTCCTCGTCTCTTGCGGCTATTCGCCTAATCCGAGTTTCTTCTTACGCTCGGCCAGTTGGGCGTCAATGACGCTGCGGTCCAGCACCTCGTCTATCTGTTCGTCGAGGCTGGCGGCCCGTATTTCGGTGGCGGTGGTGGCTTTGTCGAGCCGGGCATAGATGCCTTGAGCGAGACGGCCAATGTCGGCGTCGCCAGAGCCCATCAGGTCGTCCAGACCCTTCATGGCCTTGACAGCGACCTCCTTGCTCTTGGCCAACTCCAAAAGCGCCTCGAGTTCCTCGCGCTGCTGCTTCATCGTCGCCAGGCGCGCCTCCAGTTTGACCTTGGCCTCCAACAACTGCTGGTACTCGGCTTCCAGACGAACGAGTTGCTCCTGGTACGTCTCAACCAGCCGCCGGGTGCTGTTGAGTTTGCTCTGGGTAGCCGTGGCCGCCGCTTCGTTGCCCTCCGTGAGGAAAGCGTCAACCGCCCGGTCCAATTCGTTCTCTTTCTGCTCATAGTCAATCAGTTTGCGCTTGATGGACTTTGTCTCGCCGCCCACCGTGGCTGCGGCGTCTTCCAGGTTCTCCAGGTGATCCTCCACCTGGCGGATGTACTGGTCAATCACAGCCATACTGTTGCTCTTTAGCGCCTGATCCACCAGTGCGTGCAGATTTGCCGAGATCAACGTCGAGACTTTTTGCAAAAGTGTTGCCATTTTTCAGTGCCTCCTTTGTTCTAGTTTATGATCTTCCCACGTGAAACGTGAGGCGTGAAACGTGATGATTTCACGCCGTATGCTCATAGGCTCCCTCCTCTATTCATCTGCTACTCAGTTGCTCACCTACTCAGCGCCCGACACCCACACTGCCGCCAAAAGCGGCCGACATCTCCTCATAGATAGCGGCGATGCTGGCTTCGTCGCCCAGGTAAAAGTTGCCGTGGGCCTGGAGAGCCAGTTTGGCCAAGAGTTCCTCGTCGGCGTCGTTTCCGTAGGCGATAGTAAAGACGGTGGTGTCGTTGGCGGCGGCCATCTCGATCAAATCCTGGTTAAAGTGATAGCGGGAACTTTTCGTGTCCAGGCCGTCCGTCAGCACGACCATGGCGTTGCTCGTCTGCGGAGAGTTGGTGTCGGCGATGACGGTGGCCGCGTCGCCAATGGCGTCGTAGAGGGCCGTATAACCATCCGCATCCAGCCCCTCGATCATGCCGATGACCTTGCCGCGCGTCAGGCCAACCTGCTCGTGGATCAGGATGGTGTCTGGTTGGGTCGAAAACGCGACGATGGTGATAAAATCGTCGTCCCCCATCTGCTCCACGAACTGGATGGCCGCCTCACGCGCGCCGTCTATCTTGCGGCCGGCCATACTGCCGGACGTGTCCAACAACATTACCAGGTTCACGTCCTTGCGCGCCGATTGCCACAAATCCTGCACGGCGTAAATCGTGTCCACGCTGGGCGGGCCAAAGACGATCTCTGGCTGGGACAGATCAACAGAGTGGGCCGCGTCCAGCGGCGGGCCCAGAGGCACGCTCTCGTTGACCGGCCGCAACCCGTTGGCCAGGGCCATCCGTTGCGCTTTTTCCCCCAGCAAATAGTCGCGGAAGATGGTGGCCGCTTCCTGCGTCTCGGCGCCGGCCGCGCCGTTCAAGCAAGCCGGGTGCGTGGCGACAAAGGTGCCTTCGAAGGGGTAGATGGGCACCAGGCCCGGGTCGCCGCCGCCATAGTTGACGACCGTGCTCTCGTACATCACGGCTGCCCCCAGATAGCCGAGCCCCCGTTCGCTCATCGTCCGCCCCAGGTCGTCGGTGGCGCTGCTGAACCAGGAGACGGCGGCCTCGAACGCGCTCACCGAAGCCTGCACGATGGGCTTTTGAACCTCGTCCACGCCGACGGCCTCCGTTTTCGCTTCAGCCGCCTGGACGATGGCGAGAAGCGTGCTGGCGCCGGTGGCGGACAGGCCGGGGTGGGTGTGGCCCAGGCGCAGCGTGTCGCCGAACTGGCCGCCGCTGTAGTAGTCCCAGGCGGAGGGGTCGGCGGCCAGGCTGCCCACGTCAAGCCAGCCCAGTGACCTCCCGGGCCAGCCCAGCGACTCGGCCACCGGACGCCACATGGCGATGACCAGCGGGCTTTCGACCAGACTGACGCAGTTGCCCTGGAAACTAGCGTTGCCCTGATCGGCCAGCAGGTTGACCCAGACCGGGCCATCCGGTATCCACAGTGCCGGTAAAGGGGTGCCGTCAGCCATGTCGGTCACGGCTTGCCCCGATTCGACCAGGTTGAGCACGACATAGACCGGTTTGCCGGCGGCCGTCTCGATTTTGGCGGCGTTGAAACCTTCAATCGCCGCTTCCAGCCAGGGAGTGAGGCTGGTGTTGGCCATCACTTCAACCACGGCGGCGTTACGGGGCGGGCCATCACCGCTGATTGAACTGCAGGTGCAGGTGATCGTCGTCAGGACCAGGATCGTTACCAGCAGCAAAATGGTGCGCTGTCTTATTTGCATCGTCGCTCTCCTCGTACCGGTCTTCCGCCTGCAATCCCGCGTCCTCAATCCCCCAATGCTCCTCCGGCGGCAAGGCGCCCTCGACGATAAAGCACGCCCCCGGCCGGAAAAGTGATGGGGCTAGGCAAAAACCGCGATAGGTACAGGACGTTCTATGGTAACACTCTGCCGGTGCAGTTTGATGCGTTCGATCTCGTGTAATGTTCCGGCGGTGAGGTAACTTTCTCCACAGTGTGGACAATTGATAACGGGGACATTCTCAATAACGAGCAAGTTTCCACCTTTGCCGTAACTGCGTGTCACGTAACGAACGCGAGCACCTTCTTTTCCACAAATGTCGCAAATCATTGATTTTCTCCCTGTTAGCGCCCGACCGTTATCAACGTCATCTCTACATAGCGATCTTCCGCCTGTTTTCCCGCGTCCTCGGTCTCCCAATGCTCCTCCGGCGGTAAGGTGCCCGCGACGATGAAGCGGGCCGGGTCGATTCCCTGGGAAGCCAGGTAGTCCACCACCGACTGGGCGCGCGCCTCGGCAAATTCCAGAATCTCATCTTTCATGTACGTGCCGGGCGGGCCGGGCCAGGCCGCGCAGCCTTTGACCTGCAAGAACAGGCCCACGCTTTGCGACAGGGTAGGCATCACGCAATCGTCCAGAATGCGGCGCGATTCCAGCGTCAACTCGGTCGATTCGGGCAGGAAGGTGAAGCGACGGCAGGGCAGCACCACCAGCGTCGCCGCGTCGTCAGTGCTGACGCCGGATAGGTCGAGTTGGGCGGAGAGGGAGAAACTGTCGTTGACCGGGTTGCCGTTGGCCTGCAGAGTGGCCTGCGCGGCCGACCGGGAGACGAAACCGGGGTTCACCAGATCGGCCACGTCGTCGTCGGGCACCTCCAGGCCAGAGGCAGCCCACACGCGCCGGGCGATCTCGAGCCGGTTCACGATGGGCCTGGGGTCGCGCATGACGAAGGCGTTGTCGCCCAGGTCGGCCTGGGCCACGCTCTCCAGCCACAGGGTCAGGTCGTCGCTCGCGCTCTCGGGGTAGACGAAACTCCAGTCGTTGTGTCCCCAATCGGCGACCTGGGCCGCGGCCGTGTCAAAGTCCTCCACCTGCGCCTTTAGTGTATCGAACCAGGCGTCGTGAAAGGATTGTACCAGGTCGGCTTTGCCGGTGATGGATTGGCGGGACGTGACCACCACGTCAATGACGATGCGCAACTGGTTGGAACTCAGAAGGGGCATACCCCCACTCGCTTCGGCGTCGTAAATGTCCGGTTCCCAGCCAGAGACGGCGTCGGCCTGCCCCGCGTTAAAAACCTCGATGGCCTCGGCCACGTTGTCCGCGGGCAACAGCGTCACGTCAAAGCGCGGGTTCAGCCGGGCGATGGAGAGGGCGTAGTAGACAAAGTACTCGCCCACGCTGCCCCGCGAAAAGGCAATGCGCTGGCCCTTCAAATCGTTGATCGTGGCGACGTCTCGCGCCCACAGTTGGTCGGCGCCGGCGCTCTCGTCAACGATGGCCGTGATGAGGCCGGGGCTGCTCAGGGCTACCGAGTCCAGCGTGGTCAGCAAGCAATCCCATTGGCCGCTGTTGAGCAGGGCCGTGCGTTGCTCCTCGGAGACGTCGTAGGCCGGGTCGTCGTCCAGGAAAAAGGGCACCAACCCCAGGTGGAAGCCGTGCGCGACGTCTGTGCCCGACATCTGCATCTGTTGCAGGGTAAAGTAACTGCCAAAGGCATCGGCGCCGCAGACGTAGACGGACAATCCGTCGTCGGGGTCATAGTCGGGGGCAAAGATGGGCTCCGGCGATTCCAGGTGCACGACGGGCGTGGCGTAAGCAGGCGTCGCTCCCCCGGAGACGGGCGTCGCAGTGGCGCTCGCCTCGGTAAGCAATTTACTGATGGCGCCGTAGGCGACCGCGCCACAGGCAATCACCAGGGCAATACCGACGATGGCGATAAAGATGAGCCGGGTTCTATCTATCTTTTGCATGCGTCACTCCTCACGTTTTGATGTAGCCCAGATTGCGCAGGACATCGCCGGCGCTCTGGCCGGGTAGGATCTGGAATTGGTAACGGCCATCGTCGTCCCGGTCCACGATCAACTCGTTCGCTTCTGGCAAAACGCAATGTTTGCTGCCGCGCACGCCGCCCAGCATCTCCTGGTAGGCCCCAATGCTGAAAAAGCCGATGTACAGATCTTGCGTTTCCACCGGCAAATAGAGGGGGGATTGGCTGGGTTTGGGCGGGTAAACGTCGTCGCTGTCACAGGTGATGCCCCCCAGTTGCACCCGGCGGAAGGGCTGGTCGAGGTGGTTTAGGGGCAACACAATAAAGTGTTCGCCCAGGGCCCAACTGTCGGGGAATGAAGTCATTATGGATCCGTCAATGATGTACCAGGGTAATTTGGAAACGTTCTCTTTGACCATGACCACTTTGAAAAGGTGGGCGCCGTGTTCGGAAGTTGTGTAGCGGCCAAATTCACCCATCACGTCAGGCACGGGCACGTCGTAACGGGCGCACACCTCTTGCAGCGTGGTCAACAGACGGCGCACGAAACCGTGATAGTCAAAGGTGAAATCGAGGGTCATGGGCACAGGCACGCCGCCGCCAAAGTCAAAAATGCTCAGGCTGGGATATCGTTGCCGCAACTGAGCATAGATTTCAATCGGCGGCTTGAGCCAAGTCAAAAAATCCGCTTCGCTCAAGATTTGACTGCCTACCATGGCGTGATAGAGTTTGAGGTTGAGATTGGGAGCGGCGGCGGTAGCAGCGGCCGCTTTCCACAAGTTGTCCACGTCCATCCCGAAACGAGAGTTGGCTGCTTCCATCTCGGCCTGATCCTGGTGGGGGCCGTAGCACTTTTGTCGCAGACCGACATCAAAGGGGAGGCCAGACTCGATCAGGGGAAACAACTCGCTCAAGTCTTCGAGCACGGGGATAACGTTGTCGTGCTCACGCTTGAGCCTGATGATGTTAGCGGCATAGTCGGTCCCAGCCGGTTTGAAGCCGTTGCAGATAACCATCCGGTCCGGCGGCAGGTGGCCGGCGGCGATCATGAGCCGGGCGATCTCTACGTCCACAGTGGATGACATTTCGTAATGAGCACCGGCGCCCAGCGTCGTGCGTATCACTTCCTCAGCCGCGTTGGCCTTGGAGGCATACGCGAAAAAAAGTTGGCCGGCGTATCCAACCTCGGCGCTCACGTCAGCAAAGATCCGACGCATCGAAGCGATTTTCTGGCGGATCTTGGGCAGGTAGACGATTTCCAGCGGGCTGGGCAGGGTTTTCCCCAACCCCTGGTCTTGCCGGCCGCCGACGAACAGTTGCGCCAGGTCCAGGTCTTCGAAATAGAGACGGCCATCGCGGGCGCTCAGATAGTCGTTGAAGTGGTGATAGTTAGGAACTGCTGTCTCCCGCTCCCAGCCGATAACGGGGCGAACTGACATGTGATGTCCTCCTCACATATTCATACGGTAAAGGCCGCCAAAAGTTGCCTGAACGTGAAACGTGATGTAGATTGTAGCACATTTTCCCCCAGACCTCAAGCCGGGAGCGTCTCCCGTTTGACAGACTGCGGGAGGGAAGTATAATCGCTACCGACGGCGTCGTGGCATACGATCATTACTGGCCTGTAGTCGGCTTCCAGCCGACTTGAGCCCCAGCCTGCGAATTCCCATTCGCAGGCAGGAGAAGCAAAATGCTTTTGACAATAGACATCGGCAACACCAACATCACCTTTGGCCTCTACGAGAGCGAAAACCTCGGCCCCCGCTGGCGCATTCGCACCATCCACGACAAAACGCCCGACGAGTACGGCATCCTCTTGGACCAACTGTTCCGTCACCAGGGCTACCGGCCCGAGCAGGTGACCGGCGTCGCCATCGCCTCCGTCGTGCCGCCACTGACGCCGATATTCGAGCAAGTCTGCCGGGACTACCTGGGACAGACGTCACTGGTGGTGGACGCGGGAGTACATACCGGCGTGCGCATCCGCTACGACAACCCCCGTGAGGTGGGCGCCGATCGAGTGGTGGACGCCGCCGCCGTCCGCGCCCTCTACGGCGTGCCGGCCTGCGTGGTGGATTTCGGCACCGCCACCACCTTCGACGCCGTGTCCGCGGAGGGCGATTACCTGGGCGGGGCCATCGCCCCCGGCATCGGCATCGCCGCCCAGGCCCTGTTCGAGCGCACC
>JADHWW010000173.1 GCA_016783285.1 Anaerolineae bacterium
GCGGCGATTTCGATGTGATTGTTCAGCGACTTGCTCATCTTTTGCTCGCCGTCTATGCCCAGTATCTTGAGGAACTCGGTGTGCTTGGCCTGCGGCTCGACCAGCACATTGCCAAAGTGACTATTGAAGCGGCGCACAATCTCGCGGGTGAATTCCAGGTGAGGGGCCTGGTCCACTCCCACCGGGACGACGTCCGCCTTGTAGAGGGTGATGTCGGCGGCCATCAGCACCGGGTAGCCGACGAGGCCATAGTTGACATTGTCGGGCTGCTGGCGCACCTTGTCCTTGAAGGTGGGCAGGCGGGTCAGCCAGCCCAGGGGGGTGACCATCGAGAGGATGGTGTGGAGTTCGGTCACCTGCGGCACGTGGGACTGGACAAAGATGACGGTGCCCTGGTCGGGGTCCATCCCGGCAGCCAGCCAGTCCAGCGTCATCTCACAAGTCCAGTCGCGCAACTTGTCGGTGTCCTTGAGTGTGGTGAGGGCGTGCAAGTCCACGATGCAGTAGACGCAGTCATAGTCCTCCTGCAGAGCGACATAGTTGCGAATAGCGCCCATGTAATTTCCGAGATGTTGCTTGCCGGTGGGTCGGGCGCCGGAAAAGACGCGCCCTTTTTTTGTGTTCATCGTTGTGTTACTCCTTCTTGTTTGGTGTACGTGGTTCCTTCGGCTTTGCTCAAGACGGGCGTAGTGTACCACAGGAGCGGCGAAGGGACAAGCAAAAGCGGTCCCCATCAGGCGGGCCGCTTGCTCTCGTGCTACGCACTGCTATGCAAAGGCCGGCTTGACGCTCAGGCGGGGGACGAAGACGGTGCGCACCTCGGGCACGAGTTTCACCTGCACGAACACGACCTGTTTGCCTTCCTGCCGTTTTATGCGGCCAAGTTCCCGGTTGGCTTCCAAGAGTTCAGGATCGTTGTCAGGAAGGAAGACGATGTTAACGCCATTTGGAATATCGTCTAGCAGTTCTGGATCGTCAAGTACCTGTTGCATGAATATCTCGAACAAGTCATGGTTTCTGCGAAATTGTTCATCTCTGTTCATACTTTCACCTCTTGTACAGGAGACAGGCTGACTATGTTGCCCAGGCTGTCCCAGGAAAATAATCATTCCAGTGTCATTCTGAGCGGAACGCAGTGAAGCGAAGAATCTCACGCCACAGTACCCAAACCGCCTGTCGGGGGCGAGATTCTTCACCTCCGCGGAGTTTATCCTGAACGAAGTGAAGGACTCAGGTTCAGAATGACAGGCTATGACCTGGGATACTTTAAATTCTGGAACACCCCTACCGCGCCACCACAAAAGCAATGGCGTACTCCCGCGTGTGGCTGAGGCTGACCGCCCACTCGGTGAGGCCGAGTTCACCAGCCCGCTCGGCGGCGCGGCCGTGGAGACGGACGAGCGGCTTGCCCCGCGCATCGCCGGTGACCTCCACGTCTCGCCATCTGACGCCATCGCGGGCGATCATGCGCACGCCCACGCCCAGCGCCTTGGCGACGGCCTCCTTGGCGGCGAAGCGGGCCGCCAGTTCCGGCAGACGGGCCCGGCAGTACAGAACCTCGGCCGGGGTAAAGACGCGCTCCAGGAAGCGGTCGCCGTAGCACGCCAGTATTCGCTCGACGCGGGCGATCTCGATCAGGTCAACGCCGGTGGTCAACATAGGCACGCACTCTCTGGTAAGACAAGTTGGCAACTTGTCCTACGCCGGTGGTCAACATAGGCACGCGTGTCTCTGGTAAGACAAGTTGGCAACTTGTCCTACGCTGGTGGCCCGGCGACGGCCATAGCGTAAGCCTCGTGGTCGAGCCGGCGCCGGGCGACGGCCTGTATCTGCTCAGCGGCGATTTCGTTGATCAGGCCCGCGTAGCGCTGCAGGTAGTCCAGGCCCAGGCCGTAGTGCTCCATGTTGAGGATGGTCTGCGCCACTCCCTCGTTGGTCTCCAACCGCAGGGGCAGGCTGCCGGTGATAAAGGCCTTGTTGTCGGCCAACTCCTTTTCACCCACCGGCTCCTCGCAGATGCGGCGAATCTCGGCGCGGACACTAGCGATGGCCCGCTCGACGTTGGCCGGGTTGACGCCGGCAATGACGCGCCAGGGGCCGGGCCCAGGGCCGCCCTCCACGCGGCTGAACGAATAGTAGGCCAATCCCTGCTCGTCGCGCACATTCTCTCCCAGGCGGCCCATCAGGCCAAAGACGCCCAGGATGGTGTTGCACACGACCGCATCTAAAAAGTCCGGCGCGGCGCGAGGGGGGCCGGGATAACCCAGAATGATGTCCGATTGTGTTTTGCCGGGAATGGAGACGGTGCGCTCGCGCATCTCGGTGATGCGGGGAACCTCGGGGAGCGGGGCGCGTTCGTAGGTGTGGCCTTCCCAATCACCGAACACATCCTCGATTTGCGTCAGCGCGTCGGCGGACTCCACCGCGCCCACCACGACGATGACCATCTCCCGTGGTCCGTAGCCACCGGCGTAGAACCCGGCCAGGTCGTCGCGGCTGAGCCTGCTGATGGTATCAGTGTAGCCGCCGAGACTGCGGGCGTAGGGATGTTCTGTGGGATACGCCAGTTCGTGGAAAGTGAGACCGGCCATACGCCCGGTATCGTGGGCGCGTTCCTCCAGGTCGGTGAGAATCTCGCCGCGCAGTTTCTCAATCTCGTCGGGAGGGAAGGTAGGATGGCGCAGTGCGCCGGCGAGAACGTCGAGCGCCAGCGGCAGGTCTTCGGCCAGGCTTTTCGTGCCAAAGCCGGTGGTGTGAGTACTTCCACCGACACCAACACTGGCGCCGACCGATTCCAACTCTTCGTAGATTTGCTCAAAGGTGCGCTGGGCGGCGCCGCGCATCAGAGCGTTGGCAGTGAAGGCGGCCAGCCCGGCCTGTTCTGACCGTTCGTCGTAGGCCCCCACGCGCAGGTAGCCGCTGACGACGACAGAAGGACTGCCGTGGTTCTCGCGCGCCAACACCACGATTCCGTTGTCGAGTTCGTGCCTTGCAATGTCTTGCGGTCCGGGTATGGACATTGGTATTGTTCTCCTTGTTTTATTTTTCCCCGCTGAGAGGGACATATCGCCCAACTGTGCGGTTCGACCGCGTGAGATACTTTTGCGCCACGCGCTGCACGTCCTCGACGGTGACACCGCTGAGGTTGGCGATATAGTTCTCAAACCAGGTATAGTCGGCGAATATCTCGCTAAAGCCCATCCACAGAGCCTGTGCGGTGACGGATTCGCTGGAGTAGGCGAACTGCGCCTTGGCTTGCTTGATCGCTTTGCCCAGTTCCTCCGGCGCAATCGGCTCGGCGGCCACGCGCGCCAGTTCCGCCTCCAACGCCTCTTCCACCTCGTCCGGGGTATGCCCGGCGCGCACGATGGCCGAGAGGCCATAGACGAAGGGGTCAACGGTCGGGAGGAGAGAGCCGGATACGCCGGTCGCTAGTTCCGTCGCCACCAGCGCCTTGTAGAGACGACTGCTCTTGTTGGTCAAGCCGCCGCCAAAAAAGGTCATTCCGCTGGCCCCGGTGAGGGCAGCATCGAGTGCGGTCATGGCGAAGAAATCGGGTTCGTGGACGGTGGGGGCACGGAAGACTATCTGGAGGTAAGCGACGTTGCCCTCCCCCTCGACAGTCACCCGCCGCTCACCCTTCTGCGGAGGCTCGACGGCTGTCGTTGGCGGGATGTCCGGCCCGCCTGGAATCGCGCTAAAGTGCTGCTCGACCATACGCAGCCTTTCGTCGGCGTCAAAGTCGCCCACTGCGACGGCGACCGCGTTGTTGGGCGCATAGTGGGTGTGGTAATGCGCGTAGAGTTGGTCGCGGGTCATCGTCTCCAGGTCGCACATGTGGCCCACGGTGTCGGTGCCATAAGGGTGCACGCGGAAAGCAGCCGCCATCAGTTCTTCGTTGAGCAGGAACTTGGGGGCGTTTTCAGCCCCTTGCCGCTCACTGATGATGACGCTGCGCTCGGCTGTGGTCTCGTCGGGGTCGAAGAGTGAATTGACCATGCGGTCGGCCTCGATGCGCAGCGCCAACTCGATGCGCTCGGTGGGCAGCGTGGCAAAGTAGGTGGTAAAGTCGTACCAGGTCATGCCGTTGAAGGCGCCCCCCTCGCGGGCGATGGCCTTTTCCGCCACGCCCTTGGGAAACGCCGTCGTCCCCTTAAAGAGCATGTGCTCGACCCAGTGAGAGATGCCGGTGATACCCAGATGTTCGTTGCGGCTCCCCACCCGGTACCAGACCCAGAAACTGGCCACTGGGGCGGCGTGTGCCTCTTTGATGAGAACCGTCAGTCCATTGTCTAGTCTTGTTTTGAGAAAACTCATTGCTATATTACCTCTCCTTTTATTTTGATTGCGGGCAGAGCCGCCTGAGTGCATAGTCCGGGTGCCAGATACGGACGTGGAATTCGTCCTCCACCGCTCGGACTATGCGCTGGTGTTCTTGTTCTCGTTCTGCGCTTTTACGCCGTCGAGGGGCATACTTTTCCCAGGTGACAAAGACAGCCTCGCGCTCGGCTGCCAGCAGTACCCACCCAACGTCTTTCTCGTCCACTCCCAACTGCTCAAGCCGTTCTCGTGCTTTCTTATCCAGAGGTTCAGAGGCCATCTCGACTTTGGCGAAGGCATAACGGGCCAACTTGCGCCGACCTGTCGAGTGGGCCGAGATGTGCCGGTATTCCTGCCACAGACCAGGGGAGACCAGGAGGAAATGACACTCATCTATGAGACACTGGAGGAGTCGCCATCCCTTCTGAGCCCGTTCGCTCTCTCCTGGCGAGGCCGAGGACAAGACATCCGTATCCAAGACGACAAAGCCCATCCGCTACACCTCCGCCTGTTCCAGAGAGGCAAACAGGAAGGCGTCAGCCTCTTTAATGTCGGTGTCAAAGAATCCTTCCGGCCACTCATCGGGCGGAGGCAGGCGGCCATCTTCCTCCAACGGGATGTACCGAAACTGGGTGTGGCCCTGCTCGTCCAGGCTCAAAAAGTAGATGGCAATGTCGTCCGGCAAAAGTTTCCCGCGCCGCACCTCGGTTGCCAACCGCATCAACAGGTACTCGCTGTGCGTCTCAATCAGGTAGCGTCGTCCTTTTCGAGACATCTCGGTGATGAAGGCGCCCAGGTCAGCCTGGGCTTTGGGGTGAAGGTGGATCTCGGGTTGTTCCAGGAGGAGCAAGGGGGCCCCACGCCACGACTTCGCGGGCACAAGGATGCTCTCTACCACAATGGGAAGCAGTTGTGACATGCCGAATCCCACATCGCGCAGGTTGACCCATTGCCCCTGGACGTTGACTTCCACTACGAAATTAGGCAGACCCTCCACATCGCGCGCGCGGAGGTTTGTGACCAGTCCAAATCCCTCCGCCCCCAACCAGTAGCGCAGGTTTCCTAGTTGCTCTGCGGTGGCCCCGCGCAGCAGATGAGGAGCCCAGCGCCCGTCAATCCCCACGTCCAGTCCTGGGGGAGGCTGAGAGCGGTAGGATCGTTCAGGATAGACACGGAGAGGGCCGATGTACTGTAGGAGATTGAGAAACCACTGAGGCTCTCTTATACTGGGCCGCAGGCGGCGAGAGACAGCCGAATATGGAATAAAGCTCCGCCATCTCAATCCCTCAAGAACTTGGCGCCCTTTCAGTACTCCTTCCCGGGGGTCACTATACATCGCTGACGTCTCTTCACTAGAGGGAGAACGGAGGTATTCGAAACGAGATCCTTCTGAAACGACGTCACATCCCCGTATCTGAAGCGTCCCTTCCAGTGTGTCTACCCGCAGGAAGAAACTCCAGGCTTTGTTGTTCTCTTCCTCGCCTAACTCAATAGAGATTCCTTCCTCCTCGTGCCCCTGCGTCACCGTATCCCGGAAACTCCCCAAATCCACCAGGTCGTTGCGGAAGGAAAGAACGGCTTCAGGGTAGGCCAGACTCCCCTTGAGCAAAAGCAGCGCCTGTAGCACAGAAGTCTTCCCGGCGTTGTTGGGGCCGAGGAGAAGAGTGATGGGCCGGCCCTCCAATCGTTCCAATTGGCGGATGGACTTGAAATTCTCCAGCGAGAGAAACCACTTTGCCATTGCCAAACCTCCTTACTCTGTCGCGTCCACTAACTCTCGTAGCCCTGCCCCACGCCCCGGTAGTAAAAGCCCAGTTCCTTCATCATCGCCGGATCGTAGATGTTGCGTCCATCTATGAGCACCGGCCGGTTCATCAACTCCCGGATGCGGGCCAGGTCCAGATTCTTGAACTCGTTCCACTCGGTGACGACGATGAGCCCGTCGCATCCCTCCGCCAGGCTGTACGCATCCTCCGCCAGTTCCACCTCGGGCGCCACCCGCGCAGCGACCTGCATCGCTATCGGATCGTAGGCGCGCACGTGGGCGCCCGCCGTTTGCAGCATACGGGCGATGTGGATGGATGGGGCTTCGCGCATGTCGTCGGTGTTGGGTTTGAACGCCAATCCCAGCAGACCGATCGTCTTATCCCGCAGGCTGCCCAGTGCCTCTTCCAGTTTGCGCACCACTGCCCGGCGCTGGTGAGTGTTGATCTCCATAACCGCGTGCAACAACTGTGGCTTCCGCCCCTTGTTCTCGGCCATGTAAGCCAGCGCCCTGACATCTTTGGGGAAACAACTCCCTCCGTATCCCACGCCAGCGTTGAGGAAGGCGTGGCCGATGCGCTCGTCGTAGCCCATCCCGGTGGCCACCTCCTGGACGTCGGCTCCCAGCGCCTCGCAGACGGCGGCAATCTCGTTGATGAACGAGATGCGCGTGGCTAGAAATGCGTTGGAGGCGTACTTGATCATCTCGGCCGTGCGCAGGTCGGTGATCATAATCGTCGTGCGCAGCGGGAGATACAACTGGGCCACCTTGTCCGCAGCCTCCCGGTTCAGCGAGCCCAACACGATCCGGTCAGGGTGCAGAAAATCGCTGATGGCAGAGCCTTCGCGCAGAAACTCGGGGTTGGAGACCACGGCAAAATCCACGCCATTATTGCGGCACTCGCGGATGATGTCGGCCACCCAGTCGCCGGTCCCCACGGGGACGGTGGACTTGTTGACGATGATGATGGGATGGTCCATCACCTCGGCGATGGAACGGGCCGCCATGCGCACGTAGCGCAGATCGGCCTCGCCATTCACCCCCTCAGGGGTGCCCACGGCGATGAACACGAACTCGGCCTCCTTCAACCCCTCGGCATACGAGGTAGTGAAACTGAGGCGGCCTGCCCGCACGTTGCGGGCCACCAATTCCTCCAGGCCTGGCTCGTAGATGGGCATCACTTCTTGCTTCAGGCCCTCGATCTTTTTCTCGTTGATGTCCACGCAGGCAACCTGGTTGCCCAGGTCGGCGAAGCAGGCCCCGGTGACCAGCCCCACGTAGCCAACGCCGATGATGGTGATATTCTTCATACTTGTGCACGCTCCTTATGCTCGATTTTGAGCCCCAATGATACCACAATTGGCAGTTTGTACCAACTCGATAAGGCGTGTATAATCTGGATATTGGATACTGGATGCTCGTTGATTTCCAATTCATCTTGGGAGGGTGTTTATGGATGAGATACGTGGCCTGTGGACCGATCAACCTATCCTGGGCGCGAAAGACGACCGGCTCAACTTTTCCCACTACGCTGATATTCTAACCGAGGTGGTACTGACTGCGGATACTCCTATCACCATTGGCATCTTTGGCTCCTGGGGCAGTGGCAAGACCAGTCTGATGCGGCTGGTCGCCGAACAGTTGCTCAACCGCCGCACCGCGAGTCACCGTTGGGCACGGGTCGTCTGGTTCAACGCCTGGCAGTACGAACGGGATGAGGGAGCACTGTGGCGAGCGTTGATCCTGCGCGTGCTAGAGGGGCTCGCAAGTGATGAACTGAGCGAAGAAGACGCCCAGCAGATCGCGGACTGGCGCACGCGGCTCTACACTGCTGTACAGCGCACCGAGGCGGGCTCGATCCGCATTGACTGGCCCAAACTGGGCAAAGGGGCGCTGCACCTGGGCCTTTCCCTGGCTCCCAGCCCCTCCACGTTTCTCGAACTGGCAAAACTGTTGCAGGGTGAGACGGGGACGCTGGAGGAGATTGCTTCAGCCTTCCAACGTGAGAGCACCGAGGTCCACCGCCGGCAACTGATGTTGCTGGAAGAGTTCCAGGGAGGCTTCGCTCACCTGGTGCGGGAGTACGTGTGGAGCCGCAATGGCCTGCTGGTGATCCTCGTTGACGACCTGGACCGCTGTCTGCCCAAGCGAGCAGTGGAGGTATTGGAAGCGATCAAGTTGTTCCTCGACGTGCCGGGTTGCGTCTTTTTCCTCGCTGCGGACCGGGACATCATTGAGCGCGTAGTGCAAGTGCAATACGCCGATTACCTGGTGGGGAGGGATAGGAGCGCGAGGGATATCCCCGTCGCAGGGCAGGGGTACCTGGAAAAGATCGTGCAACTTCCCTTTTATCTTCCACCGCTGGAGGATGACCTGATCGTTGCTTTCATTGACCAGCACGATCCCCTTATGCCCCCGGGCTGCCGGGACATCCTGGCGTTGGGCCTGGGACCCAACCCGCGCGTGGTGAAGCGCACGCTCAATATCTTCCGCTTGTTGCTCAGACTGGCTGAGCGCCGGGTGGCGATGGGCACGATGGAACCCATTGAGCCGGGGCTCCTGGCCAAGATGGTGGTCATCCAGGCGCGCTATCGTGACCTCTATCGCGATCTACTGGAATATCCCAACCTGCTCCAGGACCTGGAGTGGGCGGCGCGCGAGGGGATGGAGGTGAGCCGCGCAGTGTCGCCGCTGGCCGAAACGACGCCAGAGACCACGACGCTGCTAGAGCAGTACCTGTGCTACAAGCCCCTGTTACGAATGTTGCGGGCGGGGCCAGCCTTTGCTGACTTGACCCGGAATCAGATCAACGCCTACATCTACCTGACCCGCACGACCAGCAAGGAGACCGGGAGGGAGCCGATGATGGAGATAGCCCGGCGGTGGCAGGATTTGTTGAGTAACGATCTCACCCGGCTACGGGCGGCTGTCGCCGATGTGCAGGCGGGGAACCTGATAGACCAATACGTCCAAGCCATGGCGCAGGTGATTGAGCCGGGGGCTGAGGATAGCCCCGCGAAGCGCGTTTCAGCCGGTACTGCTCTGGCGTACCTGGGCGACCCACGGGATTTCGACGAGATGGTCGACATTCCCGGCGGTGAGTTCAAGCGTGGCGAGGAGGGGGAATCGACTTATGTGATGGCTTATCGCATCGGCCGCTACCCCGTCACGAATGCTCAATACGCCCGCTTCCTGACCGAAAACCCTACCCGTTCCGTGCCCCGTCTCGACGAAGTATGGGCCGAGCCGTACAACTGGGATGCGGAGCGACGCACCTACCCGGAGGGCAAGGCCAATCATCCCGTAGTGCTGGTGAGTTGGGAGGATGCCCTCGTCTACTGCGAGTGGGCCGGGGTGCGGCTGCCCACCGAGGAGGAGTGGGAAAAGGCGGCCCGGGGCGAGGATGGCCGGATTTACCCGTGGGGAGACGAGTTCGACTCCAAACGGGCCAACGTGCGCGAAAGTGGGGTGGGGAGCACGACCTCAGTGGGAGTTTATCCAGACGGCGCCAGTCCCCACGGCCTGTTCGACTGCGCGGGGAATGTGTGGGAGTGGACGACTTCGCGGGCGGGCGAGGATCAGAACATTATCTGTGGGGGTTCGTGGAACTTTTACGCCAAAGACGCACGTTGTTTTGCCCGCGACTACAGTCACCCCGCCCATCGTTCGAACCGCATTGGCTTCCGCGTCGTCACTGGGCCGTTGCCAGTAGCGGATAGCAGTGAGCCGGCGGCCGAGGGCTAGCGGCTACGCCGCCGAAACAGCAACCGCAACGGCGTGCCGGGGAACTCGTAGGCCTCCCGCAATCTGTTCTCCAGATAGCGCTCGTAACTAAAGTGCAGCAGGTCGGGGTCGTTGACGTGAAAGACAAAGGTGGGCGGGTCCACGCCGGGCTGGCTGACGTAGTAGACCTTGAGCCGTTTGCCGTGTTTACTGGGCGGGGAGTGGCGATCCAGCGCGTCACGCACCAGCCGGTTGAGTTCGCCGGTGGGGAGGCGCTGCCGTCTTGCAGCCTGCACAGCCAGCGCCGTCGGGATCACTTTGTGCACCCGCCGTCCCGTGAGCGCGGAGATGAAGAGCACCGGCACATAATCGAGGAAGCGCAGGGCCTCACGCACCCACCTGGTGTACTCCACCATAGTGTGGGTATCCTTCTCCACCGCGTCCCACTTGTTGACCAGCACGACCACGCTGGCCCACTCGTCGAGGACGAAACCGGCCACGTGAGCATCCTGCGCGGTGACTCCATCGACGCCATCAATCATCAATAGCGCGACG
>JADHWW010000174.1 GCA_016783285.1 Anaerolineae bacterium
AGCCCACCGCTCGCGTCATGTTCACCGTGTGGAACGACAATCAGATGGTGAACGATGGCACCGGTCAGCCGGACATCAAGGCCTTTGGATCGCCGAACACGGTGCTGTTCGACGACCTGTCGCTGAGCCTGCAACTGGCAGGCACCGGTTCCCCAACCTACACCCTGGCTGGCGGGCCTGGCGAGACGTGGAGCGGCGCCCTCACCGGCGCCGCCCAGCTCCACCAGGATTCGTCGGGCGGGCCGCAGTGGAATCACGCGCCCGACAACACCGCCAACACCTTCCGCGGCTTTCAGGCCCAGGCCAATGGCGCGACGCTCCACAGCGCGTGCACGGAAGACGATGACGAGAACACCTGTCGCAGCGAAGGCTGGGCCGGCCTCCTGGCGTCCGACGGCGGCATCGTGGCCGGGGTGCGCCATTTCTGGCAGAACTACCCCAAGGCCATTGAACTGAACGCCGATGGGACGGTCACTGTCGGCCTGTTCCCTGGGGACTACAGCCAGGACTTCGAGCTGCGGGTCGGGGAGCAGAAAACGCACGAGGTGCTGTTCTACTTTGGCGCAGATGATGTGGCCGACCACATGACCGCGCTGCACAGTCCGCTGCGAGCCTGGGCATCATCTGAGTACTACCTCGGCCAGGCTGGTGCCTTCGACCGCGCGGCTCCTCACAATGCCGCCGCCTTCACTGATTTCGAGGGCTATGTAGACGCCGCCATCCTGTACGACCAGATGAACCTGCTGTGGCTGCGCGATGGCGGTGTGGGCAGCGGCTGGTACTACGCCCCTCGTCCCGAGGCCTGGGGTTGGCGCAACTTCGGCGACACCATCGCCGAGGACGAGACCAACGGCGACTGGTATCCCATCTTCACCAACCAACAGTACGACCATCCCTGGGTCGCCATCCTGCAACTGATCCGCTCGCTGGACGTCGGCGGCGGGCGGGCCGATCTGTGGTGGCAACTGGCCGAATCGGGGGCGCGCCACCAGGCCGACGTTGACGTCATCCACTCGCTATGTACCGGCTGGCCGCCTGACCAGATGGTGGCCTGCATGGACACCGAGCAGGGTCCGCCCTATGCCACTGGCTGGGCCATGGGGAGCCGGCTGACCAACCAGCACCACGCCGACCCCAGTCCCAACCTCCACCGCCATGCCCTCATTGACTACTGGTCGGGCGGCATGCGGGGCATGTTGACCTACTACTACCTGACCGGCGACGGCGCAGTGCAAGACGCCTGGCTGGAGATGGCCGAAAACGCCCGCTGGCGAGTGGACAACAGCCCCTGCGACCCCAGTTGCGGCCCAGGCTACGCCCAGAACAATCCCGGCGAGGGTGATGCGCGTGGGCCGGCCTACGCCCTGGAGATTCTGACCGACGCCTACGCCGCCACCGGCGACCCAGCCTACCTGACATCGGCTCAGGACGTCGTCGCTGACTCGCATCCCGACAACACCTGGTTCGGCCAGCCCGGTTTCACGCTGGATCCAAACGTGAGCCCGTCGGGCAGCCAGACCTCGCCCTGGGGGTTGGGCATGATCATGAAATCGCTGGGGCGCTACCTGGACATGAGGACGGAGTGGACGGGGACACCTGACCTCACGGCCCAGGACTCGCTGCTGCGGTATGCCGAGTTGCAGGCCGACTGGTGGCGACTGGGTGAAGACGAGCCTACGTGCTACTATTTCGGAGAGAACGGAGGCTGCACGCCCCAGGCTCAGAACTACTTCCTGGCCGATGGCCTGGCCTGGGGGCTGATCTACGACGACGGTGGGGCGGATCGCACACTGTGGGAGAACGTCGCCGCCGACGCCTGGCAGAAAAGCGAAGACGAACCCTGGGGGCCAGGATACGCCAAGAACACCTTCCTGACAGCCAAGACCCATTTCATGCACGCCAACAACGGCGTCGCGTGGATACGATACGTGGTGGAGCACGGGTTGGCGCGGTGAGACGGACACGATGTCTTGGCCTACGTCTGTTCGTTGGATTAGCTAAGACAAGGTCCCTCTCCAGGCAGCGAAAAGAGTTGGCTTGAAAAAAGGTAGGGGATGTGGTACAATAACAACAAATGACATGAGTGGGAAAATGCGAAGGCTAGAAAGGGGGATAATGAGATGCACACGGTAACCAAGGAGGTACTGAGCCTGGATTCTCTTGAAAAGCTTCTCTTTCGCTCAGGACTACGGTTAGGTGATGAGGTGATCGTCCACATCAAGCTGCAAGGGCTAGAGATTACCGCCAACCCGGCGAGGGCTTTGTGGGGGTCCTTGCGTTCAAGTAAAGACGCCCCGCAGCTTAAACTGGAAGCCTATGAGGAGATGGGGGAGTTGCTTGATGCCAAGCTATCTGGATGAATTCATTGAGGGAAGAATATACGTTGAGGCGAACGTCTTCCTGTTCACTGCCCTGGCCGATGCAGAATACGGCCCCTCCGCGCTGAGATTTTTAGAGCGGTCTTCCGGTGACGAAATCGAACTCCTTACCTCGACGCTGACAATTGACGAGGTATCGTTCGTGGCTCTGAAGGCCAAGCTCGAAGAGAAATATGGCGTGACGAAAAACCAGGTGCTCTATCTGAAGCGACACCCGGCGGTCGTCAAGGCCCTGGCTTCAGATGTCAATCAGATGATGGAAAACGTGCTTGGCCTTACCACGCTCGTTGAGGTCAACGCTCAAGATATTCAGCAAATGCGGCTGTACGTGAAGGAGTTCGGGCTTCTGCCTCGTGATGCAATTCACCTGGTAGTTACTCATAGGCTGGGATTGACGTGCATGGCATCCAGTGATAGCGACTTCGACAGGGTTACTTGGCTTACTCGATATGCCCCGAGAAGGGTTTGAATGCAACGGTGAGGAATTGTGCTAAACTGGTCGTAGTTGGCAGGGCGCGCTGAAGCCTGGCCTTCACGGTGGCCTGACAGAGCAAACGGCATTCCCGAACACAACGCCAGCCAAGGCCGTGCTCTTGCGTGCCCTGAGGCTGGTGTTTTTGTATATGCAACTGCGAGGAGGGATAGAGCGATGCGTAACCGACAACGTTTGGTTTTCCTGATATTGGCCTCCATCGTTCCGTTGCTGATCCTCTGGGGTCTGTTACTGAAGTTGAACCTGCAGGCAGCGCCTACTGCTTCGACCGCCCTGAGCGCTGCTCTGAGTGCAGTCGAAGGAGAAGCTGAGCGGCCAACCCCCACCCCCGACCGCGCCCAGGCGGCGGCCCTGCAAAGCGCACCCGTGATGTTCGCCAAGAACATTGATCAGTTCTCTGCCCCTGCTGGTACGGCAGGCTTCGAAGTCGCCCAAATCCAGGCACATAGGACAACGAAGCCAGAACTGCCTTTGCCCGTATCACCTATATCACAAGTACCACTGCCTGCAGCCGAACGGCGGACTGGGCCTCTCTTTGTTTCTGTGGCAGGTGGCGAGCAACGTTGGAGTCAACGCCCCGCTGCTGATGACACGGTTGCCGTCATTGTACAACTGGATCAACCCCCGGCTCTGGTCTATCGCACCGCGCAGTACGCCGGCCTGCACCGCCGGTTGACAGACGCCCAATTTGAGGACGTGCAACGATATACAGGCAGTCTGGCGCAGTCACATCAGGCGGTCCAACACCTGGCACATGACCAAGGACTGATCCTCAGTGTGAGCCGGGACTATTTCACTGTCTATAACGGCTTCGCTGCGCAGATACGCTGGGGCGACCGAACGAAACTCGAGGCATTGCCCGGCGTAGTGGCAGTTTACCTCGACGAGCGGATGGAAGGGGTATTGCAACAAACAGTTCCGCTCATCCGCGCCGATCAGGTCTGGGCGGATCTGGGTGTCACCGGCGAGGACATCGTCGTTGGCATGATAGATAGTGGCATTGACTACACCCACCCGGACCTGGGCGGCTGCCTGGGTGACGGATGCAAGGTTATCGGCGGCTATGACTTTGTCAACGAAGACGCCGACCCCTGGGATGACTGCGGTCACGGCACCCACACGGCCGGCATCGTCGCAGCGGACGGTATAACTATCACCGGGGTAGCGCCCGGCGCCAGCCTGATGGCGCTCAAGGTGCTCAATGCCGAAAACTGGGGCTACTGGAGCGATACCCTGGAGGCATTGGAATACGCTGTGGACCCCGATGGAGACCCGGGCACCGGCGACGCGCCGGACCTGTTAGCCCTAATTTTGGCCGGCGGAGACGGAGACCCAGACGATCCAGTTGCTCAGGCGGTAGATAACGTGGTGGCTGGCGGGATCCCGTGTGTCATTGCAGCAGGCAACGCCGGTCCCGCCTATGGCACTGTGCAGACCCCAGGTGGTTCGCGCCTGGCAGTCACCGTTGGCGGCTCTACCAAGCAAGATGGACTCTACTGGTACAGCAGCCGTGGCCCTAACGCACCTGATATGATCAAGCCCGACATCCTGGCGCCGGGCGCTGACGTCTGCTCCACCATACCCGACGGTGGATACGATTGCTGGTCGGGTACCAGTATGGCAACGCCCCACGTTGCGGGGGTGACGGCCCTGTTGCGCCAACTGCACCCTGACTGGACTCCTGCAATGCTCAAGTCGGCAGTGGTGGGCACCGCTGTAGATTTGGGGTTCGATGCCTTTACCCAAGGCGCTGGCCGTGTGGATGCCTACGCGGCCGCCCTGGCACCGGGCGGATTTGATCCGCCTAGCCTGCACCTGGGCGTGGACGATACGCGCTTGTCAGTGTGGACGCGGACCACGACATTGACACTGCGGAATCTCTATTCCCAGACATTAACCTATAGCCTGTCGGCCGGTGGTGCATGGCCCGCGGGCATCACGGCGATCATCACGCCTTCCCTCACTACGCTGTTGCCTGGTGACGTCGTGACGTTGACGCTTCGCGTCGAGGTGGACAACAACATTGTGCCCAATGTAGTGGTGCAACCCAACATCTACGAGGGACGTGTCCAGGCCCAATCGGACGTGGGCACCGTGACCGCGCCTTTTGTCTTTTTCAAGAGTAGTCGCCTGCTGTTACACTATGTGGACCCGCCCTGGATGGTAGTGATCCACGATCGGGATCAATTTGCCCACTATCCCCCTTGGAATCCTGGCAACGAGGTGAGCGCCTTTGTGCCGGCCGGTGTGTATGATATAATCACCGTCTTTGATGATGCGCTGACGGTCGTCGTCAACGAACAAATCGCCCTCACTCACACCACTGAGATAACAATCTCCCACGCCGACGCGCCTCACACGGTCTCGTTCGTCCCGTTGGATGAGAACGGCAATGTGCTGGAGGGACACTACTGGTGGCGCGTGATCCGCTTCCGCGACAGCAGCTTCTGGACCGGCGTGGGGTGGCATCTGCCGGTGCCCGGTTACTATTCCGATCTATCACCTGACTACCACATTGAATGGACTGATACGGTCTACAGTCCACCGCTGAGCCCTACCCAGTCATCACAATACTTCATCAAACAGCAAGTTGCGGGCCTTACTCAACCCATCACACTGTCTAATAGCCCGGCCGACTTGTATCCAGTGCAACTGTTGCACCATCTGCCGCCCACCCAGATCCTCTTGTATGAGGTACCCTTTGCTGTGCAAATGAACCAGCCTACTGACTGGTGGTGGGTATATCCGCCCTATCACACAGTACCCCTTGCCTCCCCCTTCACGCAGACTCTCTACTTTGAACCGTCAGGCTCGTATCCGTATGTCTTTGGCTACAACGAACTGCGTGGCTTTCCGATCTCGAACTGGAACTACGACCTGGAGCTGTTTCGCACGCCTTTCTTGCGGATGGACGATAGCGGCGTTCTGGAGGGGTTTCGCTGGGGCGTGGTGACGCCGACGGTGAGCTCGATGGCGGGCCGCTGGGAGGTCGGGTTAACACCAGCCTGGTGGAGTGGTCGCTTCGACAACCAGGCAGAGAACATCCATGTGGACCCATCTTTGGGCTGGGAATACTTCTTGTTCTTTGACCAGTACGACAACGTATTGGTGGATCACAGGTATCCCTTCACATTGACTAGCTCTGGCGCAACCTCTGTAGCCGGCTATCTTGAGTGGGGTCAGCGCGAGATAGTTGTTACGCCTGGAGTATACTCGCTCACGGTCAGCCATCCAGCCGCTTACTTCCTGGCAGAACAGCCCGTTGTGCCGGAGGTCACAGCGACCTTTGACACACGTTTGCCGGACCCCAACCCACCCTACCTGACGTATTTCCGGCTAACTGCCGGCGGTGTACCCACCAATGTCTTGGCCTATGGACAACCTGGTTACATGGAAGCCATCGTAGCCGATGACCACGCATTAGCCGACGTGTACGCCTCATGGCGGCCATTAGCAGGGGGGAATTGGCAAGACATCCCGACTTGGGAGGCTGGGAGCCGCTGGCGGGCTGCACTGCCCGATGCTCTGGAAGCAGGTGATTACGCACTGCGTTTGATCACCACCGACGCATCGGGCAATCAAACTGTGTATATATCTGCGCCGGGTTGGCGCGTCGTGGGGGGCCCGCAGGCGGGGATCAGTTCCTTTACGGCGGAGCCGACCTACGGGTACGCACCGCTTACCGTGTACTTTACGGCGACGACGCCGGGCGAAGTGATCACCTACACCTGGGATTTTGGCGATGGGGAGGGCGCGAGCGTAGCCACGCCGGTACACACCTATACCCAGCCGGGCTGTTATACGGTGACCTTGACCATCGCTGGAGATGGCTGGTCCAACACGCGTACCAAACCCGACTATATCTGCGTGGAAGAGGTGATCACGCCGGTGCTGGCCTTTACCGCTACACCGCGTTCCGGCGATACCCCATTGCATGTTCAGTTTACCAACCTCTCCACCGGCACCATCCTGAGCCACCTGTGGGATTTTGGCGACGGCACGCAATCTAGCGCCTGGGAGCCAGAACACATCTACACGGCTACAGGCAGCTTCACCGTGACTCTCAGCGCAGAGAGTCCGGCCGGACATTTTACCCACACAGCGCCGTCATACATCGTAGTGACACCGCGCCAAGCGCCACAAGGCGTGAGCATTGTCCCTTCGGTGCCGGGCAACACCTATCGGCGGCAGACGCTGGCCTTTACCGGCACGCTCGCCGCAGGCAGCGAGCCATTGAGTTATGCCTGGGACTTCGGAGATGGGCAGGGCAGCACCGCCGGGGCGACGGTCTCGCACGAGTATTGGCATCCAGGAGCCTATACCCTTACTTTCACCGCGACCAATGATCTGGGAAGCGCCTCAACTACTTACCCACTCATCGTTGAAGAACCCTTTGACGTGTTGCCCGACCAGACCTGGCTGAGCGAGACAGTTGCGTTCACCCGCACAGTGTGGCAGGTGCCCGGGCCGGTGACCTACACCTGGGATTTTGGCGACGGACATACGGCATCGGGGGTCCAGGTCACGCATGTATTTACTGCACCTGGCCTCTATGTAGTGCATCTGACAGCTACCAATGCAGGTTATACCAACACGGGATGGCGGCGCGTCGTGGTGCGCGACCCGGACGCGCCGTTGGTCGCCCAGGCCATCTGGTCGTCGCCCGAAAGCTATCACGCCAGCGGCGTCGTCTGGGGTGACTATGATAGCGACGGGGATCCCGATATCGCAGTAGGTAACGGCGACTACTGGGACCAGGGGCAACCTAACACCGTCTATCGCAACGATGGTGGCGCCTTGGCCTTGGTCTGGAGTTCGCCGGAGAGTGACTACACTATGGACATCGAGTGGGTTGACTGGGACGGTGATGGCGATCTGGATCTCTTTACCGCCAACCGGGGCTACAATCGCATCTACAGCAACGACAACGGCGTTCTGACCCTGGCCTGGAGTGACCCTGACGACACGCCCACGACAGACGCGGATTGGGCGGACTGGGACGGTGACGACGATCCGGACCTGGCCGTGGCCAACGACGACCCGGCATCGCCAGTTCAACTCTACCGCAACAATGGTGGCTCGTTACTCCTGGCGCAGACCATTGGCGCCGGACTGAGCGCAAGCGCTGTTGCCTGGGCTGATTGGGACGACGATGGCGACCCGGACCTGGCCGTGGGTTTCTCCGGTTGGGGCGACATGGTGCGCCTATACGAGAACGACAATGGAGTCCTTTCGCTGGCCTGGCAGGCGGCCGATACTAACGGCTGTGATGTGTTGGATTGGGGAGATTGGGATGGCGACGGCGACCCAGATCTGGCAGCAGTCTACCACAATGCTGTTCACGTCTTCCGCAACGACGAAGCAACGCTCGCGCACGCCTGGGAATCGCCGGAGAGGGCATTCCTCACCCTTGCTCTGGACTGGGGTGACTGGGACAATGATGGCGATATGGACCTAGCTGCCAGTGCCAGCAACGGCGATGGCATCTACGACCACGTCTACGAGGCACAGAACGGCACGTTGCGCCTGGCCTGGATCTCGTGGGATGCCTCGGATACCTACGGCCTGGGCTGGGCCGACTGGGATGGCGACGGCGACCAGGATCTCTATGCTGGCCACTACTGGAATGATCATATCTACCGCAACCGCCGCAGCGACCCCATCACCCCAACACCCACCAACACGCCTACAGCCACGCCGACCAGCACGCCGACAGCGACACCCACCGACACGCCTACCAGCACGGCAACGCCGACCAGCACACCAACAGCCACGCCGACCAGCACGCCCACCATTACCCCGACACCTACCGACACGCCTACCAGCACGCCCTGCGTCGGCGACCTCGACGGCGATGGCGACGTGGATGTGGACGATATCATGCTCGTGGCCAGCCGCTGGCGCACTTCTTGTGAGAACCGCGATCCTGACAACGACCCCGGTACTCCCAATTACGAGGCCCGCTACGACCTGGACGACGACTGCGACATTGACGTCGTGGACATCATGCTGGTGGTAGCACACTGGGGAGAGACCTGTGAGTGATGAGAATCAAACATTCGCGCCTGGCTCTGTTCAGACTGATTCTCTTGCTCCTGGCCCTACTTGGAGCAGTGAAAGCCCAGGAAGATGTCTATCATGCCTTCGCAGATGGCCTCTACGAGAGGCCGACTTCTGAGTTCACGAGCACCTCTACCGCCGCTGCTTCCATCGCGCTCTACGGCACCTTCCACGCCATGGGCGTCATCGTTACCATCGCTGCCGCTGACGACCCCGACGGGGACGCTACTGCCGCGGTCGAATACCGCACCGGCGGCCAGGTGTACCAGGCCGGCTTTCCCCCTCTCCCGCGTTGACGACACCCGCTTCGGTGAGCGTCAGGTTAAGAAGCAGGCATTGAATTGTGTTTGCCTCTTTCGGCTTATTGGTGTATACTAAATCAAGCTTGAGCAGAAGGTATAATATCAAAGAGGTCGCTTTTACACTGTGGGCATCAAGTTTGAATGGGATCCAAACAAGGCCGCACGAAACTTCCAAAAACACAAGGTCTCCTTTGAAGAAGCCGCAACGGTCCTCCGAGATACCTTGAGTATAACAGTTCCTGATCCTGATCACTCGGTAGAAGAAGATCGGCATATCACCATCGGCCTGTCAAACCGTTTCAGACTACTGATGGTTGCCCATGCTGAACGAGGCGATCGGGTTCGTATCATCAGTGCGCGAGAATTGACATCCAGGGAGAGAAAGCAATATGAAGAAGGAAGTTGAAATTGACGATGAACTCCGCCCCGAATATGACTTGTCTCAGTTGCTTGAAGGAGGAGTGAGAGGCAAGTACGCTGACCGATACAGGGAAGGCACAAATTTGGTGCTGCTGGCACCCGATGTAGCGGAGGTCTTTCCCAATGAGGAAGCTGTGAACGAGGCTTTGCGGCTAGTAACGCAGCTTGCCAAAATCCCGAGCCTAACACCTGCTACAGCCGCCCCCACCTAGCAGCGGCGCCAACGCTGACAGGAGCAACGTCTTCCGCACGGGGCTTCTCATGTACGGCAAGCGGCCGTCGGTATCGGAGATCCTGTGAGGTGACTCAACGAAGCTTGACCGATAGGTGCGAAGGCGCCCTTAATGGTTGCTCAGGCCAGCGAAGCAAACGATGCAACCAATGAGACGCCAGCCGAGGCCGTGCTTTTGCGTGCCCTGAGGCTGGCGTTTTGATTCGAGGAGGTAGTGCAATCATGAGAATCCAACATCCGCGCCCGCCTCTCTTTAGACTGATTTTCCTGCTCCGTCCCGGCGATGTTTACCGCCAGACCGCTTTCGCCCGCCGCCGGCTGGTAGACCTGGCGCCTCCCCTGGGCGAGGTGTACGTCCACGCCCCTGAGGACCTGATCTTGAACAAGCTCCACTACTTCGG
>JADHWW010000175.1 GCA_016783285.1 Anaerolineae bacterium
TTCTGAGTTCAAGATAAGATCATCTACACCCAACCCTGATGTAGCGGACGGCGTAACGCTCAGCCATCTACAAATGGGACACGGATCACACGAATGTACACAGATAAAGATAAAAATCCGCGAGAATCCGTTTCATCTGTGTGTATCTGCATCCAAATCCAACGGGAGGCGCACGGTGAACCTGGTGCCCAGCCCCACCACGCTCTCGGCAGTGATGGTGCCGCCGTGGGCCTCGACGATCTCCTTCGTGATCGCCAGTCCCAACCCAGCCCCCCGGCTGCGCCGGCGGGACTTGTCCGCCTGGTAGAAGCGCTCGAAGACACGGGGAACATAAATGATTTTTTGTCTCCATAGGGGAGTAAAGTGCGTCGTTTGAATTGCGCAGACGCATCGCTGGCGGCTCCTTAACAAATTGGCCATTGATGGCATACTGTCTCCATCTATCTCTGGAGGGAGACTCTGATGCCACGACTTACACTTCTGTCGAATAGCGAGAATGGTCTCATCTGGGTGACGTTGGATGGACGAGAGCTCGTCCCCTTGCGAAGCGGCGACCGCGAGGGAGTGAAGGCCGTCACGACCTGGCTGGTAGACAGCAAGGTCATCACCGCTGAAGAAGCGGCAGCGGTGCAGGGGGTAACGCCTCGTACCGTTGAGACATACCAGACCACGTATGCTGAGACGGGAAATAGCGCCGACCTGATGGATCGGCGGCATTTCAATCCAGGGCAACTGACGGACTACCGGATGGGACCGCACAAGTTGGAATTGATCCGCCAAGCCACGCTGAACCTGGTGCGAGGGGAAAAGAACAGCGAGCGAGGGCTGGTCACTCAACTGGATGGGGTGGTAGACGACCGGACGGTGGGGCGGCATCTGCACGAGATAGGCTGGCGGGCGGCAGAGAAAGCCGGGCTGGCGGAAGAGATAGCCGCCTACATAGAAGCAGAGCGTCGACGGGCGTACTTGGATGGCGTGGCGGGGAAGCCGTTCGAGAGCATGCTGAACAGCAGCAGTCCGCGCGAATGGCAAACACCGGAGCGAGGCCTGGTGGGAATCGCCTTGGGGGTGGCGCACATGGCTCTCAACGGCACCTACGAGGGGCTCAAAGGACTGGTCGCTGGATCGCTGTCTGTGTTGAGCGCGTGGCATCCGTTGCGAGTATGGCACGTCTTGCTGGTCTACCTGATGGCGAGCGGTGGTGGGCGCTTGAGCCAGGTCAAGTACTTTGCCTGGCATCGAGTAAGGGGGCTGCTGAGCGGTTGTGCTGGGTTGTCGGCGACCAGTCTGCGCAGCTGGATGGTGGAAGTAGCAAAGCACGCGAAGGAAAAAGTGACCGTGCGTCGCTCGGATGGGCGCGAAGAGACCATCACCCGCCTGCGGGACTACCTGGAAGAGACTGTGGCCCAGCGTATGCAGAGGGGGCTGATCCAGGGGCGGGCAATCTACCTGGATGACTACGTCAACGCTATCTTCCGTCGCGAGCCGATTGCCCGAACGAAGCACGGCACTCGCTACGGAATCTGCAAAGCCTTCCGCCGCCACATGGCCCAAGACGTGGATACAGGACACGCCGTGACTTGTCCTCTGGGGCCTTCGGACATCACTCCACTGGCAGTAGTGCAGCGCGTCGTCGAGTTGATTAACGGTGGGCTGGATCGTGTTATTCCCGGCTGGCAATTGGAACTGGTCATCGCTGACCGGTGGTGGAGCGTCAAGACGGTCATCCTCTGGGCATTGGGGAAAGGCCCCAAGTTGCTGACATGGGGAAAGAACATCAAGGCTATTCAGGATGCGTTGGAAGGAGTGAGTGAAGCAAAACTCAAAGAGCACCCGGTCACCGTCAATGTACGAGACGAAGCGACCAGGGAGATGATGGAACGGGTGGTGGGCTATCGTCTCGACACCGAGTTGTCCATCTATGACCTGGAGCAGCCAGTACCGTGTGTAGTGGAATGGGATGGCAAGGCCGAGAGCAAGAAGCGGGTACGGTTGGTGATCGGGGTCGAGCGAGACGAAATGGGCGGGGACGAGGTAGTCGACGGGCTGCGTTTTCGGCAACGGGTAGAGATTCTGCTGAAACAGATGCAACGGCGGGTCAACCTGTCCGCCTTTGGTGGCGGGAAGGCACACCTGCGGCCGAGTGAGCTCGAAAAGCCGGACTATGAGGAACGGCAGAAGATATCGAAGAACCGACGTCAGGTGGCTACGCGCCGGGCCAACGACCAGGCCAGATTGAAGGAAGTGAAGCGAGAATTGGAGCAGTTGCGTGCGGGGGAATCGCCTACCAACGGACTGGGATTGGGCATCAGGGACTTGAAGAAGTTGGCCCAAGACCTGAAGCGGCATGTTCAAAGGTCCACGATGCGGCTGGAGGAACTGGACAGTCTGCTGGATTGGGCGGACGGGAAAGGGCCGCGCCCAGAAGAGAAACCGGTGGCCGAACTGGACTTGACACGCGATTCCGTTTTGACCCAACTGAAGCTGGAGGTTTTCACGGCCCAAGAGACCCTGCTGGATGATTTCATCGAACAAGCCCTCGAGCCAGTGTTGAGGGAAGAGGCAGAGCAACAGGCCGCCAAGCGACAGCAGCGGGACGCACGCTCGACGACCCAAGAACGGGAAGAAGAACCGCTCAGTACCGATGTGGAGGAACTCTACCAGATCAAACTGAACAACCTGGAGCGGGAGACAATCCTGGAACGGCTGTTGAATCAGAGCGGCGAGTTTGTGCGCCACAAGACGAAACGAATCATCCTGGTAGTGTTTGACCGCTTCGAGGATCGCCGTATACAGGCAGCCTTCGAGCGATATTGCATTATCCTCAACCAGCGGGACATCCGTGTCCCTATGGATGACGGTGAACCGTGGCGACTGCTGTTTACCTACCATCTGGATGCTCCGTCGTCTTCTGCGCAATTCAAATGACGCACTGCGAGGCTGGAAAATCATTTATGGGGAAGTGCTTCTGCCGGGATGCCCTCACCTGCATCGGTGACTGCCAGCGCGACGCCACGTCCGTCCTCTGTCGGGCGTGCTGCCAGGGTGACCTTGCCACCGGCGGACGTGTGCGCCAGCGCGTTGTCGAGCAGGTTGGCGAAGACCTGCGCCAGCCGGTCGGTATCGCCGGTGACGAACAGCGACGCAGGAACATCGAACTCCAGGTTCACGCCGGCCGCCTGAGCCTGGGGTGACAGTTTCTCGACGCACCCTTGCAGCAGCGGGCCGAGTTCCACACGGCCGCGCGCCATCACCATCTGCCCGGCATCGAAGCGGGCCAGGGTCAGCAACTCGTCCACCATACGGCGCATACGCTCCGCCTCGTCGTGGATGACGCGGGCTGCGCGGGCCGCCGCCTCGGGCGTCGAAGCCGTGCCGTCGAGCAGCGCCTGGGAGAAGCCCTGGATGGAGGTGAGGGGAGTCTTCAATTCATGGGAGACGTTGGCAACGAAGTCACGCTGCGATTGCTGGGCGGCCTGGACCTGGTTGGCCATGGTGTTGAAGGAGCGGGCCAGGCTTTGCACCTCAGCCGGGCCTGAAACCGGCGCGCGCGTGCCGGTCTCGCCCCGGGCGATCCCCTCGGCCGCGCCGGCCACCCGCCGCAGCGGCGCGGCAACCGAGCGGCTGACCAGAAGCGCCAGCAGAACCGAGATTACCAGCGCCGCCAGGCCGGCCCACATCAACGGGGCCATGAGGTTATCGCGCGCCCAGATCAGTGCCGCGCCGCGAGGCTCCGGCACGGTAAAGACGAGCATCTCCGGCGAGGGAGGGGCTGGCCACGGCAGCGCGACGAAGAGCCACGTCCGCCCCTCAGCGTCAGTGAAACTCCCTTGCATGCCACCCTCGGGACCGCGCTCTAGGCGCGCTCCCGCCAACAGGTTTTGGCCCTTCCACTCATCCCGGCTATCGAGGGCGACACTGCCCTGAGAGTCAAGGAGTAGAACACGTACGTTTCGGTCCTGGTCAACCCGCTGCAACAGAGGAGCCATCTGCTCAGGGCTCACGTTCCTCCCGCGCGCCGCGACGGCGGTCATACGGGCCAGGTCGCCCAGCCGCTGGAAGGCGAACCGCTGTTGCACCTGCCGGATGCGCAGCACCACCAGCAACGCCAGCGCGGCCACGAGCAAGCAGACGAGGATGACGACGACGTATGAAAGAAGCAGACGGGAGCTCAGGCTACGGAACATGCGAATGGCGAATTTACGAATTACGAATCTGCGAATCACGGACTTACGAGTTTATACCCCACCGCCAGCACCGTCTCAATCTCGACGCTGGAGGAACCACCCATCCTCTTGCGCAAATGGGCAATGTGGACGTCCACCGTGCGCGTCTCGCCGTAAAAGTCGTAGCCCCAGACCAGGTTCAGCAGTTGTTCGCGGCTGAGGACGATGCCCCGATGCTCGGCCAGCGCCAGCAGCAGATCAAACTCCTTGGGGCGCAGTTCCACCGGCTGCCCGGCGATGGTGACCTCGCGGCGGGCCGGGTCTACGGTGATATCGCCCACGTGGACGGGGGCCTGTGGCCGGGCAGCGCGCCGGGTGCGGCGCAGGATGGCCTTGATGCGGGCGGCCAGTTCGCGGGGGTTGAAGGGCTTGGTGACGTAGTCGTCGGCCCCCAGTTCCAGCCCTACGATCTTGTCCACGTCGTCGTCGCGGGCTGTGAGCATAATGACGGGAAGGTCGGGCGCGGCAGAGCCTGCGCGCACACGACGGCAGACCTCCCAGCCGTCCACCTCGGGCAGCATCAGGTCAAGCACCATTACCGCCGGGGGCTGGCGGGCGATCATCTCCAGAGCTTTGGCCCCGTCGCTGGCCGATTGCACACGAAACCCCTCCTGTTCGAGGTACATCCGCGCCAGTTCGATGATGTTGGGCTCGTCGTCCACGACCAAAATCGTCTCTCCCGCCATTGCTCCTCCCGCCCGCAATTGTACCCAATTGCCTCTAAAAGGCAAGACCCCGGACGACCGGGGTCAGGACACGTTTTCCGACCAGACGTAGCGTCGAATGAGCCGGTGGCAGGGACGATGGTCACCCCGCTATGAGTGAGGTGGAAGCCGATTCAGCCTGAGCCGCAAGCAGCGCCTTGACGCTGAAGCCTGCGGAGGTATAATATCGGACAGGTAAAATGCTGACTGACTACCGTGTTCGACAACGAGAATACCTGTTAGAGATCAGCCGTGCCCTCGCGGCGCAACTCAACCTGGACGAGTTGCTGCACAAGGTGCTGGAGGCAGCGATGAATATGCTGGCGGGACAGGCCGGCCTCATCGCCTTGCGTGGCCCTGACGGGAGTTTTGCCATCCAGGCCAGTTGTGGCCTCCCCCAGGCCTTGGCCCCCTACTTCGAGCCGTTGCTGACAGACATCCCCGACGACGTTGACCGGAGCCGGTTCCACATTCCAGGTCTGGCGGACAAACTCGGACGGATCGTGTCGGGCCTTGGGCTGCGCCTGCAACAGGTAGTGGCGCTTCCGATGGTCATCAAGCGAGAATTGATCGGCGTGCTGTACATATTTCGTGCCTACGGCACTCGCTTCACTGCTAACGATCGCCAAGTTCTCGCCAGTTTCGCCGACCACGCCGCCATCGCAGTCCACAACGCGCAACTCTACGAACATCTCTCCCAGGAGAAACACAGGCTCGATGCCATCCTGGAGTACAGCGCCGATGGAGTGTTGATCCTTGATCCAACCCACCGCATCGTCGTCTTCAATCGTGTGCTGGCACAACTGAGCGGCTGGCCGGCGGCCAAAGCACTGGGTCAGCATCACGATGAGGTCATCCGTTGGGCGCATCTGGAGACAGATCTGGACCTGGGCGGCGCGGTTGCCGGCGGCTGGCCGCTGCCGCCAGCCCGACCGCTCTACGTCGAAGGGGATTTGCGCCGGCGCAATGGCGGGGGCGTCAGCGTCGGCATCACCTACGCGCCGCTCTTTGACCGCGAGGGCCGTCTGGTCAACATCATCGCCAGCGTGCGTGACATCACGCGTTTCCGAGAAGCGGATGAGATCAAGTCCACCTTCGTCTCCGTGATTTCACACGAACTCAAGACCCCAGTCGCGTTGATCAAGGGCTACGCCGACACGCTGCTCCGCAAAGATGCTTGCTGGGACCCGGAGACGATGCGGGAAAGCCTGACCGTTATTTTGGAGGAAGCCGACCGTCTGAATCGATTGATTGACAATCTGCTCGACGCCTCACGACTTCAGGCTGGCGTCTTGCCGTTAGAAATGAATCAGGTGGCGCTGGACGCGCTGGCCGAGCGCGTGGTCAATCGTTTCCGCACCCAGACCCAGATTCACGAGATTGTGGTCAACTTCCCTTCGGACTTCCCAGTCATCGAGGGAGACCCAGGCCGGCTGGAGCAGGTTCTAAACAACCTGATATCTAATGCCATCAAGTACTCTCCCAAAGGCGGTCGTATTATGGTCAGTGGCCAGGCGTTACCCGACGAAGCGCTCGTCACTGTATCTGACCAGGGGGTGGGTATCCCGTTCGAGGAGCAGTCTCGCGTCTTTGAGCGTTTCTATCGCGGGGTACGTGAACACCATCAGCGCACGCCTGGGGCTGGCCTGGGACTGTATCTGGCCAAAGCCATCGTCGAAGCCCATGGCGGGCGCATAAGGGTCGAAAGCAGCCCTATGAAAGGGGCCTCCTTCTCATTTGCCATCCCATACCAACAAGTCTTTAAGTGATCAGAGGTCCAGGCAATTGTTTGATGACATTAGTGCGCTCAGTATAAAAGGCAGGGCCGGGTCGTGAGACCCGGCCCTGTCTCATAATACGCTTGCCCGGCTTACTTGCTCTTGACCTCAATGACTTTGAGTTTGGTTTCCTCGGCCTTGGGCAGAGTGAGCGTCAGCACGCCGTTCTCGAAGACCGCCTCAACCTTGTCCGTTTCCACGGGCACGTTCAGTGTCAGCGTGCGGGAGAACGCACCGTAAGGCCGCTCCTGGAACAGATACTCGACGTTCTCCAACGGCGGCCGCAACTCGCCCTTGATGGTCAAGGTGTCGCCTTCGATGACAATACCCACCTCATCGGGAGTCAATCCCGGCAGTGCCGCGACAATGACGATTTCCCCCGGTGTCGCGTACACGTCCAGTGGAAGCCGGAACGGTCGTTCCCGCAAGTCTCTATCCCAACCCCGTGTCGGGCGGATGAAACTCTCCTTGAAGAGCCGGTCCATCGCATCGCGCAAGGTCACCATCTCGCGCATTGGAGTCAAATGTGTAACAGTCATTTTTTATCACCTCCTGGTTTCAGAACATTGGGGGAGGATTTGATCCTCCCCCGTGTTCATCTCGATTACTTGCTCTTAGCCTTGACTTTGATCGCCTTGGGCTTGACCTCTTCGGCCTTGGGCAGTGTCAGGGTCAGAATGCCATTCTCAAATTCCGCCTCGGCCTCGTCGGCCACGACGGAGAGAGGGACGACCAGCGAACGGCAGAAGGAACCACAGCGACGCTCGCGGCGGATATAGTTCTCCTTCTTGATTTCTCCCTCGGCCTTGGTCTCGCCTCTGATGGTCAAAGTGTCACCGACGATGCTGACGTCCAGGTCCTCGGGCTTGACCCCTGGAACAGCGGTCTTGACAACGATGACATCGTCGGTCTCGTACATATCCACGGCGAGTGCTTCCATCCCGACCGGGGCCGGCCATCCGACCCGTGACTGCACGAAACTTTCTTCAAAGAGCCGATCCATTGCCTCCCGCAGACTGACCAGGTCGCGGAAGGGCTCCCAACGCACCAAGTTTGCCATTTCTACACCTCCTCAGATTAGAATTGATTTTGGGATCTTACGATCATTTGTATTCTTACACAGTTTCATTAGATTCACACAAGAGCCACATCAGAAATACATTAGAAACAGAACGCCCCCGCGCACATTGCGGGGGCAGGGGTCCGTGACTATCTTGACAATGGGACCTATGAACCTACGCGGACTGTCCCAGTCGCCGATGGACAGTGAATGACTGGCCCGACCGTAAAGAGGTGTTTCAGGCTAGCGCGGCCTCATCCTTGCGAAAGTCCACGAAGCGATACCCCACCCCGCGTTCGGTAAAGATATAGCGAGGATGGGATGGGTCGGGCTCAATCTTTTTCCGCAGATAGGTGATGTACAGACGCAAGTAGTGTATCTCCTCGCGGTATTCGTGGCCCCAGACCTTGGCCAGCAGCGTCTCGTGGGGCACTATCCAGCCCGCGTTCTCGATCAAGTGGTAGAGCAGGCGGAATTCGGTGGGGCGCAACTTGATGCGCTGGCCTTCGACGATTACGTGTTGGCTGTCTAGGTCCACGCTCAGATGGTCATCAATACGGAGAATACCCTGAGCCTGCGCCATCGGGCTTTGAGTGCGGCGCAGCACCGCCTTGACACGGCTGACGAGTTCGCGGGTACTGAAAGGCTTGGTCACATAGTCGTCGGCTCCCAGTTCCAATCCGCGCACTTTGTCCTCCTCGTCAGCCCGAACGGTCAGCATAATCACCGGGATGCTGGAAGTCTCGCGCAGTATCTCCAACGTCTCGAATCCGTCCAGTTCGGGCATCATCGCGTCGAGGATGACCAAGGCGGGCAGGTTCGTGCGCACCTTGTCGAGAGCCTGCAGGCCGTTGTAGGCTTCTATTACCCGGTATCCCTCCAGTTCCAGGTTCATACGGATGAACCGGGTCATGCGAGGTTCGTCATCCACTACCAGGACAAGTTCACGGTGAGCAGGCATATACTTATTAAACCACAGAAAGCGTCAAAAGACAATTTCAGCCAATCGGAAACAAGACCCGGATGGCGATTGTGATCAAGGTGATTGCGGCGTGCCGTCCGCGACGCTGGCCGCCCGTTCGCTGAAGCACAAAAGCACTACGCCGATCACGACCAAACTCCCGCCCAGGAGTTGGGGGATGGTCAAGCGCTCGCCCAAGAGGCAAAAGGCCAATCCGGTTGTCAGCACCGGCTCTAGCGTGGCGATCAAGTTAGCCGTGACAGTTGGCAGATGCGTCAGGCTGACAGTGTACAGGCCATATCCGCCGAGAGTGGGGCCGATGGCCAGCAAAACCAGAATCCCCCATCCCAGGGCGGCTTCATGCCACCCACCTGGCCCAACCGCCAATGGCCTGGACAACCACAGGAACGTGTCGGGACGTTGCACTAGCAACAGGAAGGCCGCCCCGAGCGTAAAGGAGTACAGCGTGGCCGTCCATGGGTTGACACCCCGCCTGGACGAACCCTTGCCCAGCAGACTGTAAGCGGCAAATACCACGCCATTCGCCAGGCCGATGACAATGCCGGCCGGGTTGGCCTGCCAGGCCGCCCGGTCATACGCACCGGATACGAACACGCAGCCGACGATGCTCAAAATCACCGCGCCGATCTTGAGCGCGTCCAGCCGTTCATCCAGCCAGCGCCAGCCTACCAGCGCCGTGAAAACCGGCGAACTGTGAACCAGCACCGTGGCCACCGCCGCCCCATTGAGCGCTACAGAGACCGTCCATAGTGCATGCGAAACGGACAGGACAAAGCCGTAGAGGACGAAAAACAACACGTGCCGGCGTCCCAGGTGCAGCAGGGGCCGGGCCACCAGGGCGAGTACTCCAAAGAGTACACCTGCCACAATCAGGTCGCGCCAGAAAGCCAGCACCAACGGCGGCATGTGGAAGCGCGTGGTCAGGTAGCCGATAAAGATACCGGTTGATGACCAGATGACTGTAGCGACAAAAGCAATGAGATAGCCGTGTGTGGAGGAAGGTTTAATCATAAGTAAGTCGCCAAAAGTTCTTGTTCTCAATCCAACATCATCACCCACACCCGCGCGCCGGCCGGCGCGTGGGTCCATTCCTCTGGGATGATCGCCAGTGCACTGGCCTCGACCATCGAACTCAGGATGCCCGACCCCTGCTCGCCGGTGAGATAGGCGCGATACGCTCCCTCGTGCTGCTCGACGCGGACGCGCAGGAAGTGGCGGCGGCCATCCTTGTGCTTCACCTCGTCCATTAGCGTGGCCTCCACGACGGGCCGCTCCAATTCCGCCAACCCCAGCATCTTCAGGATGGCCGGACGTGCGAACATCTCAAAGGAGACCATCACCGAGACAGGATTGCCGGGCAGGCCTAAGACGGGTACAGTTTTAACCCCCCCCGGCCCCCCCGCTTCGGGGGGGAGGCCGATGCGACCGAAGGCCAGGGGTTTGCCCGGTTTCATGCGCACCCGCCAGAACCCAATCTCTCC
>JADHWW010000112.1 GCA_016783285.1 Anaerolineae bacterium
CATCTCTACTGCGTACGAGTCAGAGAGACACTTACTCCTCCTCCCATTCACTCTGCCAGTCCTCGGTGAAATCCACCTGGAAGGGGTCGGCGCTGATGATCTCCAACTCCACACCGCACCTGGGACAGGCGATCACGGCGCCCCCGCGTGGCTTGACCACCTTAATGATGGAGTCACAATTGGGACAGCGCGTCTTGGGATTTCTCGCCTCCCTTTTTGATTTGACTTCCACGCTATCGGATGTCCCGTTAGTAACCTTCATCGTCCGAATCATCATCGTAGGGGAAATCCACCTCGAAGGGATTGGTGCTGATGATCTCCAGTTCCACGCCGCATTCGGGACATCTGATCTGAGCGCCCTCGCGTGGGTTCTCTATGCTAATGACCGCGTCACATTCGAGGCAACACACCTTGGGCATTTTCTATCTCCCTTTCCGGTTTGGCATACCCGCTCAGTTGGGTATACAGTTCTTATTCGCCTTCTTCTTCTTCATCCTCAAAGTCGAGGGGAAAGTCCACCTCGAAGGGATTGGTGCTGATGATTTCCAGTTCCACGCCGCATTCGCGACAGGTGACCGTGGCGCCCTCGCATGGGTTGTCCACACTAATGACGACGTCACAATTGGGACAATACGTCTTTGGCATTTCATACCTCCCTTTTTGTTTTGTATTTGACATTCCCGCCCGATTGGGTTTTCGGCAGGTCGTGCACAGTATAGCACAAACCAAGCGTCAAGGAGGTAAGACATTGGTGAGACTCTGGTAAAGATTCGGTGTACACCCCCGTACCAAATTTCAGTATATCCTACTTGCACTGGCCTGCCGCAGCGGCACAGCGAACAGGATCAAGGTGATCAACACGATCAGTCCAGTCAACCCCCAGGCCAGGACATTGGTCATACGGCCGTTTCGATGCGCTCCCATCAGGTGCGGGTCGTTGGCCAAGCGCAGCATCAACACCAACAACACGGGCAACAGGATGGCGTTGAGCGTTTGCGAGAGCCACATCAACGGGAACAGCGGCACGCCTGGTAGCGGCACCACCGCCGCGCTCAACGCGACCAGGCCGGTGTAGAGGCCATAAAAGACCGGCGCTTCCTGTGGCCGGTTATTCATGCCCCGCTCCCAGCCGAACGCTTCGCAGACAGCGTAGGTCGTCGCCAGCGGCAGCACCGACGCGGCCAGCAGCGAAGCGCCCAGCAACCCCACGTTGAACAGGTATTTGGCCCACGGCCCGGCCAGGGGAGCCAGCGCCAGTGCCGCCTGCTCCGCCGTCTCGACCGGGATGCCGTGGACGAAGAGCGTCGCTCCGGTGCAGATGACGATGAAGGCGGAGATAAGGTTGCCGAAGGCCACGCCCGTCACCACGTCCAGCCGGGTGTAGCGGTACTCCTGCGGCGTCACCCCCCTGTCCACGATGGAGGCCTGCAGGTAGACGCAGCCCCAGGGAGTGATGGTCGTGCCGATCGTCGCCAGCAGAGCCAGCACGTAGCCCGTCTCGAAGTGGAAGGTAGGCGTGACTGCCTGCCGCAACACCGTGGCCCACGGGGGGTGTATCAGGAAGGCGGAGACGACATAACTCAGAGAGCAGAGGCAGAGGGTCAACAGGAACTTTTCCACCCGCGAGTAAGAGCCACGGGTGACGAGCAGCCAGACCAGCAGCACGGCGATGGGCACCGCCAGATAGCGCGAGATACCCAGCAGTTCCATCCCGGCCGCGATGCCGGCGAACTGGGCCACGGTGGTGCCAAAGTTAGCCAGGAGCAGGCAGAGCATGGCAAAGGCGGTCACTTTGACGCCAAACCGCTCGCGGATCAGGTCGGCCAATCCACTGCTTAGAGCACCCCGCGAAATCCCAAAGAGCCGACATTTATTGACAGAAGAGCCGGATGCGGTTATACTGAGCGCACTTCAGTCTCGCAGGGAGCGGCGTGGTGAGCGGTGACAGTTTCCACAAGGAGCACGTGAAACGTGAATCGTAGATTCAATGCCTGATCTGCTCGACGGCCTGGTCATCAAGGCACAGAGTGGTTTTTTCACTGTCCACACCGACGCTGGTGATTTTGTCTGCCAGGTGCGGGGGCGGCTCAAGCAGAAGCGGCGCGACACCGACCTGATGGCGATCGGAGACCGGGTGCGCATCAGCCTGGCCGAAGACGGCAGCGGAATGATCGAAGAGATCGCCGCGCGGGAGCGGGCGCTGGCGCGGCTGGCCCCGCAGGCCGGTGGGCGTGGCTCCCGTCGCTGGGACCGGAACGGTTACCTGGCCGAGCGGGAGCAGGTCAGCGTCGCTAACCCCGATCAGGCGATCTTTGTCTTCTCCTGCGCGGAACCTCCCCCAAATCTGCGTATGCTCGACCGGTTGCTCGTGGGAGCCGAGATACAGCATATCCCTGCCGTCGTGTGCGTCAACAAGATTGACCTGGCGGGCTCCCAGGAAGCACAAACGCTCTTCGGTATTTACCAGGAGATCGGCTACCCGGTGCTCTACACCAGCGCTGTCACCGGTGAGGGAGTAGACGAACTACGCGACACGCTGCAGGGAAGACTTTCGGCGCTCGTGGGCCCATCCGGCGCGGGCAAGACCAGCCTGCTCAACGCGATACAGCCTGGCCTGGGGCTACGGGTGCGGGACGTGAGCCGGGCCACCCGCGAGGGCCGTCACACCACCGTCGTGCCGCAACTCATCCCGCTGGACGCGGGCGGATGGGTGGCCGACACACCTGGCATCCGCGCCCTGGCCCTGTTCGACGTGGACCCGGAGGAGTTGGACGCCTACTTCCCCGACATCGCCCCGCTGGTAGCCCACTGCCGGTTCTCCGACTGCACTCACACCGTAGAGCCAGGCTGCGCGGTCATGCAGGCGGTGGAGGAGCGACGGGTGAGCCAACATCGGTACGAGAGTTACGTGCGGCTGCGGGAGGAACACCAGAAACTAGCGGATATGTATTGGTGGGGGATACAGTGACGAATGACCAATCGGGCTGTGATGCGTGAAACGTGAAACGTGAAACGTGCGACGGACTTGTTCAAGATCCAGTGCTTGACACCAGCGCGTTTCTCGTTATACTGTGCGGCGACCGACCGTTCCTCTCAATATTTATGCTATAATCAACCCTCGCTGATATCCTGACCACCATAACGAAGGAGTGCATGGCTACAGAGGAAACCCCATGGCATAGCCGTACTGTTCGGGAAACGACCGAGGCTCTGGGAACCGACCCGGCGGCCGGGCTCACGGCCGCCGAAGCCGAGGTTTTTCTAACCCGATATGGCCCCAACGAACTGGTCGAGCGGCCCCGGCCCGGCTTCTGGCAGTTACTGCTGGGCCAGTTCGACAATTTCGTCGTCATTATGCTCATCGTCGCCGCTGTCGTCTCCCTCCTGTTGGGGGAGGTGGTAGAGGCCAGCGCGATCATGGCCATCGTCGTCCTCAACGCCGTGCTGGGCGTGGTTCAGGAGAGCAAGGCAGAGGAGGCGCTGGCGGCGCTCAAAAAGATGGCTGCCCCCGATGCACACGTGCTGCGGGATGGCCACCGCATCATCATTCCGGCCCGTGAACTCGTGCCGGGCGATATCGTGTTCCTCGGAACCGGTAACTACATCCCGGCCGATCTGCGCCTCGTCGAGAGCGTCAACCTCAGAATTGACGAAGCGTCGCTCACAGGCGAATCGATGCCGGTGGAGAAAATCGCCGACGTGGTATTATCGGAGAACGTGCCCCTGGGTGATCAGATCAACAGTGCCTTTATGGGCACCACGGTCACCTACGGGCGAGGGGCAGGCATCGTCGCCGCCACCGGAATGCAGACACAGATCGGCCTCATCGCTGAGATGATCCAATCCTACGAAAAGGAAGCCACGCCTCTCCAGCGCCGCCTGGACCAACTGGGCCGCTGGCTGGGCTGGGGTTCTATGGCCATCTGTGGCCTTGTCTTCATTGAGGCGATTGTCCAGAATACCGCCTTGTCTATCATTGCCAGCCAGGGGCTGATTCCCTACCTGGTGCAGACCAGGCAGCAGCTCGTGGAACTGTTTATCATCGCGGTCAGCCTGGCGATCGCCGCCGTCCCGGAGGGGCTGCCGGCCGTCGTCACCATTTGCCTGGCGTTGGGAATGCGCGAGATGGTGCGGCGCAATGCCCTCATCCGCCGCCTGCCAGCGGTGGAGACGCTCGGCAGTGCCACCGTCATCTGTTCCGATAAGACCGGCACCCTGACCCAGAACGAGATGATGGCCGTGCGGCTCTACGTGGCGAATTTGCGGCTGGACGTGAGCGGCGCGGGGTATCAGCCCGAGGGCGCGTTCGATAACTACGGAGAGCCGGCCGACCCGCGCGATAACACCGAAATGACGGCCCTGCTTACCGGGGGCTTGCTTTGCTCCGACGCTCGACTGGAACCGCCCTCATCCCCACCACCGGGGGGGAATGAGGGAGGGGAAGGCAGTCAACGATATCGCATGGTGGGTGACCCGACGGAAGGGGCGCTGGTGGTGGCAGCGGCTAAAGCCGGCCTGTGGCGCGACGAGGTCGAAAAACGGCTGCCCCGTGTGGCCGAAGTGCCCTTCGATAGCGAACGCAAACGCATGAGCACCATCCACCGCCTGGAGGACAAGAAGCCGGGGGAGGGCGACGGTCCCGAATACGTCGCCTACATCAAGGGTGCACCCGACGTGATGCTACCTTTCTGCGACAGTATCCTGGAGGATGGCGCAGACGTGCCGCTCACGACAGGTCGGCGCCAGCACATCGAGAATACCATCCGCGATCTGGGACGGGAGGGGCTGCGCGTACTGGCCGTGGCCTATCGTCACCTGGATCGGCTCCCCGAGCAGGCGAACGCCGACGAGGTTGAGAAAGGCTTGACGCTGATCGGTCTGATGGCGATGATAGACCCGGCTCGACCGGAAGTCAAGCCAGCGATAGAGAAAGCGCGGCAGGCGGGCATCCGCAGCATGATGATCACCGGCGACTATCCCGACACTGCCCGTGCTGTCGCGCTGGAGATCGGCCTGCTACGGCCCGGCGGCGAGGTAGTCACCGGTGTAGAACTGAACGACATCTCCGACGAGCAACTGATTGAGCGCATAGAAGACGTGGATGTCTTCGCTCGCGTCTCTCCCCAGCACAAGGTGCGCATCGTCGAGGCGCTCCAGGCGCGGGATCACGTGGTGGCCATGACCGGCGACGGCGTCAACGACGCGCCGGCTCTCAAGCGTGCCTCTATCGGCGTGGCAATGGGCATCACCGGCACCGACGTGTCCAAGGAGACAGCAGACATGGTGCTCACCGATGACAACTACGCCTCCATCGTCTCGGCCATTGAGCAGGGACGCATCATCTACTCCAACATCCGCAAGTTTGTGTACTACCTGCTCTCGTGCAACATGGCCGAGATTATGGTCATTTTCCTGGCTACTCTGGCTGGTTCGCCGCCGCCGCTGACCGCCATCCAGTTATTATGGCTCAACCTGCTCACCGATGGAGCACCGGCGCTGGCGTTGGGATTGGAGAAAGGCGATCCGGACATCATGGAGCAGCCGCCACGTCCCGCGCGCGAGCCGATCATCAACCGGCTGATGGTTGTCGGCATGGCCGTGCAGACTGTTGCCATCACCGTGGTCGTGTTGGCTGCTTACTACATCGGCTGGGCCTGGGACCCGTCGAGCCGGGCGCTGGCACAGACAATGGCCTTCGTCACACTTTCGGCCTCAGAACTGGTGCGGGCTTACACCGCCCGCTCAGAGCGCGCCTCCCTGTTCCAGTTGGGCGTCTTTGGCAACAAGTACATGCAGTATGCCGTGCTGCTCTCCATAGTCCTGCTGCTCGGCGTGATCTACGTCCCCTTCGTCCAGTCCATCTTCGGCACGGTGCCGCTGGGGGCACGGGAATGGACCGTCGTCCTGCCGCTGCTGCTGGTCCCCGCCGTCGCCGCCGAGATCACCAAGGCCATCGTGCGCTTGCGCGCCCGCTGGCGTGCGCCCGCGGTCGCGGCGTAGAGACCTCCTGTTCATGAGAAATGGGCGGGGCCGCTATAGAGCGCAGCGGGCCCCGCCCAAGTCCTTCTGGTCACACGACCTTATACCAGCGGTGGTTATGTGAGCAGGCGGACAGCAGCCAGGGTGAAGATCTTGGCTGCCTCGACCATTTTCTGTACCTCCACGTATTCGTTCGGTTGGTGCGCCAGCCCCGCCTCTCCCGGTCCACAGATGATCATGGGAGCCTTGAACACCGGCGCAAACACCACCCCGTCGGTGTAGTAGTTCACACCCTTAGGCACAGGCCGCTCACCCGTCACCTCGGCCACCACGTCGTAGAAGCGCTGAACGACTGGCTCAAGCGCTGAGGTTGCCACCGGCGCACGGTCATTGACCACTTCAACCGAGGCACGGAATTCCGGCAACCGCCGGCCCAGATCGGCGACGAGTTCCTCCACCTGACGCGCGATGGCAACGTGGTCCTGCCCAGGCACGGTGCGTTGGTCTATCGTCACCTCGCACTGGTCTGGTACCACATTGGTCTTTACCCCACCGGCGATGGTGTCCACGCTGCGCGTGAAGTCACCCAGCAGAGGATGCTTCTCATACGGGACGGCCAGCGAATCCAGTTCGCCCAAGAGCGCTACCATCATCATGATGGCGTTCTGGCCCAGGTGCGGCATTGAGCCGTGGGCAGTCTTGCCGTGCGTGGTGACCTTCAGCCAGAAAGCGCCCTTCTCGGCTATATAGACGTCGTTGTGGCTCGGCTCAGCGACGATCACCGCCTGTACAGGGGCTATGTCAGGGCGGGCGGCTAACGCCGTAGCGCCCAACTGTTCGCCCTCCTCACCAGCGGTAAAGGCCAGGATGATATCCCCTTTCAGAGGGAAGTTGGCGGCTGCCAGAGCCTTTATCGCCGCGATCATAGACGCGTTGCCGCCTTTCATGTCCGAGGAACCGCGTCCCCAGAGCCTGCCCTCGACCACCTCGCCCCCGAAGGGATCGTGTAGCCATTCCGCAGCCCCGATCGGCACAACGTCCAGATGGCCGGTGTACAGAAGGGGTGTCACCTCACCGCTGCCCTTCAGCCGGGCCAACACACTGGCCCGGGTTGGGGTATGCGATACTACCTCAACGGTCAGGCCCGCTTCGCGAAGGACATCAGCCACGTACTCGGCGATCTCAAGTTCGTCACCAGGTGGGTTGACGCTCTTGAAGCGCACCATATCGCGGCATAGGTTCACTACCTCGGTCTCTTCTATTCGGCTCAAGAGGTCCTTGTAGCCTGCTTGTGCCATCTTTAGTCCCCCTTGCCAGGTGCGATGCCGCGCCACTTATAGAGCGCCCATCCGAACAGGATGGTGCCGAAGACGGCGATGGGGATGGTGAAGTAGGCTTTCCAGCCCAACATGATCGGTATCCCCGCGATGATCAGCGCTGGCAGCACGTAGATCGGCCCGCGCAGGGCGAACTGACCGAACACTGCCCCCCATATCGCTGGCAGCAGATACGCCTTGAACGCTGCCGTCAGCCACTCGGGGAACTGGGCGGTGACCCACCCACCTGTCAGTGTGCCAAGGAAGACACCAACGACGCCGACCAGGACGGAGACGGCGATGCCGATAGCGGCGATCGCTGCGCCCTTCCTGCTGCCCTCCGGGACGCCAGCGACGGCCTGGGCTACGGCTGCGCAGGGCAACCGCAGGTTAGATACGTTGCCGGTTGTCATAGACATGTAGTTCCCGGCATCCCCGTAGACGGGGTAGTAGCTGATGGGCTCGATGAAGAAGAACGGCACGGCATAAGTCAAGGCCAGCGCCATGCCCGCCCCTATCGCCTCCCAGGGCGCGAAAGTGCCGTAGAGGAGATAGAGCAGTATTGGGGGCAGGAACATGCCCGCGCTGATCCCTATGCATGTCCAGAAGCCTACCTTGTGAACGGGCTTCACATACTCTTCCTCGAACACCTGTGGTTCGATATCAACAAAACCTTCTTTTTCGGCTGCCATTTCTTGTCCCTCCTTTAAGTAGCGCCAGCAAACAGGTGCGCAATGTACATACCGGCGAACATGGCTATTCCAAGCGCCCACTCTTTCAGGCGCGGCTTGTTTGTCCAATCGGCCAACTTGAAGAGGAAGGCCGATATTACTCCACCAGCGACTACAGCCACGAGTTTGCCGCCTCCTGCCTTCATGTTGCTGGCGGCGTAGTAGCCGAAAATGCCAAGCGTGGAGCAAATGGTGACGACCGCCAGAAAGCGTATGTCGCCTCCTGCGATCTTCTCCCGGGCTTTTCCGAGATAGGGGGTGAAGAGAGCGGCCCCAAGCGACCAGCCGATGCATGAGATGTTCGCGACGAAGATAGCGGTAGCGAAGCCGACCATGTTGAAGCTATCGGTGCCGAACTCTTGACCGGCGCCGATGGCAGAGTTGGATGCCTGTATCAGTTCGGTGAAGACGGAACCGACTCCCACACCCTCACGCTGCCAGGTATAGCCGGGGCTGATGGATATGACGAGGGCCATCATGACGAAGATCTCCGCCATGATCGGCCCAATTGCGGTGATGAGGGCCCCGCGCGCTATGGCGCTGATGTCCTCGCGCTTGTAGCCTCCGTGCTTCTGCAGGATTCGGCTGCCCAGCCGTAGGAAGTACCAGGCCTGAAACATGCCAATTCCCGCCTGTATGAACCCGCAGATCCAAATCCAGGGCGCGTTAGCGATGACTTTCCAGTCCATTCCTTTTCCCTCCTTAGATAAACGAAACTGTCGCGGCGGGCGACGTTCAGATCGCTCCTATCCCGCCTGTTCCAAGTATCATCACAACAAACCTGGTCACAATATATCAATCCGCAGCAGGCATCACCTCCCTTACTTTGAGCTACTGGCTTCGTTGTCCACTTAATGGTATGGCTTCTGCTTACCACCTCCTTTCCGCGGATGGTCCTTGCTCAAGGCTCAAGGTCTCACCCCACAAATCCGCGTTGAACCAAAATACCCTTGTACTTCTTCATCACCACAACGACATCCTGAGTGGAAGTCTCCCTAATGGGGAACAGTCCCCTCAGGAAGCGGTGACACGTACTTCTTACCTTCAGTCTTCTTCTCAAACTCATCACGAGCGGCCTTTAGAATGTCTGGCTTTGTCTCAAGGTCTAAGGCAGCGAGCGCCATAGCCTTGGCAGCAAGCATCATTCCCTTGAAGCCAATGCTTGAACCAGCAAAAGCGACGTTCTGCCAGCTATGCACAGGAGTTCCGAGGGCTTGACAACATGTAGTAACCTGTGCCGTCGGGGTAATGTAGCTCACATCGCTTACATCAGTGGAGGCTGGCAGCACCTCGCCTTTATCGAAAGGATCTACTATCCTGTCACAAAGGGGATCTCCTACCTCTTCCCTGGTCAACCCATAGGACCTTAAGATATTCTCTACGGCGTCAGGGGGAAGAGTCGCCTGTAACTGCTTCGCAAAATCCTTCTCCTCATCAGTGAACTGGGGAGGGCCAACCTGTTTCAATTTCTCCAACAGCAGTTCACCAAGCCTGTCATTTGGCAACATGTCGTAACCGCCGGTCAAGAAATCTACCTCAAAAGTTGTGCCGGTCATTAAGGCTGCACCTTTTGCTATATCAAGCATCCTTGAATAGATACCCTCAACTTGCTCTCTAAGTGGAGCACGCACGTAGTACCACACCTGAGCGAAAGGAGGTACGACATTTGGCGCCTCGCCCCCTTTTGTTATCACGCAGTGGATGCGCGCCTTTTCGACAATGTGCTCGCGCAGGTAGTTTACGCCAACGTCCATCAGTTGCACCCCATCTAGAGCGCTGCGCCCCGCCTCTGGAGCCGCCGACGCATGTGCCGCTACACCGTGGAAATTCACCTTGAACGAATTCATAGCAAGAGATGAGCAACTCCATACTGTATTGGCATAGAACGGATGCCAGCCTATGGCTGCATCGAGATCATCGAAAACCCCAGCCCTTGCCATGAAGATCTTTCCAATCATTGTCTCTTCAGCGGGACAGCCATAGTACCTGATTGTTCCTTTGATCGTACTCTCTTCCATTGCCTCTTTGACTGCCAATGCAGCGCCGAGACTTGCCACACCAAAGAGATTATGGCCACAGCCGTGCCCTGGGGCTCCTTCCTCTATGGGTTCTTTGGTAGCAGATACTTTCTGAGAGAGCCCGGGTAAGGCGTCATACTCTCCCAGGATGCCAATTACGGGTTTCCCCTCCCCCCAGGATGCCACAAAGGCTGTAGGCATCTGGGCAACACCCCCGTTGACTGAGAATCCGGCTTTCTCAAGCACGTCTGCGATCAGTTTGGATGCATAGAACTCTTGCAATCCAACCTCAGGATGATCCCAGATGTCCTTTGCCAGCCTTGCGAGCCTGTCCCTGTTTGCATCCAAATAGTTCAAAACGGTCTTTTCTAAACCCATTTCTCTGCCTCCTCACATGGTCCGATTGCTTGTCATTCGGCGCCGGTTAGATCGGTCGAATAGAGTTTCTCTGCCGGCGCCAGCCGGAAGTTCGCTGGAGAAAGAATCGGAGAACTGGAGTTGAGGGCTGGACCGATAGAGGATACAGCGACTTGTTGCTTGGAGTTGGCGACCGGCACGTTGAGATGGCAGCCCATCTCCTGGGCCATCTTGAGAGGATTCGACGGATTTTCTCCGCCGTAGTATCACCGTACCTGGCCAGGGCGCGGGGGGACACGACCACGGAAGAACCCGCTCCCCGGCCGATGTCGTGCAGTGCAATCGGCATGGGTGACCCTTCTAACCCGCACGTACGATGAAATGAGAGCCGTTCTACAAGAAACTACTACCAGTACATACGACGTTGCGACCGAAGAAAGAAAAAGGCTCCTGTCAGCCTTCAGGTGTCCCAGTCTTAAGGAAGTCGGGTCTGGTCGAATCGTAGCGGTCACAGGCTTCCGGGTCGTCTGTGAGGAGTTCCAGGTACTCTCGTGCACCACACCTGTCCCAGTCCCCGGCTGCAAGGTGGGCGTTGATGTAGTTGGTCGGCATGGGGTGGCTGCCTACGACCACGGGGAGCCCAACATAGTGCTCGATGTATTGAATAAAATCTTCCAGATAGGGGCAGGGTGGATATCCGGCCAGGAATCCCGACGCCAGGACGATCTCCTCCGCACCATATTTCTTCATCTCAGCCGGAGCAAACTCCAGGCGTTCGCCGGGACATCCGCCGCAGGTAATGAATCCGACAACTTCCAGAGGTTCGTCCTTGGGGTACTTCTTGAAGGCGCCTGTCCGTTCTCGAATGGCCATAAAGCACTTGCCGCCAGTACACGTTCTGTTCCTGGCGCAGATGATGATGCCAATTTTGGCCATTGAGAGTCTCCTTCTATCAGGCATCCTACAATAATGGGCCGATTCTACCACAGTTTTGTGTCAGTGTCAAGCGTAGTTCTGCTGGTTACCCCTACTGTAGCAACAGGTTACCGGTTGCAGAAAACCGCCGAGGTGACGCTCACAGCCGCACATCCACGCGGGCTGCCTTCTCCACCCGCAGCGGGAGCGCCCACAGCCCCGCCCCGCAGGACGTCGGGCGAATCGCCTCCCCATCGCGGGTAGCCTGGCACGGCCCAGCAGGGAGCCACAACAGCACCTCACCTTCGGCTACGCGGCCCAGTGCCAGGGTGAAGCGCAGTCGGTCACCCTCACAGGTCCATTCCGCCACCTCGCCGCCCTGCGTGATGTGAAGGGTGGTAGCGACCAGGTGGGGCTCCTCGCGCACCGGCCGCACCGCCAGGCAATGGCCGCCGTGGGCCGGGACGTGGCGCAGCACCAGACACCCGCCCTCGACACGGTGGTAGCGGCGGCGCCAGAAATCGTGGACGTGGTAGGGACGAGACGGGTCAAGCCCCAGCCGCGCCAGGTCGAGCATCCGGTCGGCGGGCTCATCCGACCAGTTGAAGAGGCCAACCACCAGCCACTCCTCCCAGGGCTTCTGCATACGCAGCACGTATACCTCCGGCATCTCCCGTTCCAGCAGGTCGAGCGGCTGAGCGCCGTTCAGGACCTCCCCCCTGGAAGGAGGCGGGAAGAGCGCGGCAGCCACTTCCCGTCGCCCTGGAGTCAGGCGCGGCAGGTCGTCGGAGATGACTAACTGCCCGCCGCTCAGCCCAATGACGGTGGCCTGTGCTTGCACCTCGTCGCGGGTGAGGGCGGTGTCCTGATCACGGACTAGCAGATTCTCAGGGTCGTTGATCCACCAGCGGCGGTGCATCCAACTTCGGTTGAGCGCGTTGCGCAGGGAGTTGCGCAGCGCCGGGAGGCTGGGGTCGGAGCGAAAGAGGCCCAGTTGCAGGCCGAAGTACTGCGGATTCCAGTGCGGGCCGGTGTCCGGGCCGATACGCAGACAATCCAGCAGGCCAATGGCAGGCCCCAGCGGGCAGCCGCAGCCCAGCAGGAATACATCGTCGCCAGCAGCCTCGCGTATGGTGGCGAGCGCCCCGCGCAGCGCCTGAGCGCGAGTTCTCGTGGGGTCGTGCCGCACGCCGGGCAGCGCCGCCGCGTAGAGGAAGTCCAGCTTGAGATAACGATAACCCCATCGGTGCACCGCTGTGTCAATTAGTTCCTGCAGGTAGTCTCGCACCTCTGGATGGGTGGGGTCGAGCCCACGTCCGATGAACTTCCACACCAGGCCGCCGGAGACGGGCCGCCCACGCCGGTCGCGCAGTATCCAGTGGGGGTGCCTGTGCGCCAGGCGGCAGCCTTCCCAGACCAGCAACGGGCTGAGCCATAACCCGGGCACGTGGCCCGCAGCCTGTATCTGCTCCGCCAGCCAGCCCAGGTCATGGGGAAATTCCGGCTTGCGGTCAAGCCAGTCGCCCCAGGCCAGTTCATATCCCTGGTCCAGTTGCACCAGGCCGATGGGCAGCGTCTCGCCGAGGGCCTGGATATGGTCCAGGTTGGAGAGCACGTCGGCTTCGGTGATTTTCTGATAGAAGTAGTACCAACTCGACCAGCCAGGTGGAGGGTGAAGCGGCACGCGGGCCTGCATCTGCCGTGCCGTCGCCTCGGCGTAGTCGGCGAGAGGATCGAGGGCGGGCAGGGAGACGAACTGGAGGTACGCCCACTCGGAGGCTATCTCCGCGCCGGGAGGGAGTTCCACACCATCGCACTGAGCGTGCAGCGCGACCGCCGTCCGTCCTGGCGTGCAGCGCGCCTCGACCGCCCCGAACTGGTCGGCAGTGGAGACAAAGCCGGCGACGAGAGCGCGTCTGGCCCCCACGTCGGCCAACACCCCTACCAACTCGCTCCAGAAGTGGCCCGGCGTGCGGGGGAAGGGGGTAGCAGCGTTATAGAGCAGGGGTGCGGCGAGCGGGCGAGTGAGCGGGTGCGGCCGCACGTCCCGTTGGTCCGCCCGGCGCAGGCCAGCGTAGGACCACGACTGCCAGCCGTTCTTGAGAAAGACTGACGGGCCCGACCCCAGGTGCAGGTCGCCTGGGTTGCTCCGGAACGGGGTCAGTCGTTCGACGATGATTGATTGCGGGCTGTGGTTGGAGAGAATGACCCGGAGCAGGAGAAAGGGATAGCCCTCGTATGTCTGGGCCAACAACGTCAGGCCCAGGCCAGCGGGGCCCGGCCCATAATGCGCCCGCAGCCGCTCTCCACGCCCGTGTACGTCCTCGACTGCTTCCGTTCCCCAGACCGCCAGAGGGAGATCGACCGTGGTTATGGTCAGTGGACGGCCATCCACGCGGCAGGTACCGCTGGCGAAACCCTCCAACCGTACACCGGCCGCCTCCAAACGTAAGCAGTCTCGCTCGTAGTCATAACTGAATTCAGATTCCATTATCGGTCATTTTGCTCATTGGTAATTACCCTATGCTCAGAGAGGGTTTGCAACCCTCGTTTTTGCCGTGCAGAGCCTCGTCTTAGCCCAAGACGGCGGTTGCAAACCGCCTTGGAGCACATGGCTGGGTAGTTACGCTCATTGTTCATTGACTTTGTGATGCCCAGCGCCTGAGTTGCAATTTTATCGCATCTCATGGTAAAATACAAGTAGCGTAGGTTGCCCAATCGACATTGAAGCCTTCGTAGCACCACACAAACCTGGATAGATGAGGAGGGGCTAGAATGTTTAGACAAAGAATACAGGCTAAGTACGATGAGTTGACTCCCAGTTTCCGTAAGCTCGCTGATTTCATCCTGCAGCAGGAGCTGAATGTCGCCTTCATGACCGCCACGGAGCTGGCCCACCGTATGGGGGTGGACGCGGCCACCGTCGTCCGCTTCGCTCAGACCCTCGGCTATTCGGGCTTCCGGGAGTTAATCAAGGAAGTGCAACAGGTCGTCAAGACAGAACTAACAGCCTCCTACGGTGTTGCCCTGGAAGCCCCGGATGATGTCGGGCTCTTCCACAGCCTCCTGGAGAACGAGCGACACAACCTGTCGCTAGCACAGGCCCGGCTGACGGAGCAGGCCAACACCATCCTGCCCGCGCTCCTGGATGCCCAGCGCATCTGGGTCGTGGGCCAGGGCAGTACCGCCCACCTGGCTGCTCTCTGCGCCTCCGCTCTGAGAGAGATCGGGCTGCCAGCCGTGCCCATCGCGCCCGACCCGCTGGAGGCCGCAGAGAATCTCAAGGGGGCTGGCGCTGGTGACCTGGTGATCGGCTTCTCCCTGACCGGGATGGACCTGGATGTGGCCAATGCTGTCGGCTTTGCGCGCCAGCGTGAGGCGAAGACCATCGTGTTCAGCGGTTCCGCGATCTCGGCGGCGGCCCTGGCGGCTGAGACAACGATCATCTGTCCTGGGCCCACGCAGACGCACGTGCCCTCCTTCACCGGCCTGGCCGCTATGATCGTCGTGCTCGTCGGGGCCTTCACGGCCCGCCACCCTGAAAAGGCGGCGGCGATGACGGCGGACCTCCAGCAGAGTTACCGTGAGTTACTGGTGCTCCAGGCCCGCAGTTCGTCGGAGGTGAACGTTGAGGAACTGTGGCGCGAGTTCTGACGCAGTGCGTTCTCTGAGGAGTGCGGGAGGATGCGCACGGTCTTAAGTGCGGAGGCTCGCCTATCTCAGCCGGGCCTTTAGCCTGGGGGGAACTCCATACAGAGAGAGCATGTCCAAAGACCATATCCTCGCCATTGACTGCGGTACCCAATCGGTGCGAGCGCTCATTTTCGACCTGCGCGGCGACTTGGTTCACAAGGTCCGCGTGCCCGTCGAACCCTACTTCTCCGAAAAGCCCGGCTGGGCCGAGCAGCACACCACGCATTTCTGGGACAACCTCTGCGCCGCCTGCCAGCAACTCTGGCAAGAAAGTCCCGTCCCCAAAGAGGCAGTGGCGGGTGTGGCCCTCACCACCCAGCGGGCGACGATGGTCAACGTGGACGAGCGCGGCGAGCCGCTGCGCCCGGCCATCGTCTGGCTCGACCAACGCCGCACCGAGGGGCTGTCGCCGGTGAGCGGGCTGTGGGGGCTGGCCTTCCGTCTCAGTGGGATGACTGAGACAGCCGCCTATCTCCAGGCAGAGGCAGAGGCCAACTGGGTCCGCACCTTCCAGCCGGAAATCTGGGAGCGCAGCCATAAGTATCTGTTCCTCTCCGGCTACCTGACGTACAGGCTGGTGAGCCGCTTCGTGGACAGCGTGGGCTGCCAGGTGGGGTACGTGCCCTTTGACTACAAGCGGCTGACCTGGGCAAAGAAGTCGGACTGGAAGTGGCAGGCGCTGCCGATGGACGAGCGTTTGTTGCCCGACCTGATCCCGCCCACCGAGGTGTTGGGCGAGATCACCTCCCAGGCCGCCGAAGAGACCGGCATCCCAGCGGGATTGCCGCTCATCGCCGCCGCCGCCGACAAAGCGTGCGAGGTAATCGGGGCGGGGTGTCTTGCGCCAGACATCGCCTGTCTCTCCTACGGCACCACGGCCACCGTCAACACCACCAGCCGTTGTTACGTCGAAGTCATTCCCCTCATTCCACCCTATCCCAGCGCCGTTCCCGGAGCCTACAACCTGGAGATTTCGGTCTACCGGGGCTACTGGATGGTCAGTTGGTTCAAGCAGGAGTTCGGCCTGCGGGAGGAGCAACTGGCCCGCGAGCGGGGCTGTGAGCCGGAGTGCCTGTTCGACGAATTGGTCGCGGCGGTGCCGCCGGGCTCAATGGGGCTGACGCTGCAGCCCTACTGGTCGCCGGGGCTCAAGTCCCCAGGGCCGGAGGCCAAGGGTGCCATCGTTGGCTTCGGCGACGTACACACCCGCGCCCACATCTACCGCGCCATTCTGGAAGGGCTGGCCTACGCGCTGCGAGAGGGGTTAGAGCGGACGCAGAAGCGGCTGCGGGTACGCGCGACCGAGGTGCGCGTCTCCGGCGGCGGTTCGCAGTCGGACGCCGCGATGCAGATCACCGCCGACGTCTTCAATCTGCCAGCCAACCGCCCCCACGTTTACGAGACCTCCGGGTTGGGGGCGGCGATGGACGTGGCGGTTGGCCTGGGATTGCACCCCGATTTCGAGACAGCCGTGGCAGAGATGACCCGGGTAAGCCGCACTTTCCTGCCCCGCCCCGAGGTGCACAAGGTCTACGAGGGGCTGTACCAGCGGGTCTACCGGCAGATGTACCGGCGACTGCGGCCGCTCTACGAGGAGATTCGCCGCATCACGGGGTATCCGCCGAAGTAGGTTAAGGGCAGGCTGCGCATACCGGAGGCGTGTTGCGGGAGAGAGAGGAGAAGTATGCCAACAGTAGCCATTGAATCCAAATTGTACAGACGTGTCGAAGAAGCGGCCTTGGAGCACAAGGTCAGCATTGGCGAGATATTCGCCAAATCCGTTCGTCTTTACCTTTGGGAAGTGGATCGTCGCAAGATCTCGGAGGAGAGTGCGATCTACCGCCAGCGACATGCCGAATTGAAGGAGCAATATCTGGGTCAATACATCGCCATGCACAACGGCCAGGTGGTGGATCACGATACTGACTTCCAGACATTGCGCCAGCGCGTACGCCAGCGCTTCGGACGTACGCCGGTGATGATGACGCTGGTAGAAGACGTCGCCGAACGGCCTCTGGTCCGTCACGGCTTCCGCACGGAGAGACCGAACCCATGAAGTATCCCTACGACGCCAGTTATCGGCCTCCCTTCCCCGCAGTTCGGGCGGTTCTCCACAACAGCGAGGAAGGGCTGCGTACTGCTGCAATGAATGCCCTGTTAGACACTGGATCCGATGGCTCCCTGGTCCCCATCGCCTATCTTCGAGAGATACTTGCTCCCGCGCTCACCGACACTCGCATCCGCAGCCACTGGGGGGAATGGCGCTCCGCCCAACTGTTCGTGGTAGACCTCGAATTGGACGGCCTGAGACTACCCGGCGTCTTTATAGTCGGTGATGAACAGGGAGATGAGATCGTCCTGGGGCGCAACGTTCTCAACAAGTTGCGCTTATTGCTCGACGGTCCGGTCAACCTTACCGAGATATTATCGCAGTAGGACACACGCTACCAAAGCTGCCTTCTTCAGGCTCTACGCGGATTCGTGGGGTGCTCCAAGCGGGTGTGTCACCCGCGTCCCACATCTGGGGCAATGCAGTGCCTTAGCCCCTGGATGACTTGCTATCACATCAAGGAGCAGCTAGGCCAAAGTACCCCCCAGATGCCGGGGGAACCGACAATTTTCTCCCAGATGTGGGGGATAGCAATTGGCTACCATATCACGCTATGTGACGGCAAGTCAGTCAGGGGTCTTAGCCCCACCGACGGAGGTGGCACACCCCTTTTGAGCGAGTTTACCCCACGAATCCGCGTTGACCCCTTCTTTATTCCTCGCGCTCGCCATCTTGCTGCCGTGACCTCACGGCGGCGACAGCCACGACTGCCATCAATTTTAGCGTTCCCAGAGCGGTCAAGAGAGCAAGCACCAAAGCCCTGTCAGTATCAGACATTCTTGTCTCCCTTCTTTCGGTCTGATCTCTTTCGTTGTCACCTCAAACAATAGGGAATCGGCTGCTCCTTGCTCTCTACAGTGTCGACCGCGTACTGTGACTGACACGGGGACGATTTCTCTATTGGGGGATTCCACCAAGAGATTACTTTGCACCCCTATACCGGTCTCTGATCGACGTAGAGACAAAAGGCCGCCCAGACTCTAACTGGACGGCACTAATAGTCGGCGATGTCCTGACCGTCGAGAACCTTTGGAAGGTTCCCCACCAGCCAGCAGCAAAGCCCAGGCACAGCCCGCCCATTCTGGCCTTACCTAACTACGCACGCTTCTTTACCTTTTACCAGTACTTGTTGGCAGCGCACCTCCTTACCTGAGAACCACTATTCCACGCTCAAGAACAGTATACTCGTTCTCGAAGGCTGTGTCAATGGGGAATTGACCCATATTGACTTTCCAATCGCCCCATATTGGCCTTCCCATCGCCCCATGTTACTATGGGGCCGTGGTTGCACCCATGTGGGTGCAGGTGGTGTCTCTCTTTGATGAGAGTGATAAGTTGTGCCGAAGCGTGCATAAGATGGAAAACTCTGCTATAATGGGGCGCACTCCGGCGACGCAACGCTCAATAACATGGAGGTTTCACAGATGAGATTCCCGCGCCGCAGTGGCATCCTGCTGCACCCCACGTCGCTCCCTGGCCGGTTCGGCATCGGCGACCTGGGCGATGCAGCCTACCGGTTTGTGGACTTTCTGGCGGCAGCCGGCCAATCCTACTGGCAGGTGCTGCCCCTGAGCCCCACCGGCTACGGCGATTCCCCCTACCAGACCCTCTCCGCCTTTGCCGGCAACCCGATGCTCATCAGCCCTGAAAAGATGGTGGAGATCGGTCACCTCTCGGAAGCGGACCTGGAGGACGCGCCCGCCTTCCCCGACGACCGGGTGGACTTCGGGCCGGTTATCCGCTACAAGACAGGCCTGCTGGACCAAGCCTTTGCCAACTTCCGGGCGCAGGCCCCTGCCAGGGGGCGAGCAGCCTTGGCCCGCTTTTGCGACGAGCAGGCTTTTTGGCTGGACGACTTCGCCCTGTTCATGGCCTTAAAAGAGGCTTACAATCTCCGCCCCTGGCACGAGTGGGAGCCGGAAGTCGCCACCCGGCAGCCGGAACCGCTGGCCCGCTGGCGGGAGTCGCTGGCCGAAGAAATCGAAAATCAGAAATACCGACAATGGTCGTTCTTTGAGCAATGGCTGGCTGTCAAACGGTACGCCAACGAGCGGGGTGTCCGTTTCGTCGGCGACATCCCTATCTTTGTCTCAATGGACAGTGCCGACGTCTGGGCCAACCCTCACCTGCTCCACCTCGACGAGAGACGCCGGCCGACGGTCGTCTCCGGCGTGCCTCCCGACTATTTCAGCGAGACAGGGCAGCTCTGGGGCCATCCCCTCTATCGCTGGGAGGTGATGGCCCAGGATGGGTATGGTTGGTGGATCGCCCGTTTTCGCATGGCCTTCACCCAGGCCGACGTAGTACGTATTGACCACTTTCGGGGTTTTTACAACTATTGGGAAGTCCCGGCGGGGGAAAAAACGGCTGTCAACGGGCGCTGGTTGTACGGCCCCGGCGCCGACCTGTTCCACGCCGTCACCGCCGCGCTGGGCGAAGTGGTGATCATCGCCGAAGACCTGGGCGATTTCGACGCCGAATCGCGGGCCGGCGTGGACGCCATACAGACGGAGTTCGGCTACCCTGGCATGAAAGTGCTCCAGTTCGCTTTCGGCGCCGGCCCGACCGACTCCTTCCTACCCCACAACTTCACCCCCGACTGTGTGGTGTACACCGGCACCCACGACAACGACACGACCGTCGGCTGGTACCAGGCCACCTCCACAGAAGCGGAGCGGGACTATGCCCGCAAGTATCTGGGCAGCGACGGCTCGGACATCGCCTGGGACCTGATCCGGCTGGCGTGGGCAACGGTCGCCAACACGGCCATCACGACCGTTCAAGACTTGCTGAGCCTGGGGCACGAAGCGCGGATGAACACACCCGGCACTGCCGGCCCGCCCAACTGGTGCTGGCGTCTCTTGCCCGGCGCGCTGGCCGACGAGGTCGCAGCGCGGCTCCTGGAACTGACCGCGGTCTACGGGCGGACGTTCTGAGCGTTGTGCAAGAAACAAGCAGCATCCCAGCCCATCGCGCGACGGCGGTATTGTGAGCAGGGCTGAAATTGATTGCATCCCTGCGCGAACATGGTACAATAGCCGCGCGCACGGCGCGAGGAGGAACACGATGGCATCTGAGAGCACGATTACGCCTACAGTTGAGATTGTTGCCCCTGCTACAGCACCGCCACTGGTCAAGCAAGCATGGCCGCCTGAACAGGGCGAGTGGACATACGAGGACTGGCTGCGCCTGCCCGATGATGGCTTCCGCTACGAGGTACTGAACGGAGAATTGCACATGACACCACCACCGACCATAGGTCATCAGAACGCAGTTACGAAGCTGACCACCCGGATGTACGATTTCGCCAGACAAGCCGGTATGGGTATCGTCCTGGTCTCTCCTGTCGGCGTGCGGCTGCCGGGCCAGCCGGTGCCGGTGCAGCCAGACATCGTCTTCGTCCGCGCCGACCGCCGTGACATCATGGGCGAGGATTACGTGGAAGGCGCACCCGACCTGGTGGTGGAAGTCCTCTCACCGTCCAATTGGCTCTACGACCGGCGGGAGAAACTGCTGGCTTATCAGCAGGCCCGCGTGCCGGAATACTGGATTGTGGATTACCGCGCCCGTACGATCGAGGTACGGGTGCTGGAAGGAGGAAGATACACCCTGCTGGAAGAGTTCCGCAGCGGAGAGGCGGCCCGCTCACAAGTTCTTACTGGCTTTGAGATCGCCGTGGACGACCTATTCGAGATGTAGCGAGTGTACCGTTGCTTCGCAGTCCATTCTTCTGGATCGCTATCGCGCTCATCGCAGCCGGCATCGCGCTGACGGCAACGTTGGGCGTGTTATACTGGCTAGTCGCGGGGTTTGTCGCGGCTGTCCTGACATTCGTCGTCGTTTTCCTGAGCGCGGCTTACGCCGTCGGACGCGCTGAGCCACCGCAGGTGACCCGCCTGCGAAAAGTCCCTCGCTCCGAGTGTGTCTCCGTCATCTACGACTGTGACCTGGCGATGGGCCACCCCTTCCGAGACGTGGACGCCGGGTTGGCATTGCTTTATCTTCTGGGCGAGACCCGTGTCAACCTGCTCTGCGTCACGACCACCTACGGCAACGGCCCGACGAGGATGACCACTCGCACGACCCGCCGCCTGCTGGACCGCCTGGGGTACGACGACGTCGCCACGCTGCCCGGCGCGGCCGGCCCCGACGAGGAGCCGGAGACAAACCGCGCTGCCCGGCGCCTGAGGGAAATCGTCAGCACGCAGCCCGGCGAAATCGTCCTCATCGCTACCGGCAGTATGACCAACCTCAAGCACGCCGCTGCACTCGATCCAGATTTCTTCAAGAAACTGCGCGGCCTCCACCTGATGGGCGGCATAACCGGGCCTCTGGTCTGGAATGGACGCCGGGTAGCGGAACTCAATTTCTCGCTCGACCCGGAGGCGGCCTATCTGGCCATTCACGCCGACTGTCCCGTAACCATCGCCACAGGTCAGGCCGGCCTGACTGCTATCTTCCGCAGCCCGCAGTTCGCCGCGCTCCAGGCATTGCGCGACCCCATCTCGCGCCTCATCGCCCGCAAGACCCGCTTCTGGTTTGCATTGATGCGGCTCTGGTTCCGGGACGGGGGTTTCGCGATGTGGGATTCGGTCGCCGTGCTCCCGCTCAGCCACCCGGAACTGTTCGAATACGAGCGGGTGCACGTCACCTCGACCCGCGACGACCTGCGCACCGGCCGGCTGATGGTAGACCCCGACAGACGCGGGCCGGTGCGGCTGGTGCGTAGCGTGCGGGACTTCGATGGTTTTATCCTGGCGCACTTCGCCGCCTGGCGGCATCTCTGGCGGCACGTCAGCGCACGCAGGAACAACCCTCACGGTTGCCCTGGGAGGAGAAAAAGTAGTAAATGACACGTATCGTACTGGTTCGCCACGGTCAGACGGTCTGGAACCGGGAGGCACGCTTCCGGGGCCGGGCCGATGTGGAGTTGGACGAGCTTGGACTGCAGCAGGCGCAGGCGACCGGGCGCTACCTGGCCGCCCGCTGGCCGGTCGTCGCGACCTACGCCAGCCCGATGCGCCGCGCTATGCAGACCGCCGAACCCATCGCCCGCGCCCAAGGGCTGGACGCCCACCCGCTGGAGGGGCTGATGGACATTGATTTCGGCGAGTTGCAGGGGCTCTCGGTCGACGAGGTGAAGCAGCGCTACCCTACGCTCTACCGGGCCTGGCTGGAGGTGCCCCACACGGTGCACTTCCCCGGCGGGGAGGGACTCAACGATGTGCGGAAGCGGGTCCTGGCTGGCCTGGACGAGGTGGTCGCCCGCCACGTGGGTCAGACGGTCGCGTTGGTCTCCCACACCGTCGTCAACCGCGTGCTGCTCTGCGCCGTGCTGGGGCTGGGTAACGAGCATTTCTGGCGGCTGCGGCAGGGGACTTGCGCGGTGAACGTCTTCGACGTCAAGGAGGATGGCGCCTTCATCATCGGTCTCCTGAACGACACCTGCCACCTGCAGAACCTCTCCTGATAAGAGCCGTTCCGAAAACGTGCGCGACAAGCATCTCCCCTATACAGAGCAGGATTAACAGAATTAAAGGATAAACAGTTACTACTCAGGTGCAACGCACTTTTGCTACAAATCTGCCTATTCTACGGTGCAATCTGCTGGACAAAATCGCTGAAATGGCAAGAGACAAAGGAGATTCTTCGCTACGCTCAGAATGACGGTCAACCGTCAGGGCGACTTTTGCGGTACTGCGGATTTTGCCTCCCTCCCGCTGTTGTGTTATACTATATCTTGAGCAATCGAACTCGTGAACGGAGCCCGTTTATGTACATTGATGATTTTGTATGGCTGCCCGACGTACTTGAAAAACTGGCCGCCAAGCACGACGTTACACAAGATGAGGTTGAAGGAGTGTTTTTCAATCGTCCGCGGTATCGCTTTGTTGAGTCAGGGTACCGCCCAGGCGAAGATGTGTACTCAGCCAGCGGGCAGACTGATGCAGGCCGGTACTTGATTGTGTTTTTCATTCACAAACCGGGCAACACATCTCTTATCTTGAGTGCGCGAGATATGGATAAGAAGGAGCGGAGACAGTATGAACGAAAGTGATGGCACACAACTCACCAGCATCTCAAAGGCACGTACAATGGAGGAGATCGCTGACTTTTGGGATACGCATAGCCTGGCCGACTACTGGGATCAGACCCACGAAGTTCGGTTTGAAGTCAGAGCCAAACGTAGACGGCGTGTAACACTCGCCCCGGAGGTCTATGCGGGGGTTGAGGCCCAGGCCCGTGCGCGTGGTATTGTACCGGAAACGTTGGTCAACCTGTGGTTGGTTGAACGGCTACAAAGCGATGTTGCCTGAACCACCACATTTTGCTGCTTAACCCCCTTGCACCCGCCGGCGGAACGTCACCACCTCCCATGCCTGCAAGTGGGTCAGCACCACGAACGCCAGTCACCAGGCCTCCCAAATCGTGACTGGCGCCCTTTTCGTGTGCTCATCCTGTTGTTAGCATTGGCCTTGATTCTGGGTGCTGCGCCGGCCGCCCGTATTGCCGAGCCACTGAACGACCGCCCTTCGACTTCGCTTCCCTCGGCTTCGCCCTTCGACCGGGCTCAGGACAATCTCGGGACAGGCAAGATAGTCCCCTCAGTGGTTTCAGTGGATCTTCAGCGTCCTCAGTGATTCAATCCTCCATTCATTGGCGACTGGCACATTGAGGCGGTGGACAGTTGACCCTCTCACATACCGCCGATGGCAGCCAGACCTGGCAGACTGCTCCATTTGCATGGCCGGGCGGGATGGGGTAGAATTCGGCGGCGAGTGGTTGGCAGTTGATTTTTTTGTGCTAGCAAGAATGCGAGGAGGAAGGGCTTGGACCACCGAGAGCGACTCGTGCAGTACTCAAAAGAGGAATTGATAGGCTTTTTGGAGGATGCGGCCAAGAACTGGCTGGCTCACGACGGTCTGTGGTTCCTGGCGGCCGAGGAGAAGTTCGGCATAGAAACCGCTATCGAAGTGGACCGGCGGGCATGGGAACGGTTCACCGTCATTGAGGCCAGACGCATCATGCGCCGCCTGGGGATTGAGCCCGGCGGCGGCATCCCCGCGCTGAAGCAGGCGCTGGAGTACCGTCTCTACGCCTACCTCAACGTGCAGGAGACACTCGACGTGGACGAGCGCACCATCATCTTCCGTATGAACGAGTGCCGCGTGCAAACTGCGCGCAAGCGCAAGGGGCTGCCGGACTTCCCCTGCAAGCCGGTAGGTCTGGTGGAGTATGGCAATTTCGCCCGCACGATTAACCCCCGCTTTCGTACCCGCTGCATCGCGTGCCCGCCTGACCCCCACCCGGAGGAGTACTGGTGCGCCTGGGAGTTCACACTATGGGGATCTTGAGCGGGGAGCAGACAGGTGCGATGGATGCCCGGCAGCGTTTTCTGGAGACGATGCGTTACGGCACGCCCAACCGTGTGCCGTACTTCGACCAGACCATCCGCGAAGAGACGCTGGCCCGCTGGTATCAGGAAGGTTTCCCCCGTGACCGGACGGTGGCCGAGATGTTCAATCTCGACCGCTGGGAGGTCTTCGGCGTGCGGGAGGAGGTCCCGCTCGACCTCTATCCACACCCGGACTTCACCGGCCATCTCCAGACGCGGGCCGACGTCGAACGCTGGAAGCGGACGCACGACTCCACGCGACCGCGCCGCTACCCGCGCGACTGGCCCCGCCACGTCCGCCGCTGGGCGGAGCGTGACCACCCCCTGGGCATCCGGGTCTGTCGGGGCTTCTTCCTCTCGCTGATGGTGGGGGATTGGGAGAGTCTCACCGACGTGCTGTACATGACCTGCGACGCGCCGGATATGTTGGCCGAGATGATCGCTTTCCTGGCCAACTTCCTGGTCGAGGTGCTCACCCCCGCGCTGGAGGCAGTGCAGTTTGACTATGCCCTCTTCGATGAGCCCATCGCCTCCAACACCGCGCCGGTTGTTGGCCCCGACGTTTTCCGCCGCTTCATGCAGCCGCTCTACCGGCGACTGTGCGACCTGCTGGACGCCCACGGTGTGGAGGTGCGCATCTTCGGCAGCCACGGCCGCGTGCAAGAGTTGATTCCGGTCGCGCTGGAGGCGGGGATCAACACACTGTGGGTCGGCAACATCGGGCCGGCGGGTCTGGACTACGTGGCTTTGCGGCGGGAGTACGGGCGCGACCTGCGGCTCATCGGCGGGATTGACATGCGGGTGCTGGAGGCCGACCGGCCAGTGGTCGAAGCGGAGGTGATGCGGGTCGTGCCGCCGCTCCTGGAGCAGGGCGGCTACGTGCCGACGGTGGACGGGCGCGTGCGCAGGTATGTGCCCTACGAGAACTATCGGGCCTATCGGGAGTTGATCCGGGAGTTGGCGGAGCAGGGGTAGTTTCTACCATAGGGAAAGGAGGGAGCCATGCCTCGGACAGCGTTTAACCCTCAGACACACGGTTTTGCATTCGTGAACAGTTGGAAGTTCGACGAAGAGGAGCGGCAGCGTTTGCACGACCGCGTCGCCGCCTATCTCACCTGGGGCGCCATCCTCGGGGCAGCCACGTTCGGGCCAGCCGGTGCGATCCTCGTCCCCCTCGGCATCCGCGCCCTGCGCGAAGAGATGGAAAGCCATCTCGCCCCAGGATATGGCCTGTGTGGGGGGATGTGTTTTGCCGCGCTCGACTTCTACAAGGCCGGCCTCCCTGTTCCCAGGGGGCAGCATCCCAACGATCGACCCGCTCCCGGGACCCACCTGCGTAGCTACATCTGGAAGCGCCAGTTGGACAGCCTGGTCAGCGATGGGGCCAGGTTCCTGGCCTGGCTGATCGCCTTGAACAACCTCCGCCAGTCCTGGCCCTTCCGGGGAGGAACTGCCCGGCTTCTGGCCTGGTCGAAAGAGGAATGGAAAACGCTGAAAGCGCGCGTGGACGCCGGTGAACCGGTTCCGATTGGGCTGGTGCGCGACACGAAGAACGTCTACGACAACCACCAGGTTCTGGCGATCGGTTATGACGAGACGGATGAGACACGCACCACGATCTATCTGTACGATCCGAACTGCCCGGACATGGAGTCCACTATCAGCATCGAATTTGGCGAGCAGTTGCTCGACGGCCGGGAGAGATGTCCTGCATCAGCACCGCTGCGGGGCTTCTTCGGCGAAGCCTACAAGTTCTATGACCCAAAAGAGGTCATTGATTAGTAGGGGCGAGTCTGAGTAGGGGCGAGTCTGAGACTCGCCCCTACTTTCTTCTATCGCGACGGTGCTATTTCGTCACGAAGACGGTCTGCGTGGGATAGGCGAGTTCGATCCCCTCCTCTGCAAAGCGCCTGAAAATCTCCAGGTTGATCGCCTGCTGGACATCCATGAAGACGCTGTAGTCAGACGTCACCATATAGTAGACGATCTCGAAGTCCAGAGAGAAATCCCCATACGCCTTAAAGTGCGCCCGGCCGAAGCGCGTCTGGGGCTGGGCCTCGATGATCTCCTGCACAATCCCGGGGATCTCGACCAGTTTGTCGTAGGGTGTCTGGCAGGTCACGCCAAGCGTGAACAGCGCACGGCGCTCGTCCATGCGCCCATAGTTGCGGATGCGGCTGCTCAGCAGGTCGGAATTGGAGAAGACGAGTTGCTCTCCGGTAAGACTACGGACGCGCGTGCTCTTGAGGCCGATGTGCTCCACCGTGCCCACGTACTCCCCCACGGTGATGGAATCCCCGATGACAAAGGGCTTGTCCAGGACAATGGAAAGGGATGCGAACAGATCGCCCAGGATGTTCTGCACAGCGAGTGCGACGGCAATGCCGCCGACCCCCAGGCTGGCGATCAGCGCGGTCACCTCGACGCCGGGGATGTTGTCCAATGCCAGGAGCACGGCCACCGTCCAGAGAATCCCCTTCCCGACGTAGCCCAACATGTTCACCGTCGTGGCGGCAGAGCGATCCTCCTCGGCCTGCTCCTTCGCCGGCCGAGAAACCAGGTAATCAATCACACCGCTGCCCCACAGCGCAGCCTGCACCCAGAACAGAATCACCAGAACGGTGTGGATCCCGGATTCGACCGCGGGTAACGTGAGGACAAGGGAGCCAGCGGCTATCGAAACCGCAACCAGGAACAGGTACCAGGTCCGGCCGAACAAGTTAACGACGAGATCGTCCAGGTCCGTCTCGGTCTTTTTGACCCAGGCGAGCATCCCACGGGACAAAATGCGCTTCAGAGCGCCCAAGACCAGAAAAGCAAGCACGGCAACCGCCAGAGCCAGAAGCCAGGTCGCCAGTGTGTTTCCCCAGAGAGTTCGCTCTAGAATGTCCATTACGTCTCCTCTTCACCACTCTGCATCGCCACCGCCTCCCTCACCCGCATCGCTGTCTCCGGCTCCAGCGGCACGGTGGCCTGCACCTCCACCAGTACGTCGCGGCCAAAGCGGGCCGCTAACGCTTCCGCCTCCATTGGGTACAACTCCAGCGCCAGCAGGAACTGACCTGGATTGACGATGGCCACGTCCCGATAGCATCGCAAAACCAGCAAGTCCCGGTCGCTGCTCACCAGGTAGTGGGCCCCTCCCTCGACCGCGCAGGCCAGGAATTTGTCGTCCTTGGGGTCCCGGCAAACGCCGGTGAGGTCCAGAACCCCCGGCACGTGCTCCGAGAAACGCTCCAGCCCCCGCACCAACTCGTTCAGCGGAGCCACAGCTAACCGGCGGATGGCCGGCCGGCCCAGCACACCGGCCAGTTCAGCCCGCGTGGCGGGGGAGGAGAGCAGCGTGAAGGTGCTGGCACGCCAGTGCGCCACGATCCGGCTCATCAGTTCGCCCTGAGTCAGCACGTAACTGACCAATGAACTGGTGTCAATGACCACGCGCAGCATGGCTTATCTCGCAGTGGAGGCGATCTCTTCGCGAGCCTGCTCGATGATCGCCAGTACTTCCTCATCACTCAGTCCCACGTTGCGCTCGGCGTTGCGGGCTGCGGTAGATTCCAGCCACTCGAAGAACGCGTCCCGCTCTTGTCGGAAACGCTGGAATTGCCGATACTCATCCAGATTGACGATGGCCGCCTGGGGCCGTCCAAAGGTCTCGACGACGTAGGTCTCACGCCGCTCTCGCACCGCCTGCAGGACGTCGGTCAGGCTTTGTCGCAGATCAGTCGCGCCGATGTTTCGCTCCATAGCAGGGCCCTCTCAGAAGAATCCAAAGGGTTTGCAACCATTATAAACCTTATACACTCCTCCGTCAAGTCACAGTTGACACGCTTCCCATCTTGGGTACACTATCGTAGTGAAAGCCATCTTACTTCGACTGGAGACGGATTGGAGGACCAAACCGTGAAAAAACATCCATCTCTGGGCGGGTTCCACGGGCGCACGCTGGGGACTACGACAGTCACCACCTCCAAGGCGCAGTATCGTACCGGGCACGGGCCGTTCCTGCCCGACGTGTACTTCGCCCGTTTTCCCTACCCCTATCGCTCATCTGCCCCCGACGCGGAGACGTGCGCGCGGGAAGCGCTGGAGGACATCGAGCGACTGTTCGAGTACGTCATCGCGCCCGAGGACGTGGCCGCCTTGCTGGTCGAGCCGATCCAGGGGGAGGGAGGCTACGTGGTGCCGCCGCGCAGTTGGCTGGTCGCGCTGCGCGAGATATGCGACCGGCACGGTATTCTACTCATCTTCGACGAGGTGCAGACCGGCTTCGGTCGCACCGGCGAGTGGTTCGCGGCCCAGGCGTTCGGCGTGGAGCCGGACGTGCTCTGCCTGGCCAAGGGCATCGCCAACGGCTTCCCGCTGGGCGCGACGGCGGCACGCCGGGAGATTATGGGCCAGTGGGGAGCGGCGTCGCACGGCACCACCTGCGGTGGCAGCCCCATCTCCTGCGCTGCGGCCCTGGCGACGTTGGACGTGATCCGCGAGGAGAACCTACTGGAGGCCGCCCGCGTGCAGGGCGGCCTTATGCTGGAGGCACTGCGCGAGTTGCAGGCGGAATCGCCCATCGTCGGGGACGCGCGAGGCGTAGGAATGATGACTGCCATTGAGTTCATCAAGCCCGGCACCGACAAAGAGCCCAACCCCAAGGTCGTCCGCCGCGTCCTCGAACGTGCGCTCGAAGGCGGGCTGTTGCTCTACCCCTGCGGCCACTGGACCCAGACGATCCGCCTCATCCCCCCGCTGACCATCACCCGCGAGCAAATGGATGAAGGGCTGGCGATCTTCCGCCAGGCGGTGCTGGCCGAATCGGCCTAGAAGGGGCGCCGTTTTTGTCTCTGCTGAGGATTTGTGCTATAATCTATTTGTAACAGCGGAACAGCCCAAGGTTAAGGAGGTGTCCAAATGGCTCGCTCAACGATTGAAGTACCCTGGGACGTAGAGTTTCCCCAAACCTGCGCTCGCTGTACTGCCCCAGCCGCAAAGACAATGCGCATCCAGCGCCAGAAACCCTCGTCACAGAATTGGTTCCTCTGGTTCGGCCTCATTGGAGCAGCCATCGCTGGTGCAAAAAAAGGTGGCTCCTCGCGTTTCGAGATTCCCTACTGCGAGAACTGCCACCGACAAGACCGCATCCTCCTGTGGGTTACCTGGGCTGCGGCGCTGCTGGGTCTGTTGTTCCTGTGTGGCTTCCCCACGCTTGCCGGCCAGCTCGAGGATGAGACGGCCGGCGTGGTGGGCGCGCTAGGCATGATGTTGGGTGTACCAACCCTGCTCATCGCCGCGCCGGTGTTGGCGATTGTCCGCTCGGCCCACCGGGCGGTGCACATCAAGCGCATTGATGAGCGCAGCGAGAGCGTCCGCCTGGCCTTCCGCAGCCGGCCCTACTTCGAACGGTTCCGGCAGCACAACCTGGAGCGGATCGTATCCTTTGTGCTGCGCCACGGCAAGCAACTGCCCGTCCCACCGGATCAGGCCATCGCGGTCGTCAGTCGGAGCATTGACGAGCAGGAGCCGCGCTCGCCGGACAGTCTCAAGGGCTACTTCGAGCGCGGGCAATTGTACTTGCAGGCCAGGATGTACGACCACGCCCTCGCCGACCTGGACTGGGTGGTCGGGGTGACCGGCTTCGAGAATCCGTACTTCCTGGATGCGCAGTTCTTCCGCGGTCAGGCGCACATGCAACTGGGCAACAGCATGCAGGCCCGAACCGACCTGGAGAACTACGCGAAGGCGTCGAGCGACCGTGCCAGAGTGCGACAGGCAAAGCGGTGGCTCAAACAACTAAAGCGCGCTTAAGGGAGGTAGAAATGGACGAGCCTCGCAGGCCAGCAATCGAAGGACGCCACCCGGATGACGCAGCCCGAGACTACATCGCCGGGCGGGTGAAAGAGGGTGTGTCCCGAGAGGCCATCGTGCAGGAACTGATCCAGCGCGGCTACGAACCGGCCATTGCCAGAGATATGGTCGGCGGGGTCACGCGGAAGCAGGCCTCCTCCGCTCGCAAGTCCGGTCTAGTCTACCTCATCGTCGGCCTCATCATCACAGCCATTTCTCTGGCACTGACCATTGCCAGTTACAGTGACGCCGCCGAGCAGGGTGGAACCTACTACGTCTGCTGTGGGGTGATACTGTTTGGCTTGTATCTGACCTTTCGCGGTGTCCGGCAGTTGGTGAGCGGGCGCGGGGTCAAGTAACCCGCCAGCACCAGCAACAATTGACCATACCGTTCGTTTCATCGTGACCTCCTGTGCTTGATGCTGGGTACTGGATATTGGATACTTGATGCTGGATACTGGGCGCTCGGGGCTGCGCTCCTCACCTTCAGCCGGCTCAGGGCCAACTCCAGGAGTCGATCTCATTCCAATCGTTGTCCCACAGGTAAGTCGTGTCGCTCTGGTTGCCCCAGACCGGGTCGCTGCGCCCCCAGTAGAGGTGGAACTCCGTATCCGTGTCGGCCTCTGCACCCGCGTCGGTCTTGGTCCACACGCGGACACTGGCCTCAGCAGGCAGGATGAAGTCATCAGGGAAACGATAGAAGTGATCATCGTCATCGGTAAGTACCCAATTGGTCATGTCCTGACTGCCAGGCCCCTGGTTCTTAATCAGAACGTATTCGTCCAAAGTGTCCTCTGAGGGGTCGTACTCCACGCGCTCAATATACAGGGATGGGGCTGGCGTCGGCGAGGGGGTGGTGGTTGGAGCTAGCGTGTCCGTCGGCGTTGACGTCGCCTGGAGAGTGCCGGTCGGAGTCGGTGTGTCCGTCGGGGTCGGTGACGGAGTCAACGTTGGCGTCGCCGACGCTGGCTGCGGTGTGTGGGTTGGAGTTGGTGGTTCCGTCGGAGTCGAGGCCGGTGATGGCACCGCCGTCGGTGTAGGTACGGGCGACTGTGTAGTTGGAGTTGGCGCGGGCGGTTGTGTGGGAACGGCCGGCGCGGGCGTCTCAGTGGGGCGCGGGGTACTGACGGGCGTCGGTGTGGGCGTGTGAGCGTCAGTACCAACGGCAGCAGAAGTACGCGTGACCGTCCGCCTTGGCCCGGAGGTATGGGTGGGCGCGGGCCCGGCCTGGCGAGGACCCACGCTGCCCCAGAGATACGATGAGATAGAGCAGCAGGAGCAAGCCAGGCAGCCGATGAAAAAAAGGAGCACCTGGAGCTCGAGCCAGGAAACGGACAGCCCGCCCCTGATGGGAAGGACGACCCTCCTTTCATCAAGCCGGCGCAGAAGGGAAACAATGACGCTATTGCGACCACTCATCTCATTCTCGACTCAGCAACGCCGCCCGCTTTGGGGTTACCCATTTTTTGCCTCTGCCGGACGCGGGTTGCTGGTCGTTCATATTGTACGCGATTTCCCGTTGCTGGCAACTTGCCCCCAAGGGACAATCAGCCGGCGGAGGTTCCCCGCAGCAGCCCACCATACAGAGCAGGATTCACAGAATTAGAAGGATAAATACGCAGTACCGCAGAAGTCGCCCTGACGGTTGACCGTCATTCTGAGCGTAGCGAAGAATCTCCTTAAATACTGTGGTCGAGACCCTTCGCTTCGCTCAGGGTGACAGGGTGAGTTTTGCGCCATTGCATAAATACGCCACCAAATCCGAGGTGGTCTTCCTCGTGTTAGCACATTCTATGTCTCAACCGGGCAATTCGTTGCCCGGCCAAGACCAGCAACACTCTAGCGAGAGAGCACCGCCTCAACGGATACAGACAAATCCGAAAATTCTGCCAATCCTGCTCTTGTATCGCTTATGACGACTCTCACCCTGAGTAATTGCTCCTGGGGTATCTAACGTTCGGGTAGCAACCCTCTACTCATCGGGAAGGTCATTTCCACTAAGGTCTTGTCCATTAACAACTCCGCACTCTCGACCACGGTGCAGAATCACTGAAACACTGAAGGAATGAAACCACTGAAAGAGCCGTCAATTCGCGAGTCGCTTGATTTCCAGCGCCTATCGCCCCTGCTCAACCCCTCAGTGCCCTCACTATCATCAGTGCTTCAGTGGTTCAGCGGTTCAAATTCTCGCCTCTGCCGGATGCCGGTCGCCGGTCGCTGGTCGCACCCTTAAGGTAAAGGAAAAGACACTCCCCCGCCCCACCTCGCTCTCCACTCCCACCCGCCCGCCGAGTTTTTCCACAATGCGCCGCACGATGGACAGCCCCAGCCCGTGCCCTTCCGCGCGAACCTGGTCGAGCCGCGTGAACGGAATGAATAACCGGGCCTGAGCCTCTGGCGTCAGGCCAGGGCCGTTGTCGCGTACCCAAAAACGCACCATACCGTCCGATTGCGCCGTCGCGCCCAACTCCACGCGCGGCGGTCGCCCGCCATACTTGAGCCCGTTGCTGAGATAGTTGACCCACACCTCTTCGACCCACAGACCGTAGCCCAGCGCTACCGGCCAGGTATCGGGCAAGATGACCTCGGCCTGGCTCTCCTCGATCATACCGGCCAATCGCTGCATCGCCTCGGCCACGATGCTCGCCATGTCCAGCGGCCTCATCTTCACTTCCATCTTCCGCACTCCGGCCAGCAGCAACAACCCGTCAATGATGCGGCCCATCTTGTGCCCGTTCCGCACTATCAGGTGCAGGTAGCGGCGCAACTCCTCGTCTGGTATCTTCGCATAATCCTGCTCCAAAACCCCCGCAAAGCCGACGACGCTGGACAGGGGAGCCTTGAGGTCATGGGCCACGGTGTGGGCAAAGGCGTCCAGTTCCTCATTACGCGCTTGCAGTTGGACGGTACGTTGCCGTAGTGCCTGGAAAAGCCGTGCGCTCGCGATGGCGGCAGCGGCGAGGGGAGCCAACACCTCCAGCCACACGAGATCGGCAGGCGAAAACGGCTCCTGCTTTTTATTGACCACCTCCAGGACGCCAACGGCGATTTCCCTCACGAGAAGCGGTACAGCGACGAGGTCACGGGTGTGGAACCCGATCTGCTCACCCACCTCGCGGTAGAAGCGGGAGTCGGCATACGCGTCGGGCACAAGGGCCGATTGCCTATGTTGAAGCGCCCAACCGACGATGCCCTGTCCGGATTCCATCCGTATCCCCACCAGACGCTCCGTACCACTCCCGGAAGCCGCCCGGCATGCGAGACTCTCGTCCTGACCTCGCAGCCAGATGGATGCCCCCTCTGCATCCATCTCGACCATAACGATCTGCATAACACGCTGCAGCACGCTGTCCAGGTTGAGCGTGGATAGGAGGACCCTCCCGGCCTCGATCAGACGCTCCATCCTCCGCTGCTGGAGACGCTCGGCCAGTCTCCAGCCCAGAAGCGTCTTCACGCGGGCCAGCAACTCAACGGTATGAACTGGCTTGGGGAGATAGTCGTTCGCTCCCGCCTCTAGCGCCTTCAGCCGGGTGTCGGAATCGTCCTGCACGGTGAGGAAGACAACGGGCAGGCGTGCGAAGCGCTCGTCGGCTCGCAGGCGGCGCAGGAGCGTCAGGCCGTCAATGCCGGGCATCATCAGGTCAAGCAACAACAAGTCCGGCATAGGGGCCCTGCGCTCCGCACCTGCCACGAGGCGATTCCAGCCGCTTCTCCCATCGCCGCACGACTCGATCTGATAGCCCTGGGAGGAGAGGATGTCTGTCAAGGTCCTGACGAGGGCAAGGCTGTCGTCAACAATCAGAATTCTAGCGTCCATTACTTCTTCCTGGGAAGACTCCTGGCGTTATTATATCGCCTCCGCCCCAAAACAACAACTCCACTGCCCGCGGGGATTTCGAATATCAAGCAGCGCCTTGCGTGCGCCGTCCCCGAGACGGGGACTTTGAGCATAACCCACCCACCACCGGGTGCTCACGGCGGTACGCGCCGCCCTGGAAGAGGCGGCGAATGATGCCTCCATTCTATCAGAAAACAGGGAACACCACAATGGGAGAGGGGTACTAAAAACCCATTTTAAGGATATCCCTACCATTTTGTATACCCGCTTGTTACCTCTACCTATGCAATAATCAGGGGCAGGCGTTAGGCCCGTGGTGGCCTTTACCTACGATCTGGCCAAGAGCATCGTACTCACGCGCCAGGGCAATCCCGCCTGGGCCGGCCAGGAAAGGGATGGCGTATACGGCATCCGTGCCTCTGACATGTTCGTTGGCCAAGGCGGCGAACCCAACTGGATTGACAACTCCAAGATCCACATCCCCCAAGCCGACGAGCAGATGCGCGTGTTGTCCCACGCCATCGAACGTCTCAACGCCGACCAACGTCCACTGCCCCGTCTGTGGTACTTCCCTGATCTAAGCAAGGGCATGCTCATCATGACTGGTGACTCCGAGGGCTGCGGCACGGCCTGTGTGGACGTCCCGATGCAGCACGTGCGCTCTTACGGCGGCTACTACACCGCCTACCTGTTGGGCACCGATTCCACGCCGGCAGCGTCGCTGGCTGGGTGGCTGACGGCCACGAGGTCGCTGTGCACTACAATGACACGGCCGAGGCCGGCAGCCCCACATGGGCTGGTATGTGGAATGTCTACGACGTCATGACCCAGAACCACATCAATGCCTACGGTATCGCACCGCGGACAGTCCGCAACCACTGGATCGTCTGGGTCGGCTGGTCCGAACAAGCCGAGATCGAGGAGGCCTATGGCATCCAGCTTGACGCCAACTACTACCACTGGGGTTCATGGCTCAGCGGGCCGGGTCACTTTGCCGGCAGCGGTTTGCCGATGAAGTTCTCCGACGAGAACGGAGAGGTGCTCGACATCTATCAGGCGAATACCCAACTTCCTGATGAGACGTGGCACGCAGGCATCAGCAATGCGTTCCAGACCCTGATCGACCGAAGCATTGACCAAGAGGCCTATGCCTTCATTACCGCCAATTTCCACCCACCCAGCTACGGTTCATGTCAGGGGTACGCTGGCAACATAATGGACTACGCCAATAGTCGTGGTGTGCCTATTTGGAGCGCTGAGATACTGCTGGATTTTTTGCAGGCTCGCGACGGGGCACACTTTACCAACATCAACTGGAATGGCACAAGGCTGACATTCGACTTTGGCATGCCGACTGGGGGCGAACATCTGACTTTGATGATCCCGTCCCAGGTTACAGGCGCCAACTTACAATCCATCCAGGTGAATGGCACTCCGGTCACATACACTACAGATACGGTCAAGGGCTTTGACTACGCCTTCTTCGCGGCTA
>JADHWW010000176.1 GCA_016783285.1 Anaerolineae bacterium
GACGCTTCGTGGGTTTGCTGGTCCGAAAAGCCCGCGAATCCCTCAGCCAGGTCTTGCCGGACTTGTTGGCCGAAGTCCGCCTCTTGCGCCATCAGGCCAAGGTGCAGGATGCCGACCGCGTGCGTCTGATCTTTGACCGTGGTGGTTACAAGGATTCTCTGTTCCAAGAATTGATGGCCGACCCCGAAGTGAGTTTCGTCGCCATGGCGCGGGCTACCCAACTCAACGTGCGTCAGTGGGAAGCCATTCCTGAAAGCCGCTTTCGTCCCTATCAGCCGGAGGGTGACGACAATCCCAACCTCAAGATTGCCTGCTCCACCACGCGCATCACCGATTGTCAGTACCCCTTGCCCTCGGTCGTCATCCGGGACGACACTCCTGACACCAAGCAACGCTGGCGGGTGCTCTTCTTCGAGAACGCACCAGGTCACCGGCCTCGGGTGGAGACAATCGATGCTGAATATCGGCAGCGGCAGCACCACGAGACGGGCTTCGCCGAGTACGTCCACGCCCTGGTCGGACACAGTCTGCCCAAGGCATATCAGATGTTCCGCGTGCCCAACGAGCAGGGACAAAAGCGCAAGACGATCGCCACAGCCGAGGCTGCCCATAGCCGACAGGCCGTCCACCTGGTTGCCTGGATCAAGTTCCTGACCTTCAACCTGATCAAGGACTTTGGCGCAGCATTGGGCAAGGAGTACGCCGAGCTGCATGTGGCTACTCCGGTGCGTCGCTACATCATGCGACCGGGACGTTTGTACCTGCACGCTGGCTATCTGATCGTTCAACTTGATCCTTTTCGTGGTGATGTGGCTCTGAATTCGTTCATCCAGCGACTAAACGAACGCCGGTTGCCGATCCCCTGGCTCGGCGGGCTGGTACTGCGCGTCGAAATCGCCGCAAAACCCCAGGGACTGGCGGCGGCGCCCAACATTCTGGGTCAGAGAATACTTGCCAATTCTGGCCCTCCAGGAAGGTTATAGGGAAATCGATGTGTCAAGAACTTTCCCAAGGAAGTTGAATCAATCAAGAGCAGGTTTTCTGTTTGACAGAACGAATCCTCCTCCGGTATAATCTAGCTATTCTGTGCCGAGGATAGCACCAGTGTCCAGCCCACTCCTAACCACCAAACTCTATATCCCTTCCCCCCGCTCCGAACTGGTACCACGTCCGCGCCTGATCGAACGGCTGAACGCGGGTCTGGATCGCAAACTGACCCTCATCTCCGCCCCAGCCGGCTTTGGCAGGACCACGCTGCTGGGCGAATGGGTTCACGATTTAGAAACCAGGTTTTTCGGAAAAAACCTGGTTTCTGGCCCGCGCCCGTTTTCTGATGTACCTCGTCGCCGTCTTGCAGACTGTTGACGCCGGCATTGGCAAGGACGTGGAGGATACCGGCGCGTTTATCCGGGCCTTTACCGGTGATGACCGGTATTGGAAGTAGCCTTAATCCTACTTTCAGAACCCGCTGGCGCTGGGCGCAGACATTGCGATGCACAGTTGCACAAAGTACCTGGGCGGTCACAGCGACCTGGTGGCCGGGATGCTGGTGGTGAACGACGAACTGTACGAGCCGCTGTTCGAGGCGCGACGCATTACGGGCGGCATCCTGGGGCCGTTCGACGCCTGGTTGATGTTGCGTGGCGTCAAGACGTTGGCGGTGCGGATGGAGACCCACCAGCGCAACGCCTTCGCCGTGGCCCGCTTCCTGGAAGGCCACCCGCGCGTGGCGCAGGTCCTCTATCCTGGCCTGGAAAGCCATCCGCAGTACGCCCTGGCCGCCCGGCAGATGCGGGGCTTTAGCGGCATGGTCACGTTCGAGGTCAAGGGAGGGCACGAAGCGGCGCGCAAATTCGTGCAAGCTCTGCGCCTGGTCACGTCAGCGGTGAGCCTGGGCGGCGTCGAGTCACTGGTCGAAATTCCGCACGACTTGACCCACCAGGTGATGCAGGGTACGACCATAGCCATCAGCCCGGCGATGATCCGTCTGTCCATCGGCCTGGAGCACGCCGACGACCTGATCGCCGACCTGGACCAGGCGTTGGCTGCCGTCTGATTGAAATGCACCCAGAGGCGCAGGGGATTACCCCCTGTGCCCTTTTGTGGTACACTGAGTACGGGCGACCAACGGGTCGCCGGTGATCCAGCGTTGAGTGCAGTTTGGACAAACGGAGACGGCTGAGATGATTGAACTCGAGAGTCTGCAAAAGGTCATTCGATTCGTTTGCCTGGAAAACGTGCCGTGGGGCCAAGTCCTGGTGAATCTGGGCAGCGTGTTGGGGGTCTCCCTGCTGCTCTATGGGGTCGTGGTCTGGAAGGTGCGCCGGTCGGATCGGTAGTTCGTTGATGTGGTTGGGCTCTTCGTTTGACAAAACGAATCCTCCTCCAGTATAATCCAGCTATCCTGTAGCAAGGATAGCGCCAGTGTCCAGCCCGCTCCTGAAAACCAAACTCTATATCCCTCCCGTCCGGCCGGAGGTGGTGCCGCGCCCGCGCTTGATTGAGCGGTTGAACGCCAGGCTCCTTCACAAGCGCAATCTCACCCTCATCTCCGCCCCGGCCGGCTTCGGCAAGACCACGCTGCTGAGCGAATGGGTCTCCCATTTAGAAACCAGGTTTTTAGGAAAAAACCTGGTTTCTGGCCCGCGCCCACCCGTCGCCTGGGTCTCGCTGGACGAAGGCGACAATGACCCAATACGCTTCTGGGCCTACTTCGTCGCTGCCCTGCGGACGCTTGCCCTGAGCCAGGTAGAAGGGATTGAGGCGCACATCGGGGAAGGGGTACTGAGCGCGTTCCAGGCCCCTCAATTACCACCGATTGAAGCGGTTCTGACGACCCTGATCAACGAGATCGCGGCTGTCCCCCAAGGCGACCACGAGGGTCACCTCTATGTCCTCATCCTTGATGACTACCATCTCATCACCGCCCAACCGATCCACGATGCCCTCACCTTTCTGCTCAATCACCTGCCGGGCAATATGCACCTGGTCATCGCCACCCGCGCCGACCCGCCCCTGCCGCTGGCCCGGCTGCGCGGTCGAGGGCAATTGACGGAACTGCGCTTGACCGACCTGCGCTTCACACCGGACGAAGCGGCGGCTTTCCTCAACCAGGTGATGGGTCTGGGCCTTGCGGCTGATGACGTCGCCGCGCTGGCCTCCCGCACCGAAGGGTGGATTGCGGGGCTGCAAATGGCAGCGGTCTCAATGCAGGGGCAGGATGACGTCACCGGTTTCATCCAGGCCTTCACGGGCAGTGACCGATACATCCTGGACTATCTGGTTGAAGAAGTCCTTCAGCGTCAACCCGATAGCGTCCAGACCTTCTTGCTCCAGACGGCCATCCTGGATCGCTTGACCGGCCCCTTGTGCGACGCTGTTTTGCGAATCAGCGAATCAGCGAATCAGCGACTTGTTGACTCGCCGACTCGCTTTCTCGCTGACTCGCTGACTCGCTCATTCGCTGACTCGCAAGTCATGCTGGAGTACCTGGAACGTAATAATCTCTTTGTCGTCCCCTTGGACAACGAGCGGCGTTGGTATCGCTACCACCGTCTCTTCGCCGACCTGCTGCGCCAGCGCTTGCAACAAACACAACCGGACCTTGTGCCAACGTTGCACCGCCGGGCCAGCGAGTGGTTCGAGCAGAATGGCCTGATGGCTCAGGCGATAGAGCACACGCTGAGTGCGGAGAATCTGGGGCGGGCGGGGGGCCTGATCGAGCAGGCTGCCGAAGCGACCCTGATGCGCAGCGAGATCGCCACCCTCCTCCGTTGGGTAGATGCGTTGCCCGACGAACTGGTGCGCGACCGGCCCCAATTGTGCGTCTATCATGCCTGGGCGCTGCTGTTCGGCGGTCACCCGCTGGATGCCGTCGAAGCGCGGCTACGGGACGTGGAGGACGACGCTGGCCTCAGCCCCGGCAAAGCGGCTGCCTTGCGCGCGCTCGTCGCTCTCTTCCAAAGTCAGATACCCCGCGCCGCTGAACTGTCTCGCCGGGCGTTGGAGCAGTTGCCCGAAGATGACGTGTTCCTGCGCGGCTTTGCCACCTTGTTATTGGGCATCTCCCACATGGTGGATGGCGACATGGTGGCCGCCCGTCAGTCCCTGGAAGAGATCGCCCGGAGGAGTCAAGAGGCCGGCAATGTGATGCTCGCCGTGATGGTGATGTGTAGCCTGGCTGAACTGCATAAGCGACAGGGGCAACTTGACAAAGCGGCGGCGATGTACCAACAGGCGCTGGAATTGGCCGTTGATGGACAGGGGCGGCGACTTCCCATCGCCGGCGAGGCGCTGATGGGGTTGGGCGAACTGGAGCGAGAATGGAACGACCTCGAGGCTGCGGTGCGCTATCTCACCGCAGGTATCGAATTCACCGGGAAATGGGGAGAGATCGGGGCCATTGACGGCTACATCTCTCTGGCGCACGTCAGGCAAGCACAAGGGGACGCGGACAGCGCTCAGGAACTGCTCCGCAAGGCATGGCAACTCGCGCTCCAATTCGACGCCACCGAAATGGACGATGATCTCGTGGCCGCGCACCAGGCGCGCCTCTGGGTCGCACAGGGCAACCTCGAAGCGGCTAGACGCTGGGCCGAGGAGCGAGAACTGACGGTGGATGCCAGCCTGGCCGAACTGGAAGAGAGGGTCAGTAGTGTCTCCTTCCGTAGCCACCGGCGGCGTACTGCTGAATACCTCACGCTGGTACGGGTGTTGATCGCTCAGAAACGATGTGACGAAGCCCTGGCGCTATTGGAACCACTGCTGGCGATAGCGGAACGATGGGGACTGAACGAACGCGTGATCAAAGTCCAGATTCTCAAAGCGTTGGCCTGCCACGCGCAGGGCGATATTGCGCAGGCGCTGGCCGCTCTGGAACGCGCCCTATCCCTCGCCGAGCCGGCGGGCTACGTGCGCGTCTTTGTGGACGAAGGCGAGCCGATGGCGCGGTTGCTCTACCGGGCCGCCGCGCGCGGAATCGCGCCGGAGTACGCTGGGCGGCTGCTGGCGGCGTTCCCCGCTTTGGAACCGGCAGCACAGGAGCCGCAGGCGGATATGGTCGAACCCCTGAGCGAGCGCGAGTTGGAGGTGCTCCGACTCATCGCCGAGGGGCTGTCCAACCAGGAAATCGCCCGACGACTCTTCCTCTCGCTATCCACAGTCAAATGGCACACCAGCAACATCTATGGCAAACTGGGCGTCAAGAACCGGACACAGTCGGTGGCCAAAGCCAGGTCGTTGGATATTCTCCCCACTGCTTGAGTGTGACCATCATAGGCAAAGGCAATCAGTCCCGGATAGCGCGTCTGGGGCTGTTCTTTTTCCGCCAACTGTACCCCAACCATACTTTCGTCTGGTCTCAACCGTACCTGTTTGGTGGTATACTGACTGTGTAACTACGATCTGAGTGGAGAGGATGCCAATGAAACAACATCCTGACCCAAATGGGCTGATGACTTACCAGATTCAAGTACAGGGAAGACTCGACGAAGACTGGTCGGACTGGTTCAGCGGTATGACGGTCACGTTTGAGAGCGGCGTCACCACGCTCACCGGCCCCGTGGCCGACCAGGCCGCCCTGCGCGGGATACTGACCAGGATTTGGGACTTGAACCTAACATTGCTCTCTGTTACCAGAGGAGGTGCACTGTGACTATCAGATATACGTTACCTTTGGCCGATTCACAGGCTAAACTGTCGGTTGTGGGTGGCAAGGGCGCATCGCTGGCCCGGCTGGTGGCGGCAGAGTTGCCCGTCCCCGACGGCTTTCACGTCACCACCGATGCTTACCGGCAGTTTATCGCCGAGAACGACTTACAGCCGTGCATCCTGGCCGCGCTGGAATCGGTTGACGCCGACCAACCCGCCACGCTAGAAGCCGCGTCTACCCAAATCCGCGCTATTTTCGCTACCGGGCGCGTTCCCACCGATGTCGCCGCCGCCATTGAGGCTGCTTACACTGACCTCGCCAATTCGCAATTCCCTGTCGCCGTGCGCTCTTCGGCCACGGCCGAGGACCTGCCCGACCTCTCCTTCGCCGGGCAGCAGGAAACCTACCTCAACGTGCGAGGCGCCGCCGCCGTGCAAGACGCGGCCAAACGCTGCTGGGCTTCGCTGTGGACCGCGCGGGCCATAGGCTACCGGGCGCGGCACAACATTGACCAGGACGCCGTCAGCCTGGCGGTGGTGGTGCAGATCATGGCTCCGGCAGAAGCGGCGGGCATCATGTTCACCGCCAACCCGCTGAACGGCAGCCGCGAGGAGGTGATGGTCAACGCCGCCTGGGGCTTGGGGGAGGCGATTGTCAGCGGACTGGTGTCGCCCGATACGATCATCGCCGACAAGGCCACCGGTCAAGTCAAGCAGATCGAGGTCGCGGACAAGGCGGTGATGACCGTGCCCACGCCAGAAGGGACGACAGAGCAGCCCGTCGCCGAGTCCAGGCGCAACGCGCGGGTGCTGGACGACGCGCAGGTGGCCGAGTTGGCGCGCCTGGGCCGCCGGATCGAAGCACTTTACGACACACCGCAGGACATCGAGTGGTGTTGGGCGCAAGGACAGTTCTTCATCGTGCAGTCTCGACCGATCACCACCCTCGGCGAAACTGCGCTGCCGGAAGTGCCGCCACCGAGCAAGTGGAAAGGGCCGAATCGCAGGGCCAAGTACATGCGCGTCAACATTGTCGAATTGATGCCCAACCCGCTGACACCCTTGTTCGCCACGCTAGGCCGCCGAATCGTCAACGTAAGCATGAACCGCCTGATGATGGCCTTTTTTGCCAAGCCCGGTCTGATGCCGGAGGAACTGGTTATCACCATCCACGACTACGCCTACTATAACGGCGAGTTCACAGCCAAGCAGATCGGGCAGATCCTGCTGGGCAGCGTTGGCATTATGAAGCGCATGTTCACGGGAGCGGAGCAACGCTGGCGTGATGCACGCTCGCGCTACAAAGCAACCGTGGAAGAGTGGCAGGCCAGGCCGTGGCGCGAGTCCTCGGCCACCGAGATCCTGCACAGCGTGCCCGAGGTTCTGGGGCCGGCGATCGCGTATTACGGGGCGCTCGTGGGCGGCGTCATTCCGGCCGCCTGGATCAGCGAGGGGTTGTTCACCGTGGTCTATGATCGGCTGATCAAGCGCAAGAACGATCCTTCTGCCCCCACCTATCTGCTCGGTTTCGACAGCGCCCCCATCCTGGCCGAAAAGGCGCTCTACGACCTGGCCCAGTGGGCCCGTACCCGCCCCGGGCTGGCGGCGTGCCTGTCGCGCACGCCCGCGGCGCAGATCGCCGTTCAATACGTTCACTTTGTTCAGTACAAGCCTGAAGACGCCCAGACACCGCCGGGCGTGGACGAAGGTGATTGGCGCGAATGGCAGGCTCGCTTTCGCGCCTACTTGCAGCAGTATGGGGCCACGATCTACGATCTCGACTTTGCCAACCCCACACCGGCCGACGATCCGACGCCGGTGTTAGAGACCTGCAAGCTGTTCCTGCGGGGCGAGGGCAGCGATCCACACGCACGCCAGCGGGCGGCAGCGGAACGCCGTGAACAGGCAACCCAGGCGATGCTGAACCGATTGAGGGGCCTGCGCCTGCGCCTCTTTCGCAACCTCGTCACCCGGGCGCAAAAGTACGCCCCGCAGCGCGAAGACGGCCTGGCCGACATTGGCCTGGGCTATCCCCTGATACGGCAGATGCTGCTGGAGGTGGGGCGCCGTCTCGTACAAGCGGGCGGGATTGCAGAGGCCGCCGACGTCTTTTGGCTGGTTGAGGACGAGGTCGAGCAAGCCGCTGCCGCGCTCGACCGCGGAGAGCCGGTCAGCAGTATGACCGATGCCGTTCGGCAGCGCAAGGCATTATGGCAGGCTGAAAAGCGGGTGACGCCGCCGGTGTCCCTGCCTCTGCCGCCGAAATTCCTGATGAAAGTGCTGCCCGGACAATTCGGTGGCCAGACCGACGCTGCGGCCCGCGTCATCCGAGGCACCCCTTGCAGCCCGGGCTCCGTGACGGCCACGGCGCGCGTGATGCACAGACCGCAGGATTTCAACCAGATGAGACCCGGCGATGTGCTGGTGGCCGCGATCACGACACCGGCCTGGACGCCGCTGTTCGCCATGGCTTCCGCCATCGTGACGGACATCGGCGGGCCGCTCAGCCACGGCTCCATCGTCGCCCGCGAGTACGGTATCCCCGCCGTGCTGGGCACCGGCGTTGCCACCCGGCGCATCCGCAGCGGGCAGATGATCGCTGTGGATGGTGGGCAAGGGATTGTGGAGATTCTGCGTGAAGCGTGAGACGTAAGGAGGACGCATTATGAAGTTGGTATATCCGTTTACGACCGGTGAAACACCCGAACTGGCACAGGTCGGCGGCAAAGCTATGTCTCTGATCACGATGACCCAACACAGCCTACCCGTCCCGCCCGGATTTGCCCTGACCGTTGCTTTCTTCGAGCCGTGGCTTGAGTACATTCAAAACACGCCTGAGTGGGGTCGAGCTCTGAACAGCTCACCTGAAGACCTGAAGCAAAACACGATTGCGGTCGAAGATCTATGCCGGGGTCTCGAACTGGACGACGCGCACAGGGAAGTCGTGGCAAAAGCGTTGGAATCCCTGAAGGCGAACGGCAAGACGCCCCTTCTTGCGGTCCGATCGTCGTCGCCCGAGGAGGATCTCGAAGGGCTTTCCTTCGCCGGAGGGTACGAGACGGTGCTTGGCGTCAAGGAGGAAACGCTGGAAGACGCGCTGCGCCGTTCGTTTGCCTCCTGCTTCGAAGTAGCGGAACCTATCAAGACCCCTCTCCTTCCCGCTCGCAGTTGTGCCTATCCGATGCGGAGGTGCTCGAGTTAACCGATATGCTCGTCAAGGTGGAGGGCTATTACCAGAAACCCATTGATATCGAATGGGCCTTCGCAGATGGGAAGCCCTTCGACTTGGCTCAGGGCAGGCTGTACCTGCTCCAGGCCCGTCCGATCACGGCCTACTTTCCGCTGCCGGAGCCACTGCTCACGCCACCCGGGGAGCACAAGCGTTTGTATGGGGATCTGACGCTGGTCAAGTGGGGCATGCAGGAGCCTCTGTCAGTGATGGGGACGGACTATTTACAGATCGTGAATTCAGAAATGCTCAAATTCACGATGGGCGAGGGTATTGGGCCGGACGCTGTGAATGCGATGAGATGTACGCTTGGGGGGCGGACATACGTTGTGCTCTCGAACAGCCTCAAGATGCAGGGAAAGAAAAGGGTGGCGAGCTATTCAAGATGATCCGTCAGAATCTTGGCCTGGGCCGGCAAGTGCTGCGAGCGATCAGGGATCCTATGGCGTTCAAGCAAAAGTATCTCGCAGAGGAAGAACAACTGCGCAGGGACCTGGCTTTGGAAATGGAAACGCGCGACGAGTTTTCCACGAGAGAGTTTGCCACGAGAACGATGCGCAGGATGATCGCGTACACCCAGGTCTTTATGCCCACGTTGGTCGCTGCGATCATTGCCAGGTCGAGGATAAAGAAACTCTTCAAGGACGACGACCCCGAGATCCGCGACCAGTTGATTTACCTTGAGCGCGCGCTGCCGCACAACGTCACCATCAAGATGGGCCTGGCAATGTACCACCTGGCCCGGTTTGAGGAAATCAGCGCGTGCGCGTCGGGGGAGGAATTTGCATCCAAACTCAAAGCAAGGGCCTTTTCTCCCGAGTTCCTTGAGGCGTGGGATGCGTTCATGAATGCCTATGGATGCCGTTCTCCGATGGAGATGGACCCGGCCGCTCCACGTTTCTACGAGCGATTGCCCCTGTTCTACGAGCAGTTGCGGACAATGGCGGATAACACGGATGCCGAGCAGAATCCGCAGGCCATCTACGAGAGAGCCACGGCAGAACGAGAAGCCGCCTACGATGCGCTCCTTCAGGTAGCGGAACGGAAAGGCAAACGCAAGGCTAAACAGTTCGCCCGGGATTACGTTACCTGGGTTGACCTGGGTGGCTACAGAGAGACGCCCAAGTACTATATAAGCCTGCTCACAGACATGTTCCGCAGGAGGGTTCTAGAGATTGCGCGATCCCTGGTTGACGCCGGGCGTCTAGACCACCCGGAGCAGGTGTTCGATCTCCACATAGATGATCTGGATAGAGGTCTTGC
>JADHWW010000074.1 GCA_016783285.1 Anaerolineae bacterium
CAGGCCGGCATCATGTTCGGCAATCGCTTCGACATCCCCGGGTTCCGCTGGTACGAAAAGGAGCGAGGGCTGGCTGTGCTGTCCAGGCGACCTGACCAGGTCCAGGCCGTGCGCGCCCGCGTCAGTCGTGGGCGTCCAGGCATCCTGCGAGGTGGCTCCTGCTACGTGAGCATATTCGACGGCGACGCAGACCTGGCACTTTTCACCCTCAGCGCCCTCCATCCGCAACACTTCCTTGAAAACGCACGCGGGATAGGGTTACTCCTCCTGTTCCTTCTCAACCCGTTCCGCGTATTGCGCCTGCTGGGGTTGATCAGCATGGGTTCCCTAGCCGGGTTGGGCCGTCGTCTGGTTGCACTGGTGCAGCCCAGCATCCTCAACCCCTTCGATGTTCTTTCCCCCCTTCTACACGCGGTCAGCGATGCCTTCTTCACCGAGGCGCAGACCTTCGGCGTGATGTTGGATATTTACCGCTGCGTGCCGGCCGTTTATGCCAACTATAACAGTTACGACGAGGTCGCCCACAAACTGGGACCGGACCATCCGGCCGCTTTCCGCGTCCTGCGCAGCGTGGACAAACGCATCCGCCAGATCAATCGTATGCGTGCCCGCTATCAGCGGCGGGAATACGACCTCTACGTTATCTCTGACCACGGGAACACACCTTCAGTACCCTTCAGTTGGCGTAATGGAACAAACCTGGGACAATACATCGCCGCTCAAGTTGGAGCGGAACTTTCGGTGGACGAGCTGACTGGCACTCACGTACATTCGACGGAGAAGACACGCTACCTGTTGAAGGAGTTACAGAGCCTGGAGCACCATCTTTCACCTCGCCTGCGCCAGGTGTTCGCGGCAGCCCGGCACTACGTGAATCGGCGTGTGCTGACAGGCCAGGAGTTGGATTACGACCTGGAACGACAAAAGGACGTCATCGTGTCCGCCTCCGGCCCACTGGCTCACGTCTACTTCAACGTCAGCCCCCACCCACTCGATCTGACTGAAGTGATGCTCCTGTACCCTCGGTTGCTGGACAGTCTGCTTTCCAACTCCGACATCGGGGCTATCGCCGCGCGGGCAGGAGAGCGAACGATCGTGCTGGGGCACCAGGGCGGTATGTCGATCATTGAGGGCGGACGCGAGACAGTGGCGCAGCCACATCCCCTGCTGCCGTTTGGCGACACGGTTTACGGTGCTGCCCAGGTTCACCGCCTGGCCCACTTTCCCCACGCTGGTGACCTGATCATTCTGGGTGCGGTTGAGCCGGATGGCAAGGTCGTGACCTTCGAGAGACAGGTATCAACACATGGAGGACTGGGCGGACCACAAGATCATCCCTTCGTCGCCTGGCCGCCCGAGCGCCCATTAGCGCCGGAGACGCTGAACGACGCGCAGGATCTGTACCCTTACTTCACGCGCCATTACGTGGACCAATCCCTGGCGGGAGAACCACACGACGTCGCTTGATCTGGAGGCCGGATGATAGTGACCTGGGAAGGAGAAACCTGCACCCGTGGGGAGGAAGCGTGTAGCAATAAGAATCCCCCACCGCAGGGTGGAGATTCGGCCTTTGGCCCAGTAGCCCCAAGGGGAGTCGAACCCCTGTTTCCGGCTTGAGAGGCCAGCGTCCTAAGCCACTAGACGATGGGGCCACGCAAATCAGATTTTACCAGTCTTTCCCCTTTTGTCAAACTTCGTGCAAGGTGTTATACTGAGGACGTAAAACGTGAAGCGTGAAACGTGAGATATAGGACGTAATATGGAACAGATCGAGGTTTCGACTCGAGGCCGCCAGGCCTTCCACGACATCACTGCCGAGGTGCAGTCCATCGTCAGTCGCAGCGGGGTGCAGGATGGGCTATGCTTTATCTTCTGCCCCCACACCACCGCTGGCCTGACGCTGAACGAGAACTGGGACCCCAGCGTGCAGCACGATATTGGCGTGGGGCTCGACGCGATCTCCCCACGGCGGCCCGAGTATCGCCACGGCGAAGGGAACTCCCCTGCGCACCTCAAGTCCTCGCTGGTGGGCGCATCGCAGTTCGTGCCGGTCACTGGGGGTAAACTGGTGCTAGGCACCTGGCAGGGCATCTACCTGGCTGAATTCGACGGCCCGCGCCGCCGCAAAGTCCTGGTCAAGGTGATGGCGGGCTGAGATGCAGATTGACCTGAACCGACTAGAGCGCGTCCTACCCACGGTGCAGAAGCCGGGCCGCTACGTCGGCGGCGAGTATAACAGCATCGTCAAGGACTGGGGGGGCGGCCACGAGGGCGACCACGAGGATCGCCCCTACCAGGGTGCGCCGACGCGGGTCTGTCTGGCCTTTCCCGACATCTACGACCTGGGGATGTCCAACCTGGGGCTGGCGATCCTTTACGACATACTCAACGCGCTGCCGGATGTGTTGGCCGAGCGGTCTTATATGCCGTGGGTGGACATGATTGCGGCGATGCGGGAGGCGCACATCCCGCTCTACAGCCTGGAAAACAAGCGACCCCTGGCGGACTTCGACATCGTCGGTTTCAGCCTCCCTTACGAGCAGTTGTACACCAACCTGCTGGAGATGCTCAACCTGGCAGGGCTGCCGCTTAGAGCCAGCGATCGGGACGAGCATCACCCGCTCATCATCGCCGGCGGCCACGCGGCCTTCAATCCAGAACCCGTCGCTGACTTCGTGGATGCATTCGTCATCGGCGATGGGGAAGAGGCAATTGTCGAGATCGTGCGAGCCTACCAGGAGACGTGCGCAGAGCCACGGGAGGCTCAATTGCGGGCGCTGGCACGTATCCCCGGCATACACGTACCGCGATTCTACGATGTGCGCTACAACGCCGGCGGCACGGTCGCCGCTATTGAGCCCAACGATCCCGAAGTCCGGCTGCCGGTGCTCAAGCGGGTCGTCTCCGTCCTGGCCCCGCCGCCGACACGGCTCATCGTCCCCACCGTGGACGTGGCCCACAATCGGGCAGCGGTCGAGATCCAGCGCGGCTGCACCCGTGGCTGCCGCTTCTGTCAGGCCGGGATGGTCGTGCGACCAGTTCGGGAGCGGCCCGTGGAGGAAGTACTGGAGGCGATTGAGACCATCCTGCGCCAGACCGGCTTCGAAGAAGTCGGGCTGCTGTCGCTCTCGTCATCCGACTACTCCAACGTCAGGGAACTGGTACAGGCCATCATCGAACGATTTGGCGACGCACATCTCTCCATCTCGCTGCCTGCGCTGCGGGCCGACAGTTTCTCGATCACACTGGCCGAAGCGATCGCGCGAGGGCGACTCACGGGGTTCACCTTCGCGCCGGAGGCAGCCACCGATTACCTTCGTGCCATCATCAACAAGCCCATCTCCACCAGCCAGACGCTCGACGTGGCGCGGGAGGTGTTCGAGCGCGGCTGGCGCACGATCAAGTTGTACTTCATGATTGGGCTGCCAGGGGAGCGGATGGACGACGTGCGAGCCATCGCCGACCTGGCGCAGGCGGTGCGCGCGGTAGGACGGAAAGTGCACGGGCGACGGACACAGGTCAACATCAGCGTGAATACATTCGTGCCCAAGCCGCACACCCCCTTTCAGTGGGTGGGCCTGGAGCCAGCCCGCTCCATCCGGGAGAAGCAGGCGTTCTTGCGGCGCGAACTGCGCGGGCGCGGGTTGAAGTTAGGCTACAGCGACCCCGAGGCGACGCTGCTGGAGGCAGTACTCTCGCGAGGCGACCGACGGCTGGGCGCGGTCGTACAGCGTGCCTGGGAACTGGGGGCACGCTTCGACGCCTGGGACGAGCAACGGGACGTTGGCGCCTGGATGCGCGCCTTTGCCGAGGCCGGGCTTGACCCTGACTTCTATGCCCATCGCGAGCGCCCGCCCGACGAGGTCTTCCCCTGGGAAGTCGTCAGCACTGGGGTGCGTAAGCGTTTCCTGCTGCAGGAGCATCGACGCAGTCAGCGCGGCGAGACCCTGGTGGATTGCCGAGAGCACTGCCACGGCTGCGGAGTACTCAGCGCCTATGATGATGGCTGGTCAGAGGAATGGCGCTGCCCCAAACCCACGCAACACGCATCACACAATCTGGACAACCAGAATCAAAAAAGGAAGTAGGGAGTAAGGAGTAGGGAGTAGAAAGAAGGAGAAATAGACAATGACAGATTCACGGGTAGAGAAACTGGCCGACGTATTGGTCAACTATTCAGTGGTGGTGCGACCGGGTGACAAAGTGATGATCAACGGAAGCCCCCTGACCGAACCGCTGCTCAAGGCGGTCTACGCCAAGGTGCTGCAGGCAGGGGGGCACCCGCTGATGCTGGTCTCCCTGCCCGGCACGGACGAGTTACTGTTCCGCTACGCTTCGGACGAGCAGTTGCAGCACGTGCCCGAACCGCTCAAGTTGATCGTGGAGACCTACGATGTGCGCATCTCGATCAGAGGAGCGGAAAACACCAAATCGCTGAGCAGCGTGGCCCCGGCTAAGATGGTACTGCACAACCGGGCACGCACGGAGTTGATGCAGACCTTTATGCAGCGCTCCGCCTCCGGTGAGTTGCGCTGGGTCAGCACGTTGTTTCCAACCAACGCCCACGCCCAGGACGCCGAGATGAGCCTGAGCGAGTACGAGGACTTCGTCTACAGTGCTTGCCTGCCGGATATAGAGGACCCGGTGGGGGCCTGGCGCCGCTTCTCAGCCTGGCAGCAACGAATCGTGGACTGGCTCAAGGGCAAGGAGCGGGTGCACGTCACTTGCCCAGAAACCGACCTCCACCTGAGCATCGCCGGGCGCGTCTTCATCAACAGCGACGGCAGGCACAACATGCCCAGCGGAGAGGTCTTCACCGGGCCGGTGGAGGACAGCGTCGAGGGTCACGTTTGCTTCTCGTACCCGGCGATCTACCAGGGGCGGGAGGTGACAGGCGTGCGGCTGCGTTTCGAGGGCGGAAAGATGGTGCAGGCAAGCGCCGAGAAGAATGAGGACTTCCTGCTCCAGACGCTCGATACCGACGAGGGCTCACGGTACGTGGGGGAGTTCGCCATCGGCACCAACGAGGGCATCACCCGCTTCACGCGCCAGATTCTGTTCGATGAGAAAATCGGCGGCAGTTTTCATATGGCGCTGGGCGCGGGCTATCCCGAGACGGGCAGCAAGAACGAGTCGGCGATCCACTGGGACATGATCTGCGACCTGCGCGACGGGGGAGAAATCTGGGTCGATGATGAACTGCTGTACAAGAATGGGCAGTTTGTGATCGAGTTTTGACGTGAGACGTGAAGCGTGAGACGTGAAACGTGAAACGTGAAACGTGAAACGTGAGAGGTGAGACGGAATGAGGTTGCGCGTCACGTTCTCTAAAGGTGGGCCGATGACCTACACGTCGCACCTGGACCTGGCGCGCGCGTGGGAGCGGAGTTTACGCCGGGCCGGGGTACCCCTGGCCTATTCTGGCGGCTTCAACCCACGGCCCAAACTGCAACTGGCAACCGCGTTGCCGCTGGGGCACACCGGCGAGGCGGAGTTGCTGGACGTCCGGCTGGAGAAGCCGATGCTCGTGGAGGACTGCGTCAGAACACTGGCACCAGTGCTGCCAGATGGGCTGACGATCAGCCAGATACACCAGGTGGGGTTGAAGGAACCTCCGCTGCAGACGCAGGTCGTGGCGGCGGAGTACCGCGTGACGGTCGAATGGTCTCCTGAGCCTGTCGAAGGATGGGATGGGCCGGCGATCCAGGTCGAGGCGCGTTTCGAGCAGGTGTTGGCAGCGACAGAACTGGTGCAGGAACGGCGCGGCCGGCGGTATGACCTGCGCCCGCTGATTGAGCGGCTGTGGCTGGAGCAGGCGGACGGGGGCGAGGTAGTGCTGGGGATGCAACTGGCGGCCCGCGAGGGGGCCACCGCCCGCCCCGAGGCGGTGCTGGATGTGCTGGGAATGGGCGGGGGGTTCGCTCGCTATCACCGGCGACGGCTGCTGAGAACCACTGTAGAGGTAGGAGGCCAAGATGGAGGGCTTGACTAATAAGGCCATAATGGTACAATAGGCCATAGCAGACGGAGGCGGAGAGGAAATGACCGTAATCAGCATAAGTGAGGTAAAAACATCTTTCTCGAGGCTTATCAACCGCGCTGCGTATGGCCAAGAGCGAATTGTGGTCACCAGCCACGGCCAGCCAAAGGCAGCCCTCATCAGCATAGATGACTTGCAGCGGCTGGAGGAACTGGAGGAGAAATGGGATGCGGCCCTGCTGGCCGAGGCTATCGCTACTGAGACCGAGTTCTATTCCGCGGCTGAAGTGGAGACCGAGTTAGCCTGCCTGAAGTCCACCGGGTAAACGCTCCGATGTATGAACTCAAGATCGCTGGCCGAGTTCTCAAGCGACTCAAGCGTCTCCCGCCAAAACACAGAAGGCAGGTCTGGGAACGAATTCAGTCTCTCCAAGAAAACCCCCGTCCCCAGGATCACAAGAAACTCAAGGGCGTAGAGGGATACCGTGTCACTATGGGAGAGTACAGAGTGCTCTACACCATAGACGACCAGGCACAGGCCGTGACAGCTTATCTCCTGTTCCACCGAGGGGAGGGTTATCCCCGCTGAGCATCCGGCTGGTTGACAAAACCGGCAGATTCGGTATAATGCTCTTGGCGGCCGGGCCACCAGGCGCGGCCACTATTGTGTAACGGGAGGCTACATCGTGTATGCGGTTGTGAGATCAGGCGCGCGGCAGTACAGGACCGAGGTGGGCGATACGATCCTCGTCGAGCGGCTACCTGCCGAGGTCGGCCAGCAACTCGAGTTAGACGAGGTATTGCTGGTCGCCGACGGCGAGCGAGTCGAGATCGGCCAGCCCACCGTGGACGGAGCCAAGGTGTTGGCAACGGTGGTCGCACAGGAAAAAGGCCCTAAGATTCGCATTTTCAGGTATCGTCCCAAGAAGCGGTATCGTCGGCGCGCCGGCCACCGGCAGCGCTACACACGGCTACTGGTGGACGAAATTGTGGTGTAGGAGGACGTGAGATGGCGCATAAGAAGGGTGCTGGCGCCAGCCGCAACGGGCGTGACAGTAACTCCAAGCGGTTGGGCGTGAAGAAATACGGCGGCGAGGTTGTGCGCGCGGGCAACATCATCGTGCGGCAGCGCGGGATGCGTATCAAACCAGGCACGAACGTCGGGATGGGGAAAGACTATACCCTCTTCGCCATCGCCGATGGTTTTGTACGCTTTGAGCACATCCGAGGAGGCCGCAAGCGGGCGAGCGTGTACCCGGCGCGGGCGTAGGTAGGGAAGGGGCTATGAAGGAAAAAATTCATCCTGAGTTCTACCCCGAAGCCCAGGCAATCTGTTCCTGCGGTAATACCTGGACTGTGGGCGCGACGGTGCCGGTGCTCCGCACCGACGTCTGCTCCAAGTGCCATCCGTTCTTCACCGGCGATCAGCGCATCGTGGATGCCGGGGGGCGGGTGGAACGCTTCATCAAGAAACTGGAGCGGCGCGATCGAATCATTGCCGAGGCGGAGCGGCGCAAGGACATGGAGACATCGACCGAACTCCCGATCACGGAACTGGAACTCGGTTCACGCTCCGAGAAGGTGTTGATCGGAGCGGGCATCAGGACCGCAGGCGACGCACTGACCAGGTTGAAGGAGGGGGACGACGCTCTGACCAACCTGAGAGGGTTTGGCCTCAAGTCGCTGGCGACGCTGAAAAAACGGTTCCGCGCCCGTGGCTTCGCATTGCCGGGAGACGATGTACCGGAAGAGGCTGGTGAACCAGAAGAGGCCAGCGAAGCGGCAGGCTAGGAGGGCAGCAACGTATCCATAGGGGCAGGTGTGTAACCATCTGCCCCTATATTTATTGGGATGTGTTTCACATCAGTTGTAGGGCAATTTGGCAAATTGCCCCTGAGACAAGTTGCCAACTTGTCCTACAATGGCTTTGTTGGGGTGCGTTCAGTTGTATGGCAATTTGCCAAATCCCCCTGAGACAAGTTGCCAACTTGTCCTACAATGCACCCATCTCGTTGTGGGAGTGTGCCAGATGTACAACAAACCGACCGGTGGATGGATCGAGGTGGTCTGCGGAAGTATGTTCTCCGGCAAGACGGAGGAACTGATTCGCCGCGTGCGCCGCGCCCAGATCGCCCGGCAGAAGGTGCAGGTCTTCAAGCCCGCGTTGGACACGCGCTACACCGAGCGGGAGGTGATGTCCCACAACGGGATGCAGGTCGAGGCGGTACCGGTGGAAGACACAGCGCAGTTGCGAGCGCTGATCAAGCCGGACACGACGGTGGTAGCCCTGGATGAGGCGCAGTTCTTCGACGACGACGTGGTACTGCTGTGCGAGGAACTGGCCCACCGGGAGGTGCGGGTCATCGTCGCCGGGCTGGATATGGACTTCCGGGGGGAGCCCTTCGGGCCCATGCCCACGCTGATGGCGCGAGCGGAACAGGTGGACAAACTCCAGGCCATCTGTGTGGTCTGTGGCGGACCCGCCAGCCGCACACAACGGCTGATCAACGGCCAGCCGGCAGCCTACGACGACCCGGTCATCCTGGTGGGGGCCAGCGAGGTGTACGAGGCCAGGTGCCGGGGCTGTCACGTGGTGAGCAGGACGAGTGACGAATGATGAATGACGAATGACAAATGACAAACGACAAATGAGCAAATGATAAGGGTAGAGAGCAAATGACAGATGAGATGCGGATTCCTGATTCGATTGAGCGGGTGCTGCTGGACGAGGAGACGATCGCGGCGCGGGTGCGCGAACTGGCCGCAAGGATCAGTGCCGACTATGCCGGCGCCGAAGACCTGGTGCTGGTCGGGGTGCTCAAGGGGGCCTTCGTCTTCCTGGCCGACCTGGCCCGCCGTCTGACGGTGCCCCATCACGTGGACTTCATCGCCCTTTCCAGTTACAACCGGGGGGCGATCAACGCGGGGGCGGTGCGGCTGATCATGGACTCGCGGACCAGCATCACCGGTCGCCACGTGCTCATCGTCGAGGACATCGTGGACACAGGGGACACGCTCGACTACCTGCTGCGCACCTTCCGCGCCCGCCAGCCGGCCTCGCTGCGCGCCTGCGTGCTGCTCAGCAAGCCGGAGCGCCGCAAGATCAAGGTGGAGATTGACTACCTGGGCTTCGAGATCCCCGACAAGTGGGTGGTGGGGTACGGGCTGGACTACGCCGATCGCTTCCGCACGCTGCCGTACATCGGGGCGTTGAAGAGAGAGATTTATGAGGGAGACAAGGGGAGGGGGGGATAAGGGGACAAGGAGAGAGGGAGGCAAGGAGACGGGGAGACAAGGAGACGGGGAGACAAGGGGAGAAAGATGGGGCTGCGGGATGACGTTGCCAAGATCCTGATTGCGGAGCGGGAATTGCAGGCGCGGGTGGCGGAACTGGCGCGGGAGATCGATGCAGCGTATTCTGACGCGGACCGCCTGCTCCTCGTCTGCGTGCTCAAGGGGGCGTTTATGTTCCTGGCCGACCTGACCCGCCACCTGGAGATACGGCACGAGGTGGACTTTATGGAGATCTCCTCCTACGGGGCGCGGACGGTGAGCAGCGGGGTGGTGCGTATTCTGCTGGACCTGGCGCAGAGCATTGAGGACCGGCACGTTTTGATCGTGGAGGACATTATTGACTCGGGCCGGACGCTGGATTACATCACCCGCAACCTGCACACGCGTAACCCCGCCAGCCTGCGGGTCTGCACACTTCTGAGCAAGCCCTCCCGCCGGGAGATCGACATACCACTGGACTTCGTGGGCTTCGACATTCCGGATGAGTTCGTCGTAGGGTATGGGCTCGACTTTGTCGAGGAGTACCGGAATCTGCCGTTTATTGGGGTGTTGAGGGAGGAAGTGTACGGGGACAATGAACAATAACTCTGCTGAAAAAGCGACGTAACTAACCAGGGCGAGAGTCATCATAAGCGATACAAGAGCAGGATTTGCAGAATTTTCGGATTTGATAGCGCATTTATCCTTTAATTCTGTTAATCCTGCTCTGTATCGCTCTGCCCGATTCCGCTACCGCGACTTCCTCTCCAGCCGTTCCCGGACGCGCTCTAGCGAAC
>JADHWW010000010.1 GCA_016783285.1 Anaerolineae bacterium
CGAGCGGCATAACCCTTTCTTCGGCTACCGCTTCGGCGACGTGGGCCGGGACAACAAGAACCTCTATCTCCACCCTGACGACGACACCTTTGGCCGGAGCGACACCTGGCTGGGCATCCGCGTCGTGCGCTGGGCCTCGGTCGTCCTGGGCGCGATCACTGTCTGGGTAGTCTATCGCGTGGGGCGGGAGGTCTTCCCCGACCGGCCCGAGATACCGCTGGGCGCGGCGGGGCTGGCGGCCTTCATCCCCGGGTTCCTCTTCATCTCCGGCGCGGTCAACGACGACAATGGGGCGGCCCTCTGGGGCGCGCTGGCGCTGTGGGCGATGATGCGTATCCTGCGGGAGGGACCTGCCTGGCGCCGGTGCGTCGGCCTGGGGCTGGCGTTGGGGCTGGGGTGGCTCTCCAAACTGACGATCGTGTCGCTGGTGCTCACGGCCGGGCTGACGCTGCTGGTGGCCGGCCACCGCTCCTGGAGGGACCTCTTCCGCTGGGGGCTGATCGTCTTCGGCGTGGCCGCGCTTCTCATTGTCCCCTGGCTGGTGCGCCAGACTGTTCTCTACGGTGATCCCACCGGCACGGCGCGGGAGATGACGGAATGGGGGCTGCGAGAACGGCCGGTCACACTGGCCGACCTGGGACCCGATCTCTATTGGCTGCGCACCTCCTTCTGGGGCCGCCTGGGCTACAACCAGATCCCCCTCTCCAGTTGGATCTACACCTTGTTGGATATCATCTCCCTACTCGCTCTCCTGGGCCTCGCGCGCCTCACGATCCGCCACCTCCGCTCCTCCTCTCTCCGTTCTTCATCCTCCATTCTCCATCCTCCATTCTCCATCCTCCATTCTCCATCCTCCATTCGCCAATCGCAACTTGCAATCCTGGCCGTTTCAATTCTTCTCACCCTCGGTCCGATGGTCGTGCGCCGTTTTCTGCGGCCGATGCCCAGTTTCGGGCGTTACTTGTTCCCGGTGCTGCCCGCCATTGCAGTGCTCCTCTTCGCCGGGTTGGCCGTCTGGCTCCCGCGCCGCTACCACCGCCACCTGGCGCTGGGGATCGCGGCGGCGATGCTGGCGCTGGGGGTGGCCGGGTTGGTCTGCTTTCTGGCTCCTGCATACGCCCGCCCTCCCATTTACAGCGCCCCCACTTCCCCGGAGCCAACCTACCGGCTGGACTGGGCTTACCTGGAGAACAGCCAACCTCTGGCCCGCCTGCGCGGATATGATCTGGGTCAGGAGGCCATCGAGCCGGGGCAGACGGTGCGAGTCATTCTCTACTGGGAGGTGCTGGGGGAGACGACGACGGATTACGTCCTGTTCGCACAACTGTTCGGGCGGGGGGAGGCGAAGGTAGGCCAGCGAGACACCTACCCGGGCCTGGGCCACTACCCCACCTCCTTCTGGCAGACTGGACAGGTCATCGCCGACGAGGTGCACATCCCCGTGGCCTCCGACGCCGTCGGCCCCAGCCGGCTGCGGCTGGACGTGGGGCTTTACGAGCGGGAGAGTGGGCAGCGGCTGGCAGCGGTGGATGGGGAGGGCAACCCGGTGGATACGGCGACGGCTGGCTGGCTGAAATTGACCTGCGCCGGAGAAGTGCCCCCGCCTCTCGTGTTCACCGACTACCGGTTGGGCGACGGTATCGCCTTGATCGGCTACGACCTGGAGGAGAGGCCGGACGGGCTGCACCTGGGCCTCCACTGGACTTGTTTGGCCCCGCTGGAGCGGGATTACACCGTCTTCGTGCATCTCTTAGGCCCCGACGGCACGCTGGCGGCCCAGGCCGATGGCCCGCCAGTGGGCGGGGACTACCCGACCTCGCTTTGGACTCCTGGTGAGATTATTGCTGACGAACGTCTCATCCCCACAGACGGCCTGACGCCGGGGGGCTACGACCTCCGCGTGGGCATGTACCTGCTGGAGAGCGGGGAGCGGCTGCCAGCCTTCGAGACCGATGGTACGCGTCTGCCCGCTGATGCCATCCCGCTGACGACGCTAGAGCGGTGTTCTGAGCCTGTCGAAGGAGTGGCGCCATGATCCGGGCACGAGGATGGCGCAGCCTGGCACCCTGGGCGGCGGCCGGCCTGTTGCTCGTCGCCTTTGCGCTGCGTACCTACGCGCTGGGTGCGCGGGAGTTGGGCTTTGACGAGGTCGGCAGTGTCTTCATCGCCGCTCGGGGCCCCCTGGGCCTGCTCGCCTACCTGCGCAGTGCCATTCGCGAACACCCTCCCGTGTATTATCTATTGCTTGCCTCGTGGATGCCACTGGCCGGGCGGAGCGAGTTTGCCGTGCGTTTCCTGTCTGTCATCATCGGTATGGCAACAGTGGCGGCGACGTACCGGCTGGTGTGGAAGGCCACCAATCGGCCGCTGGCCCTGCTGACGACATTCTTGCTCGTGCTTTCCCCTTTCCACATTCGAGTCTCGCAGGACGCACGGATGTATGGGCTACTGGCCCTATCTAGCCTGCTCTCAATTTTCATCTTCATCCGGCTACTGAGCCAGGATCGGGCGCGTTGGTGGGGAATTTTCTGGCTGGTGACCGGCCTGGGGATGTTCACGCATTACTATATGGCTTTCGTGCTCCTGGCCGAGGACCTGTTCTTACTTCTCAACTGGCGGCGCTATCGCCACCTCTGGGCCCGCTGGCTGGCCATCCACGCGGCGGTAGGCGGGGCTGTGGCTCTCTGGGCGGTCCTCTCGCCAGGACTGTGGGCTACGATACTCTCCTTCTGGCGCGGGGGGACAGCATCCCACGTGCGCTGGGATGGTCTATCTCGCGCCCTCAACGGGCTCTACCTGGGGGCCACGCTCCGCCCCAACTGGCTATACCTGGGCCTGCCGCTGCTCCTGACGGCGTTCGGCGTCGGGCTGACCCAGCGGCGGAATCTGTGGCTGCCACGGGGACACCGGCACGGGGGGGTGCTGCTGGGGTTGCTGCTAGGCGTGCCGCTGATCACCGTCCTGGCCCTGCCCGAGCGCGTCACCGGCCGCTATCTGACGGCGGCGTTACCGGCCTGCGTCCTGGCGATGGCCCTGGCGCTGGATTGGTTAGCGAGCCAGCGAGTCAGCGAGTTAGCGAGTCAGCGATTTGTCATTGGCCGTTTGTCGTCTCTACTGCTGTTGCTATGGATCGTCTTCGTGGACGTCACCGCTTACTCCTCAATCTACTTCCCGCCAGGCGAGAGTTTCCGCGCCCGCATGGAATACCTGCGAGTGCATGCCCACCCCGACGACGGGCTGCTGCTCCACGGACCCTGGCAGGCATTGTTACTGACTTACTACGACCCCGGACCGTTGAGATGGTACACCGTCCCTTTAGGTGGACGCAGGACAGAGACCGGCCCGGCCGAGGAGGCATTGGCCGAGATATTCAACGCTCACGACCGCGTCTGGGCCTCCTACAGTTCCGTCGAACCGGTGGACCCAGACTGGGTCGTCGCCCGCTGGCTGCACGAGCACACTCATGAGGTCTGGTCCGAGGGAGACCTGGTGCTCTACTACGCTGCGCCGGTTCAGGGACTGCCACTGGAATTGATAGAGAGTCCCCCCAGTCGTGATGCTGTCTTTCCACCCCGGCCACCCCAGGTGTTTCTGCCGGCGGTGGCGCGCGGCTGGGCGGGCGGGTACGAGCGGGTAGAGCCTGTGAACGTCCGCTTTGGGGAGCAACTGCGGCTGGAGGGCGTGGCACTAGCGAACCTGGAGCCGGTCAGTGGGGAAGCGGTACTGCTCCTCACCAAATGGCGTGCCCTTCAGGACATTCCGCACGACCTGGTGATGTGGCTGGAGTTGGTCGGCCCTGCCGGTCAGGTTTGGGAGGAGTACCAGTTCCACGCCGGCCCGGACTATGTCCCCACCCAGGGCTGGAGCGCTGGTGAGACCTTCGTCGAGCGGCGCGGGTTGGTCGTTCCCATTGGCACGCCCCCTGGTGACTACACCCTTCGCCTGCGTGTCTTCCCGCCGGAGGATGGGTGGTCGCCGGAGGGGGGCGACTCATTTGCGGTCGGCCCGATCCACGTGAACCGTTCTGCGCCGATCAGGGCGCTGGAACTGCTGCCAGGCCACGAATTGCATGCCACTTTCGGCGATGGTCTGGCGCTGGTCGGGTATGAGCCGTGGGGGCTGCGCTTCACGCAGGGTAACCCGCTTCTATTCACACTCTACTGGCAGGCGTTGGCTCGCCCGCCGGAGGACTACGAGTTGGGGATCGAACTAGTGGGCGGTGACCATACGGGCGCGGTTTCCGCGCCCGTGTTGGTGGAGCAGCGCGTCCAGCCAGTCGCCGACTGGTTCCCCACCAACCGCTGGCAGGCCGGTGACGTACTGCTGGGCCGCTACGCGGTTCCCCTGCCGGTGGATGCGCCACCGGGACGCTACCAAGTCCGCCTGACCGTCCGCACCTCCGATGGATCAGTGCTGCCGGTAGGTGGAACGCGCTCGTACAAGATTCTCGACTGGTGGACCCGGAAACAGACGCTTTCTGGTACAGATGTGATGCTGTTTGAGGTGCAGGTAGAAGCCCGGCCGCGCCGCTATCGCCCTCCAGCGATGGAGCACCACCTGGATGCGGTGCTGGGAGACGATGTGCGGTTGCTAGGGTACGACCTGGTCGCCACGTCCATCAAGCCAGGTGGCGCGGTCGAACTGACGCTCTACTGGCAGGCGTTGCGCCGGATAGACCGTATGTACTCCGTCTTCAACCACCTGGCCGGTCTTGATGGGGCAGTAATCGTTCAGGCGGACAGTTGGCCGCAGGGAGGTGCGTACCCCACCCTCTACTGGCTGCCAAACGAGGTGGTCGAGGATCACTACACCATAGCGGTGCCATCCGACGCGCCTCCGGGAGAGTATGCGCTGCGGGTCGGGATGTACGACGCTGCTACTGGCGAGCGGCCCGTCACCCTGGTGGATGGCGTGCCGGTTCCCGAACGATACATCGTGTTGGCCACTATCACGGTTAGCCGTTAGTGGTTAGCCGGAGGCAAGAGGTAGAGGAAATGAGCCTGTTCCGAATCCCAAATCAGCAAATCGGCAAATCGGCAAATCAGCAAATCAATGGATCAGCGGGGCCGCTCCCAAAGCCGAGAGCCGAAGGCCCAAAGCGCCGATTGGTCAACTGGTCGTTTGACTGTCGGTCATTGTTCATTGTTCATTGTTCATTGTTCTTACTCCTGCTGGCCTATCTGGTCGTGGCTGTGCTCTACGGCGTGATGATCCCCATCTTCGAGACCCCCGACGCCAACGGCCACTACGCCTACATACACGAACTGACCGAGGGACGTGGCTTGCCGGTGCAGGGTACCCCCTCCGGCGAGCGGGTCACGGGGTACGTCGCCAGCCATCCACCGCTCTATTACACTCTCTGCGCCGCGCTGACCTTCTGGAACGAGGAGGACGTGAATCGCCGGGATTGGGTCTGGCGGAACCCCTACCACGCCATGGGACACCCTGGCTCGATCGCCAACAAAAATTACCTGATCCACACTCCAGCCGAACGGTTCCCCTGGCGTGGCACCCCCCTCACGATGCACATTGCCCGCCTGGTCTCGACCGCGCTCGGCGCATTGGCCGTCGTGGCCACCTACGGAATCACACTGGAACTGTTCCCAGGTCGCCGGTGGCTGGCTTTGGGGGCGGCCGTCCTCACCGCCTTCAACCCGATGTTCATCTTCGTCGCCGCGCGGGTGAGCAACGACGTCGCTGTGGCCGGTTTCGGCTCGCTCGTCATCTGGGGCGCCGTGCGCTTAGCAGTGCGGGGCCTTTCCCGGCGGGGTCTGGCGCTCTTGGGTGCAGCCCTGGGCCTGACGGCGCTGTCCAAGTTGAGCGGCGTCGTCCTCGCCCCGGCCGTTGCCCTGGCTCTCCTCCTCGACGCAAATCGCGATCCACCATTCGCAATTCGCCACTTACTCCGCAGAGAGCGGTTCACCCGTCTGCTAATAGATGCCTCCATCCTGTTTGGCGTCACTGCCCTGGTCTGCGGCTGGTGGTTCGGGCGCAACCTGCTGCTCTACGGCGAACTGATGGGGACCCAGGCCTGGCTGAGCCACACCGCTACCGTCCGCCCGGAGTCCATCGGCTTCCTCGACGTGATCCCTGAACTGCGCGGGCTTGAGATGTCCTACTGGGCGATGTTCGGCTGGTTTAACGTTCCCGCTGCTCAGTGGATGTACCGCTTCTGGTGGGTGTTGGTGCGCGCCGGCGTCCTGGGGCTGATGCTCGTCCTGGTGGACCAGTGGAAGGTACTCCCCTCCGCTCCCCCTCACGTAGGGGCGCGGTTACCGCGCTGTTCAGGGGGCGCAGAGGAGAGCACAGCACGCCGGTTCTCGCCCCCGGTGCAAGCAGGGCTGCTGGTCCTGACTTTCGCCTTCCTCCTCATCTTCGGCTCAGTCTGGCGCTTCATCATGATCGTGTTAGGCTCCCAGGGGCGCTACCTGGTGCCGGTCGTTGCCGCTGTCTCCGTTCTCTTGATGCTTGGCCTGAGCCGCCTTCTCCCACGCCGCTGGACACCCGGACTAGCAACGCTCCTGGGCGGGGGCCACCTGGCGCTGGCGTTGCTTTGCCTGTTTGTCTTCATCTTGCCAGCATACGCTACGCCAGAGACGGTGCAGGAAGGCGAACTGCCGGATGACATGCTGCGCTTCGACCTGACCTTCGAGGGGACGTCGATCCAACTCCTGGGTGGCAACATTGAGGTGGATGGAGCGCATCCGGGGGATGTGGTGCCGGTGAGTCTGTACTGGCGGGCGCTGGAACCGCCGCAGGAGGACTTCGTCGCTTTCGTCCAGGTACTGGGACGAGACTTAGAGCCAATCGCGGGCGTGGACTGCTACCCGGGCCGGGGTAATTTTCCGCCGACCCTCTGGCAGCCGGGCCTCATCTACCGTGACCGCTACCTTCTCCCCTTGGCCTCTGATGCCGAAGCGCCGACCATCGCCGCGCTCCACGCCGGGCTTCATCCCCAGGATGATGGTCCTCTGGCTGCCACGTTTCCCTCTGGCGAACCAGCGCCCGACACGATTTTCCTGAACCTGATGGCCCTTCGCCCGCCCGGCCCTCTTTCTGACACGGTTACCTTCCCCGTGGGCGCGCGCCTTGATGAGACCATCACGCTGGTGGGGTATGACCTCGACCTTCCCCATTCTCCCTCAGGATTGGGGGGGACTGAGGGGGGGCTGCGGCCCGGCGAGACCTTCACCATCACCCTCGTCTGGCGCGCTGAGGCAACCCCCGCTGCCGACTACACTGTCTTCGTCCACCTGCTGGACGAAAGCGGCGCTCTCGTGGCCCAGGCCGACCATCCCCCGCTGGAGGGCGCGTACCCCACCTCCTTCTGGGCTCCTGGCGACGTCGTGCGCGACCCTTACCGCCTCACTGTGGGCGATGCTGTGCCGCCGTGTGCCTGTACGCTCCTGGTGGGCATGTACGACCCCGAGACCGGTATGCGATTGCCGGCCTACGATGGTCTGGGTGTCCGCTTTAAAAACGACGCCATCGTCGCCGGCGGAGTGACCATCAGATGACCTCTCACCCAGTCCCGAATCCCGAATATCGTTCATTGTTCGTAACTGTTCAGCCAGTCATAAATAGAACACGGATCAACACGGATCATACGGATGTACGCAGATAAAGATAAAAAACCTGTGAGAACCCGTTTCATTCGTGTGTATCCGTGTGCTATTTGTGCCTGTTTTGGGAAGAGTCTGAGTAGTCACCATTGTTCATTGATTCGTTGTTCATTCGCCCATTTGTCATTGGTCATTTTGTCGTTGATCGTTCTTGTCTTTCTGGTGTTGGGCGTCGTCTACAGCCTGGCCACTCCTATCCTGGAGGCCTCCGACGAGTTCAAGCATTACCCGTACACCCAGTATGTCCAGACCCACCACGATCTGCCTGTGCTTGACCCGGAGACCTGCCTGGCGTCGCCGGATGACTGCCCCTGGCTGCAGGACGGCGGGCAGCCCCCCGCCTACTACGCGCTGATGGCGGCCGCCACCTCTTGGATAGACACATCCGACATCCACGAGGTGCGTTGGATGAACTGGCACGCCTTCATCGGCAACCCGACCCAGGTCTGCAACAAGAACCTGGTCGTCCACCTCCCAGAGCAGGAGCGATTCCCCTGGCGCGGTTCTGTGTTGGCGATCCATATCATTCGTTTCCTTACCCTGGGGCTGGGAGCGGGGACGGTTCTGCTGACCTATTTACTGGCCCGCGACCTGTTCCCCGGCCGGCCCGGCCTACCGCTGATCGCGGCTGCTCTTACCGCCTTCAACCCGATGTTTCTCTTCGTCAACAGTGCCGCCAACAACGACGCGCTGGCGGCCTTCGTCGGCTGCCTCAACCTGCTCCTGTTCGTACGGTTGGCGCGCGACGGCCTGCAGGGGCCGCTGCCCTTCTGGCGCTACGGCCTGGTGGGGCTGACTGTCGGGCTTTTCCTCCTGACCAAGTTGAGTGGGCTAGGTGCGCTGATCTTGCTTGCCTGCCTCCTGACCTGGCTCAGTTATCGCCGCCGCAGCCTCCGCCCGCTGTTGGTAGGCCTGCCTATCATCGCAGGAGTCGCCGCGCTGCTCTCGGGCTGGTGGTTCTTACGCAACTGGCAACTGTACGGCGACCCGACCGGGCTGAACGTTTTCGTCGCTATCCAGGGGCAGCGGGCGGGAGCGCCCACGCTCCGCGACTGGATGGATGAGTTCGTCACCTTCCGTTGGACCTACTGGGGGCTGTTTGGCGCGGTGGACGTGATGGCTCCCGGCTGGGTCTACACCTTCTTCGACCTCCTGTCGCTGGTCGGGTTGGCCGGGCTCGTCGTCTGGGCCATACGGCGTAGACAGGAAGGCTCCCCCGTCGCTCCTCACGCAACACGCAATACGCAACACGCGCTGTGGTGGATCCCGGCGCTCTGGGCAGGCATTCTCTTCATGTCCATACTACGCTGGACCTGGATCTACTTCTCGTTTCAGGGCCGCCTGCTCTTCCCCGACATCGCGGGTGTCAGCACGCTGTTGATGGTGGGCTTGCAGCAATGGGTCCCGCGCCGCTACCGTCCCGCGCTGGGGCTGGGACTTGGTCTGATCCTCCTGGTCATCGCTTGCCTCATCCCCTTCATCTCCATCATCCCTGCCTACGTCCGCCCCGAGCCACTCGCCCTGTCCGACGTGCCTGCCGAGGCCCGCGTCGAACCGGTGGACGTGGGCGGCGGAGCCCGCGTCGTGGGCTGGGAACTGGAGCCACAGACGGTGCAGGCGGGCGACCTTTCCACCCATATTGAGGTTGTGGTATATTGGGAAGCGGTCGCCCCCGATGGGAAGGATCATATCAGTTTCGCCCGCCTCCTGGGGCGCGGTCACCGGCTGGTGGGGCAGATCAACCGCTACCCGGCCTGCGGGATGGTGCCCACCAGCCTGTGGGAACCCGGCCAGGTCTGGCGCGACCCCTACAAGGTGCCGGTCGCGGATGATGCGCTGGCCCCCAGCCGCCTGCGGGTCGAGGTAGGGCTGTACGATCCTGAGGCAGGCGAGACGCTGGGTGCGGTTCGCGTGGGGGAGGCCAAACTAGCCCCGCCAGAGGCCGCGCCCCCGGTGGCCTACCCGCTGGCGGTGGATCTGGCCGATGGGATAGCCCTGCGGGGCTACGACCTCTCGCCAGCGGGCGGGGAAACACTGCCCCTACAGCAGGCGGTGGGCGCTACGCCGGGGGAGGTGATCACGCTGACCCTCTACTGGGAGGCGCGGGAGGCGCCCTCGGCCGACTATCAGGTCTTCGTCCATCTGCTTGGCGACGGGCCGGAGCCGGTGGCGCAGGGGGACGGGCCGCCGCTGATGGGCGACTATCCGACGATGATGTGGGCCCCCGGCGAGGTAGTAGCCGACCCGCACCCTGTCGCGCTGCCGGCGGACCTTCCGCCGGGGCGGTACCGGCTGCTGGTGGGGATGTACGACCTGGAGACACTGGAGCGGCTGGCGCGGCTGGATGGGGCGGGGGCCAGCGTTGAAATTCCCGCTGGTGTAGAGGTCCGCTGAGCGACCTGTTCAGAATCCCGTGGCGCCTTCCACAGGGCTCCGAGCAAGGAGACTTGTGATGATTGCTAATCTGTGCTACCATAATCTCTGCGGAAGCAAATGCACGAAAGATAGCACAGAAGAGAGGCACCTATGTTGAGGGCGATTTTTAACGCAGAGACGCAGAGGCGCAGAGATTCTTGAGCGGCGCTTCAGTATTTGAAGACATCGGTATATGTCCTCCCAAGACCTACTCCACCGCATCTTTACCTCCCGCCACCGCTGGCTGACGGTGCTGGCGACGGTGGCGCTGTGCGCAGCGCTGGCAGCGGCAGCCGGCTACCTGCTGGCGGAGTTCGGCCCCCTCATCGCTGGGGCGGGGCTGGCGGCTCTGTTCCTCGGCCTGTGGATGCTGCGCGACATCGAGGTGGCCTACTGGGCCGTCATTGGTGTAGTCTGCCTGCTTCCCTTTGCCTCCTTCCCCTTCAATATCGGCTTCACCCCCACCTTCCTCGACGCTGCACTGGGGGCGTTATTTCTCGTCTGGGCGCTCCAGATCGCTACCGGCGGCCAGCAGGAATTCGCCGGCACGCCGCTGGGGTTGCCTGTCGCCGTCTTCGCGCTCCTCGCGGTGGGGTCCTTTGTCTTCGGGTTGGCCCATGCCCCGCTGACCTCCTACGTCCTGCGCCACTTCGCGGAAGTGCTGCTTAGCGTAACATTGTTGTTCCTCGTCGTCAACACCGTGCGCGACGTGGGGCGGCTACAGCGTGTCGTGCGCGTGCTGATCCTGTGCGCCTTCGCTGCAGCCGTTCTGGGCGTTGTCCTATACGTCGTCGCCGACCAAATTTCCGACGACCTGGTCATTCGTACCCTCTCCGCGCTGGGGCGGCTGGGCTACCCCGCCGGGCCAGGAGTCCTGCGCTACATCCGCGACGACCCCGAACTGCCGATGCGGGCTACCTCCACCTCAGTAGACCCAAACGTGCTGGGTAGCCTGCTCAACCTGACACTGTGCATCGGTGTGCCACAACTGTTCGCTCAGTGTTCTCTCATCCGCCGCCGCCACCTGGTGCCGATACTGGGCGTGATGGCGCTCTGCCTGGGGCTGACCATGAGCCGTGGTTCGCTGGTGGGGGTGGGAGCCGCGCTGGCCGTCGTCGCCACTCTGCGTTACCGTAAACTGTGGCCGCTCCTGCTCGTGGCGCTGGTGCTCATGCTCGTCCTGCCCCAGACCCAGGACCTCGTCGCGCACTTCGTGGCGGGGTTGCGCGGGGAGGACCTGGCGACCCAGATGCGCTTCGGGGAGTACAAGGACGCGCTGATACTCATCAGACGCTACCCCTGGCTCGGCGTTGGCTTCGCCGGCTCGCCCGACATTGATACCTACATCGGCGTCGCCAACGTCTATCTGCTCATCGCCGAGGAGATGGGGTTGGTGGGGCTGGCCAGTTTCATCGTCGTGATGACTGTCCTCTTCGCCCGCTTTTGGCGCACCCGTGCCCTGGCGGCCGCCGACCCGGAACTGGAACCGCTGTGGTGGGGGCTGCACGCCGGTATTGTCGGGGCGCTGGGGGGCGGCATCTTCGACCATTACTTCTTCAACCTAGACTTCCATCACTCTGTCACCCTCTTCTGGCTGGTGGTTGGTCTGGCGACGGCGACGACGGAGCTGATCCGGCGGCGTGCTAGACCTGACAGGTTTTCCGAAACCTGTCAGGTCTAGCGGTGATGCAGTTACTGCTGGAAACGAACGAAGGAAGTAACATGCACAAGTGGTTACATGTCACCGCTGTGGCTCTTTTGTTAAGCGCGGCGCTGCTAGTCGGGTGTGACCAGGGTGCGACACCCGAATCTACCGGCAAATTGAATATCACGGTGAGCATCGTGCCACAGAAGTACTTCGTGGAGCGGGTCGGCGGCGAGTACGTGGACGTGAATGTCATGGTGCTGCCCGGGGCCAGCCCGGCGACCTATGAGCCGAGGCCAGAGCAGCTTCAAGACCTGAGCGATGCAGATGCGTACATGCGCATCAAGGTGCCCTTCGAGAACGCGTGGATGGATCGAATCGCTTCAGCGAATCCAGACATGTTGATCGTGGACACGACGGAGGGCATTGAACGGGTGCCGATGGAGGTACACCACCGTCACGGGGAAAAGGAACACGAGCCAGAGAACCCCGACCCGCACATCTGGCTTTCGCCTGAGTTAGTCAAGGTCCAGTCGCAGACGATCTATGAGGCGCTGGTGGAACTCGACCCCGTGCATCAGGGTGCCTACGAGGCGAATCTGGACGGCTTCATCGCGGACATTGACGTATTGGAGACAGACATCCGTGAGACGCTGGAAGGGGTAGAGAGCAGGAGGTTTATAGTCTTCCATCCCGCCTGGGGATACTTCGCCCGCGATTTCGGGCTGGAGATGATCCCCATTGAGATCGGCGGGCAGGAGCCCAGCGCGGCGGAGATGGCGGAACTGATCACTGAGGCCCAGAGGGAGCGCATCAAGGTGATCTTCGCGCAGCCGGAATTCAGCACGAGGGACGCGGAGACCATCGCCAGTGAGATCGGTGGCGAGGTACTGCTCATCAGCCCGCTGGCGCCCGAGTGGCTGGACAACCTGCGCAACGTCGCTGATACATTCGCGGAGGTGTTTGGTCAATAACCAGGGGCGGCGTTGGTACTGGTGGACGGGCCGCCAGTGAGCGGTTGTTCTCCGATGAAGTGTCCTGCCCCCTACCCCCAAAACTGCTCTTCGTCAAGTAGAGAGATTGACGCGAGTGACGCCCTGTATCCGCCCCAGCTCACGAACGAATTCCCCGCTCTTGCCCCTGTCTTTGAGGTTGGTATAGTAAGAGAGCTCAAGCATGTCTTTTTTCTTGAGCGACTTCGCGTTTATGAGCCTGTGCCGTCTGCAATACTCTTCCAGAGTTGGCAGGTATGGCAATTCCTGCTCCTCGGATAGCGTGAAGGAAAACCGAAGTAGGAACTCTCGTCCCCTTAGATGGGAGTGGTTCATTCGTGAGAGAATGAGTATACTGGCGCCGATGAATATCGTCCCTGTGATGGCGACCAGGCGCAGACCTACTCCCGCTGCCATGCCTATTGCCAGAGAAAAGAAGATAAAGACGATATCCTGCATATCCTTAATCGCCGTGCGGAATCGAATGATGGACAGTGCGCCAACGAGGCCAAAGGCACGGGCGAGATTGTTCCCGATCACCATGATGATGAGCGCCGTTATCATTGAGAGTGCGGGCAGGGAGTTGACGAATGTGATAGAATAGTTTGGTCCTCTGTGAGTCCAACGGTAAAGAAGAGAAACGAGAAGGCCACAGACTAATGCTACACTCATGTCTCCGATAACTTGAATAATGCTGGCTATGGTTTGATAGTCTTGGAATATGTCCATGGTACAGCGTCCTTGGAAATCTCAGTCATCAGTATATATTAAGGGGGAGACTCCCCGAAGCGTGGAATGGTGTGAGAGAACGCAAGCGTTGAGCGCCTGGAAAACCCATTCAGCATGAAGCGCACCCTTTGAGCCGGTGTGCCGGCCCCAACACCAATTTACAACATTTCTCACCCCGCTTGGGTTACAACTCCGTTACAGTGGAGTTTCACCCCCTGGCGCCACGGGTCGTCGCAGGGGCCAACTCGACGGCGGATGGAGGGTGGGGTAGGCCGGTGGAGACTGAAGAGCGGAAGCGATTATCAGAGCGGGTATGAAGTCATTATAGACTGGCAAGGGGAACTAGTCAAATCGGTTGGGTGTGAACGCGGCTTGCATATAATTCCGGAGTCGTGGTAACATGGCGAATATTCGTGTGTCGTTCCGCGTCCCATGCCCAGCGCTGGCCAAAGTCCAGAAGGTGGTGAGAGGCCAGCAGCGATACGTAGAGGAGCAATCGAAATGAACGATGAACAAGTCCTGGGGGAGGTTTGGAGCATAGACGCCGGCGCGCCGCTCCAATCGGTGTTCGACAGCCCGGAGTGCCCGCCGCTCCTGCGCCAGGCGCTCACCGGCGCGATCTCCTGGCAGACCCGGAATGAGACGCCGGTGCGGAGGGTGCTGACGTCGCCGCATGTCGCCCTCCAGTGGGTGGCCGCGCTCCTGGCACTGGGGGCCACGGCCACCGTGGAGGGGGAGGCGGGGCCGGCAGATGTCCTCCTGGAGGTATTGCTTCAACGTAAGGCAAAGGGGAAGATGTCTGCCCTGCGCGTCAGGGTGGGGGGGGCAAGGTGGGGCGAGGCCCACGTAGCCCGCACCCCGGCCGACGAGCCCATCGTCGCGGCGGTCGCCGTGCTGGAGATGGATGGCGACGTGGTGCGCCAGGCCCGTCTCGCGCTCACCAGCGTCTGGCCGGAGCCGGTGCGCCTGGCCGAAGCGGCCGCCCAACTCGTGGGCGGGCATCTGGACGAGGAGGGCGTTCGGACAGTTGCGGCGGCCGTGGAAAAGGAGGTCGCGCCCAGGGGAGACTTCCGGGGCAGTGAGGAGTACCGCCGGGCGATGGCGGGCGTGTTGGCCCGCCGCGCCCTCGAACAGTGCCTGCATCAGGAGGGAGCAAGCGATGAGTAGCGAAGAGACCCTTACCATTGCGTTGACGATCAACGGCGAGGAGAAAACCCTGGCCGTGCGTCGCTCGGAGACTTTGCTGGACGCGCTACGCCGCGCTTCCTACACCAGCGTCAGGTACGGCTGCGGGACGGGCGACTGCGGCGTGTGCACCATCCTTCTGGACGGGCAGCCTGTGTACAGTTGCCGGATACGGGCCGCTCAGGTCGAAGGGCACGAGGTTACGACTGTCGAGGGGTTATCCAGAAACCGGGTTTTTTCCGAAAAACCCGGTTTCTTGGGGTTGCACCCCATCCAGCAGGCGTTCATTGAGGTCGGCGCGCTCCAGTGTGGCTACTGTACCCCGGCCCACGTTCTGGTGATCAAGGCGCTGCTCGACCGTAATCCCGATCCCACCGAGGAGGAGATCCGCGAGGCGATTAGCGGTGTGCTCTGTCGTTGCACCGGCCATGTCAAGATCGTGCAGGCGGCGCAGCGGGCCGCGGCGATCTTGCGCGGCGAGGAGGTGGAGCCTTTCGTGCCTGTCGAGGAGACGCTGGCCCCAGGGGAGTCGCCCGCTGAGTTGTTGGGCCGGTGGTACGGACGGAGTCACCTCGCCCCTACGTTGGTTATATCCCCGCCGGAGATGGAACATCTGCGCGTCGTCGGCAAGCCCGAACCCAAGGTGGACGGCGTCAAACTGGCGACGGGCCGCCCGGTCTACACCGGCGACGTCAAATTGGAGGGGATGCTCTACGGCGCGTTGCTCACCAGCCCGCACGCCCACGCCCGCATCAAGCGCATTGACGCTCGTCCCGCCCGCGCCATGCCCGGCGTGCACGCCGTCCTGACGCACGAGGACATCCGCCGCGTCAAGTACGCCTCCGGCGGTCAGAGTTACCCCCAGCCGCCCCCTTTCGACCAGGTCGTCCTGGACGACAAGGTGCGGCACGTCGGCGACCGGGTGGCGGTCGTCGCGGCCGAGACGCCGGAATTGGCGCGGCGGGCACTGCGGCTGATCGAGGTGGAGTACGAGGTGCTGCCCCACGTCCTGGATCCTCTTGAGGCGATGCAGGAGGGCGCGCCGGTGATCCACGACGAACCGGACACAGAAGGCATCTATGATCGCCAGCGAAACATTGTCCACCACATCCATGCCGAGGTAGGCGACGGTGAGGCTCAGTGGGCCAGGGCCGATCACGTCTTCGAGGGGGAGTATCGCACCTCGCAGCAGCAGCATGCGCACATGGAGCCTCACGTCTGCATCACCTACTGGGACGAGGACGGACGGCTGGTGGTTCGCTCCAGCACCCAGGTGCCCTTCCACATCCGGCGCATGCTCGCTCCCCTCATCGGCCTGCCGGTCAAGCAGATTCGAGTGATCAAGCCGCGCATCGGAGGGGGCTTCGGCAACAAGCAGGAGATGATCCTGGAGGACCTGTGCACCCACCTGACCATGGCCACGGGCCGGCCGGTGCGGATGGAGTACACGCGCCGGCAGGAGTTCACCAGTTCCCGCAGCCGCCATCCGCAGATCATGCGCTACAAGATCGGCGTCACCAAAGAGATGGAGGTGGTCGCCACCGAACTGTACCTCATCGGCGACACGTGTGCCTACGGCACCCACGGCCTGACGGTGCAGATGGTGGGTGGACAGAAGGGGCTGACGCTCTACAACGCGCCTTACTCGAAATTCGTCTGCGACGTGGTCTACACCAACAAACCCACGCCGGGAGCCTTCCGGGGTTACGGCTCGATGCAGTGCCACTTCGGCATCGAGACGCTCATGTCCGAGATCGCCGATCAGATGGACTGGGACGTGGTCGAGTTCAAGCGCAAGAACTGGATCAAGCAGGGGGAGGAACTGTTGCTCGCCAAGGCTTTGGGCGAGGGACGTGAGGGGTTCACGCAGGTCATCCGCTCCAATGGCCTGGAACAGTGCGTCCAGGTGGGGTTGGAGGCGATGGATTGGTACAACAAGCGCGGAAAGAACCTCTCCGTTCGGCAAGGTCTCCTGACCGCCGCCGACAGCCCCATCCGCCGTGGCAGCGGCATGGCGGTGATGTTGCACGGCAGCGGCATCGCCGGGCTGGACATGGCCGCTGCCACAATCAAGATGAACGACGACGGCTCCTTCAACCTCTTGATCGGCGCGACCGACCTGGGCACCGGTTCCGATACGATCCTGGCCCAGATGGCCGCCGAGGTGCTGGGTGTGCCGGTGGAGGACATGATCGTCTACTCCTCCGACACCGACTTCACCCCGTTTGACAAGGGTGCCTACGCCAGCAGCACCACCTACATCAGCGGCGGGGCGGTGCGCAAGGCGGCCTTGAAGGTAGCCGGCCAGATCAAAGAGCATGCCGCGTTGATGTTGGGGCTGGAGAGCGCCGAAGGGGACATCTCCCCCCCTGATAGGGGGGGCTGGGGGGGGTGGACGTTGCGCGACCGGCGGGTCTTTGCGCCCGATGGCCGCTCGCTCACGCTGGCGGAGGTGGCGCTGAGCAGCCTGCACCAGCAGGACCAGCACCAGATCATTGCGAGCGCGTCTCATCTGAGTTATGAGTGTCCACCCCCCTTCGGGGCCCAGTTTGTCGAGTTGGTCGTGGACACCGAGACGGGGCAGGTCACGGTGGAGCGGGTGCTGATGGTGGTGGACGCGGGGCGGGTGATCAACCCGATCACCGCCTCCGGACAGGTGGAGGGTGCGTTGCAGCAGGCAATCGGCTTTGCCCATTGCGAGGAGATGGCCTACGACGAGCAGGGGCGCCTGGTCAACCCGCGCCTTGGCCCCTACCACATCTACAAGTCCAACGAGATGCCCAAATTGGAGGTCATCTTCGTGCAGACGGAGGAGCCGACCGGGCCGTTCGGGGCCAAGTCCGTCTCCGAGATTCCGATGGACGGCATCGCCCCGGCGCTGGCGGACGCCATCCACGACGCGACGGGGGTCTGGATCCGGGAGGTGCCCTTCACGCCGGAGCGGGTGTGGCGGGCGCTGCGTACGCCCGGGTGACGGGTGAGGTTCTTGCAAGGGTACACGTCGGAACCAAAGCAATGAGGCAGAAGATGACCAGGTGGGAGTATCTCGTTGTTGAATATGCAGCCGCCGACACCAGAACAGTGAAGCCGTATAGTATTAGGCTGTTCCAGAACAATAATTGTCCCAAATTCCGACGATTGAAATCGTCGTCTGATACGGGAAGTGCGTTGAAAACGCACTAAATGAGGCCGTTTTAACGGGTTTCGTAGTATCAGCGGGGTGTTTCAACGCCCCGCCTCTGTTCCTTCAAGCGTCAGAAACCATAGCCAGGGCAGGAAGCAAAAGAGAGAAAATGAGCGGGATAGCGATTTCCAAAACCGATGGTTGAGACCCTGCACTACGCCTTTCTCAATGAGTCCGGCGGAGTTGCCCTCTTCGTTCCGGGCGAGCGGTTTTTGGTTATAGCTGTCTTGGTCGCCAGGAAACGGCGCTCGCTGGAACTGGTGATTAAGCGGGCGCTCAAGCGGTTTGGTGCCAGCCTGGCTTCGGGAGAGATGAAAGCAGCTCGTTCATCCGAGAAGACGGTCCGCTGGGTCCTGGCATCCATTGCCCGGCAAGACGTGGAGATCGTCGCCGTGGTAGTAGACAAGCAGGGGATCGTCAAGCCGCCCAGGGACCCCGAAGACCTGTACCGCAAGACAGCGGGCAGGGCGATACGTCTGTGTGTGGAGCGGTGGCCCCGGCTCGACGTTACTATGGACAGGCGGTATACGCATGAGCACCTGCGCCACAAACTGGAGTGGCGCATCCGGGAAGAAGTCGCCGACCTCAAGGGACAGGCAGTAGTGATCCGCCAGATGGACTCGGTGAGGGTGAAGGGATTGCAGGCCGCGGACTTCGTGGCCTGGGCCTTGTGGCAGAAATACCAGCGGGAGGATGATAGTTATTATCAGATCGTTAAGGACAGGTTGGTCATTGAGGAGATCATTGAGGCCAAATGAAAGAAAGCGGCTCACCCTGGGCCCCGATTTCAGTCTGCCGGGCGCGCATCTCAGCCGCCCTTCTCCGCTCACGCATCTCAGCGTGGCCTATCCCGTTCTCCGAACGGTCAGGGTCACCAGGCCTTACGATACCGCTCTGATTATAGAATAGCATAAGTGGAGAAAACTGTCAAGTGGATTGGGCACATTCAGGTATAGAACACGGATGCACCCACAAGGAGCAGATCCATGGCCGTTCAACTAACCCTGCGCACTGACGATGCGGGCTGTCTGACCGTCACCCTCGACGGCCAGTCGTTGGCCGGTGCCACCCCGCTGGCCGATCTACCCGCCCTGCCCGCGTTGCAAGCGGCTTCCTATGACCAGGGGAGCGCGCTGACCCGTGCGCTGGGCGGCGAGACGTTGCTGGCCCGCCTGCAGGCCGACCCCGACCGCCTCCTGCTCCTCGACACCGACGACGCGGCGGCTGCCATCCACTGGGAATTCGCCGCGCTGGAAGGGCGGCAACTGTTGGCCTGCCGCTACGCGATGTTGCGGTTGGTGGACCGGCCCGGCGGCCCCGCGCCCGCGCCGGACACGCTCCATTTCGTCGTCCTGGCCGCCGACCCGCTGGTGGGCGAGCACGGCAACGCCCGCGAGGGCTACCGGTTGCGCCTGGACGCCGAACTGCGTGCTCTCCGCCGGACGCTGGACAGCAGCCAGGTGGACCTGCTGGCCCGCCGCGTCCCGCCCACCCGCGACGCGCTGCGCCGCGCGCTGCGCCGTGGCCCCGCTATTTTGCATCTCACCTGCCACGGCAATGTGATCCCAGGGCCTGATGGCCCCATTGCCGTATTGGCCCTGGAAGACCGGGACGGCGGCGCAGCCCCCTTGTTAGGCTCGGACCTGATCAACCTGCCGCCGCCCGGCGTCCTACGCCTGGTGCTGCTCAGCGCCTGCCACACTGCCAAACCGGAGGCTGGCGACGCTTACCTGGCCCGCGCGCTGGTGCAAAACGGCGTCCCGGCCGCCATCGGCATGCAGGGCGGGTTCCCCGACCGGCTCAGTGAACCGCTGGCCGTGGCGCTCTACGAGTCGTTGCTGTCCGGCTATTCGTTGGCCGAGGCGCTGCGCCAGGCCCGGTTGGCCCTCTCGACCGAGCCGTTCGCTGCCGGTCTGCCCGTGGGTTACGTGGCGCGCGACGGTTGGGCCGGTCTGCCCCTGCGGCCCGGAGCCCCCTCAGTACGTAATCTGCGATTGCCCGGCCGGATCTCTCTATCCCAGGACATTCAGCCCCCCCGCCCGTTGCGCGGGCGGAACGGTGAGTTACACAGACTGGCCCAGCGGTACAGCCAGGGAGGTCGCGTCGTCACGGTGGTGGGGAGCGGCGGCATCGGCAAGACCGCCCTGGCGGCGACCTTTGCCGAACGTTTCGGCTACCGCTGGCCCCACGTGCTGGGGGTCAGTTTTGCCAGCGGCGACCCCGACGCCGCCCGTTTTCGTGACGAGTTGCTGCGCGGCCTGTTGGGAGCCGAGGCGGCCGCCCGCCTGGCCAGCGCCCCGGACGGCGAACAGACCCGCGCGCTACTGGCGGCGCTGCGCGACTGGGATGGCCTGCTGCTGCTGGACAATTACGAGAGCATCTTGCACGGACTGTCCGAGGGCGACCCCGAGGCCAGCGGTGTCCACCGACTGGTGGCGCAGGCGGCGAACGGAGGCAGCGCGATGTTACTGACCAGCCGCCGCCAGCCGGCCGGGTTGGCCGGGGAGGTCGTCTTTCCAGAGGCCCGTCGCCCGCTGCCCGGCCTGGGCCTGGCTCCGGGCGCCGGCCTGTTCCTGCACCACAGCACCCGCGCCAAAGGGGAAAACGAGACCGGGCCTGCCCTGGCCCGCGACGTGGCCCGCGTCACCGAGGGCCACCCCCTGGCCATCGCCCTGCTGGCCGGCGAGTACGACGTCAGCGACGTGCCCCCGGCCGGCTTTTTGGACCACTGGGCCGGCGAACTGGCCCAGGCCGAGCGGCACGGGCTGGCCGGACATCACCGTACCTTCGCTGTGGCTTTCAACCGCAGTTACGAGCGGCTGCCCGTTCCGCTCCAGGCGCGCCTGCGCGCGCTCAGTCGTTTCCCCTTCCCCTTCTTGGTCCAGGGTGCGGCGCTATTGTGGGGGCTGACCACTGACGACGCGGACTTGAGCGCCGCCCGCGAGCACCTGGGCGAGTTTACCCGGCGCAGCCTGCTGGAGGTGGACGGTTGGTTCGAGGACGGAACCTCCGCCACCTACCGCTTCCAACCGGCGCTGCAGCAGGCGCTGGCCCGGCGGGTGGGCGACGACGAGCGGGCCGCGCTGGACGCGGGCTACGGGGCCTACGGAGCCTGGTTGGCCCGGCGGGGGTACGGGGACATTCACAAAGAACCACCTCTGGCCCGCTTGGTGCGCCGCTCACTGGATGCGCTGGACGCCGCCGCTGACCGCCTGGAGGGTAATGAGCGGCTGTGGCACGTTTGGCGGCTGGCCTGGCTGAAGGGGGCTTACGGTCAGACCGAAGCGGCCTACGACCTGCTGGAAAGCGTCCTGCCACCAGGCCAGCCTTTGCCCGACGCGGAGCGGGACCCCGAGGCGGCCAGGGTGGCGAGCGGCCTGCGCTACGAATTGGCCAACCTGTGCGTCACGCGTGGTGATCTGGAGCGGGCCCTGGCGCTGTACCAGGAGAGCCTGGGGATCAAGGAGCAAATCGGCGACCTCCAGGGCAAGGCTGCCTCGCTGCATCAGATGGCCCAGGTGTACCTGACGCGTGGTGATCTGGACCGGGCCCTGGCGCTGTACCAGGAGAGCCTGGGGCTCAAGGAGCAAATCGGCGACCTCAAGGGCAAGGCTGCCTCGCTTGCGAATATGGCCCATGTGTACCTGACGCGTGGTGATCTGGACCGCGCCCTGGCGCTGTACCAGGAGAGCCTGGGGCTATCGGAGCAAACCGGCGACCTCAAGGGCAAGGCTGCCTCGCTGCATCAGATGGCCCAGGTGTACCTGACGCGTGGTGATCTGGACCGCGCCCTGGCGCTGTACCAGGAGAGCCTGGGGCTCAAGGAGCAAATCGGCGACCTCAAGGGCAAGGCTGCCTCGCTGCACGCTATGGCCCAGATGTACCTGACGCGTGGTGATCTGGAGCGGGCCCTGGCGCTGTACCAGGAGAGCCTGGGGCTATCAGAGCAAATCGGCGACCTCCAGGGCAAGGCTGCCTCGCTGCATAATATGGCCCAGGTGTACCTGACGCGTGGTGATCTGGACCGGGCTCTGGCGCTGTACCAAGAGAGCCTGGGGCTATCGGAGCAAATCGGCGACCTCAAGGGCAAGGCTGCCTCGCTGCATCAGATGGCCCAGGTGTACCTGACGCGTGGTGATCTGGACCGCGCCCTGGCGCTGTACCGGGAGAGCCTGGGGATCAAGGAGCAAATCGGCGACCTCAAGGGCAAGGCTGCCTCGCTTGCGAATATGGCCCAGGTGTACCTGACGCGTGGTGATCTGGACCGGGCCCTGGCGCTGTACCAGGAGAGCCTGGAGCTGTTTGAGCAAATCGGCGACCTCCAGGGCAAGGCTGCCTCGCTGCACCAGATGGCCCAGGTGTACCTGACGCGTGGTGATCTGGAGCGGGCCCTGGCGCTGTACCAGGAGAGCCTGGGGCTATCAGAGCAAATCGGCGACCTCCAGGGCAAGGCTGCCTCGCTAGGCAATTTGGCTAATATCTATATGCAGCAGGATGATTGGGATAAGGCCGAAGATCTATTGCTCGAAGCATTAGAACTTGTTCAGTCCATCGGCGAACCGGCTGCTTTCGAGATTGTCAAATTAGGCCAGGTGGCCCAGGCGCGGGGCGACGCGGCGACGGCGCTGGCCCGCTACCGGGAGGGGCTGGCAATTCACGAACGGCTGGGCATGCCCCGCGAGACGGCTCAGGTACGTCAAATGATTGCCTCGCTGGAAGGGGGCGGCCAACCCGCCCCCCAGGACCCGCTGCGCCAACTCATCGCCCAGGCCCGCGCCGCCGGCCAGGCGGGGGACGCGGCGGGGGCCGTGGCGGCGCAGGAGGAGGCCGTGACGTTGGCCCGCCAAGCCGGGGAGGGACAGGAATCGCTGGTCAGACTCAGCGTGCTGCTCTACAACCTGGCTTCCTACTATCGACACGCGGGCCGCTACGACGACGCCGTAACCGCCCTGGAGGAGGTCGTCGCCCTCGACGAGCGCACCGGCCACCCCGACCTGGCCTCCGACCGCGAAACGTTGGAACGCGCCCGCCACCTGGCCCGCCTGTTGCCCGAGGAGCGCGCCCAGGCTGTTGGGCAAGATGGTATCTTGCCCGACCTGCCCCCGGCGCTGGCCGCCTTCGACGAGCAACTGGCCCAACTGCCGCCGCAAGAACGCGCCCAGGTGGAAGCGCGCCTGCGCCAGTTCGCCCAGGAGTGGGAACGGATGAGCCCCGAGGAGCAGGCGCAGCAGTTGGCGGCCGTGCTGGCGGGTGGGCAGCGCCAGCAGATCGAATCCGTGGCCGGCCAGGTCCGCGACGACGCCATCGCCGCCCTGCGCGGCGAGACCGAGCGCGAGCCGCTGATCGAGCGCATCGAGCAGGTCGCTGCCCAGGCGGCCGAAGGTGAGGATCCCGGCTCCCCCTGGGACGAGTTGGCGGCCTACCTGCGCGCGGTCGTTGCCTTGTTGCGCGGCCAATCAATCCCGCCCGTCCCGGCGAGTTACGCGGGCCACATCGCTGCTATTCAAGATGTAAAACGACTCTAGTGACAGATTCAACGCAGAGGCGCAGAGGCGCAGAGACGCCAGGAAAATCAAGTATCAGGTGGTAACTGCTCAGGCTCTTCCCAAAACAGGAAATAGCACACGGATACACACGGATGAAACAGATTCTCACAGATTTTCTATCTTTATCTGCGTACATCCGCATGATCCGTGTTGATCCGTGTTCTATTCATGACTGAAGGGAGGCATTGATGTCCGACAATCTAATCGAGATCACCTGTTCCCGCTGTGGCCACACCTGGTACGAGGACCTGGCTCGCCTGGACGAGAAGGACCGGGTCATCTACAGAGACGTGGTCGAGCAAAAGCACGGAGACGTGGTCGAGCAAAAGACCTACCGGGTGCGCTGCTCTCAATGTGGCGCCAACAACATCGTTACGATCAGGTTCGAGGAGACGGAGGATGGCTAAAGCGCGGGTAGTTGACATCCACGAGGAGAGACCGGAAGAGCGAGCATTGCCCGAGTGGTTCGAAAAGCAGGCCCTGGCCTCCCCCGAGACGCTGGAAGCCGGAGCCCGGACGATCCTGAGCCTGGTCACGGCGCTGTTGGGTCTCCTCTTTGGCGTGCTGGCGGTGGCGGCGGATCCGTTGCCGGCCTATCTCAGCCTGCCTGTGGTGCGCTGGCTGGGGGTGGCGACTGTGGTGGCGTTACTCGTGGCGCTGGTGGGCACGTTGGGCGTCGTGTTGCCCCGGCGGCTTGAAATCGCCAGCGCCCGGCCTGACCAGCAGGCCAAAGCCTTTCGAGAACTGATGGAGCGCAAGTCCTGCTGGCTCACGCTCGCGGTGGTCGCCTTTGGCCTGGGCCTGGTGGCGCTGGGCGCGGTCTTGATCATCGCCCTGCTCGAAGCGGCCTGATGGACCGTAGTGCAAGTATGCAAAAAACTTGCAGCATCTGTCCTGGGAGGGTGATTCTTAACGCAGAGACGCAGAGGCGCAGAGGTTTTTAAATGGGACGCAGATTGGGGTGGTAGTTTATGTTAATGTGACATTGTCAAGGTAATAACCTTTTTTCGCAGTGCCGCAAAAGTCGCCCTGACGGTTGACCGTCATTCTGAGCGTAGCGAAGAATCTCCTTATAACGGTGGTGGAGACCCTTCGCTTTGCTCAGGGTGACAGGGCGGGTTTTGCGCTATAACCTTTTTTCAGTAGAATCATTTTATGGGAGGTCAAACCCATGATCGCTTTCGGCCCCGTTCCATCCAGGCGTCTGGGGCGCAGCCTGGGGGTCAACAATATCCCGCCCAAGATCTGCACTTATGCCTGCGTCTATTGCCAGTTGGGCCGCACCATAAAGATGCAAGTTGAGCGGAGTACATTCTATGAACCAGAGGAGACTCTGAAGGCTGTCCGGGACAAGATCGAGAAAACGAGGGAAGCCAGGGAATCGATTGACTATCTCACCTTCGTGCCCGATGGGGAGCCCACGCTGGACCTCAATCTCGGCCTTGAGATCGAGTTGCTGCACCCTTTAGGGATCAAGATCGCTGTGATCAGCAACGGGTCCCTCTTATGGCGCGAGGATGTGAGAGAGCACCTGATGAAAGCGGATTGGGTCTCTCTGAAGGTGGATTCCACACAGAAGGAGGTCTGGCGCAAGGTTGACCGGCCCCACGGAACCTTGCAACTGGCCTCGATTCTGGATGGTATGCTCGAGTTTGCGAACGCCTACAGGGGAGAACTGGTGACGGAGACGATGCTGGTCGAAGGGGTCAATGACAGCGACGATCACATCAGGGAGGTTGCCGAATTTCTGGCCCGACTGGGGCCCGCCAGTGCCTATCTGTCCATCCCCACGAGGCCGCCTGCAGAAGGGTGGGTGCGTCCCCCCGATGAAGAGGCTATCAACCGGGCCTATCAGATCCTCGACGAAAGGGTGGACCAGGTGGAATACCTGATCGGTTACGAGGGCAATACCTTCGCTTTCACGGGCGACGTCGAGGAAGACTTGCTCAGCATCACCTCTGTGCATCCCATGCGGGAGGATGCGGTGAGCGAGTTTCTGGCGCGGGCCAGGGCGGATTGGCCCGTCGTTCATAGATTGGTCGCTCGGAGGCAACTCGTCGAAACGGAGTACGAGGGGCAGAAGTTCTATATGAGGAAACTCCACGGAAGGCATGGGGAATAGGTATTCCCCGGATTAAATAGGAGGATTCATGACAAGTAGAAACGCTCTGGAAAGGCGCTTACGCGAAGAGGCTATGGCATTGGGCGCCGATTACTTTGGTCTGGCGGACCTCTCCCCGGCCCAGGCACTGGTTCGGGAGCAGGGAGAGCAGATGATGGCTCAATTCCCCCGCGCTGTCTCCATTGGTGTGGTGATGCCCTTCGCCATTGTGGATCTGCTTCCGCGCCACATGGACAAAGCGGTGGCGATGGCCTACCGCAGCCACGGTTATGATACTCTCAACCGCCGTTTGGATGAGATTGCCTCGCGACTTTCAAGCACCCTACAGCGGGAGGGATATCGTTCCTTCCCCGTGCGTGCTTCTCAGGTAACGGACGAGGAGAGGCTATATGGGCTGTTCTCCCACAAACTGGCGGCGCACCTGGCGGGCCTGGGTTGGATTGGCAAGAGTTGTCTTCTTGTGACACCGGAAGTGGGGCCCAGAGTGCGCTGGGCCAGCGTTCTGACCGATGCCCCTCTCACGGCGGGCCAACCGCTGGCGGAGCGCTGCGGGGAATGCGAGGAGTGCGTGGACGCCTGCCCTGCTCACGCTTTCACCGGCAGGAACTTTCAGCCCGGCGAGCCCCGCGAGGCCCGCTTCGACGTCTTCAAGTGCCGTGAGTATTTTGACTGGCACGAGGGAAGGATGAAGGCCAGCGCTTGTGGTATGTGCGTCTATGTGTGTCCATACGGGAGGAAGTGGTTGTCATCCCATCTTGCTTGACCCCCATCGCCTTCCGCCAACTCCACTTGACCAACGCGGATAATGACGGTATACTGGGCATCGTAATCCCCCGAGGAGGTGAGCGCCGATGGTTTATGAATTGGCATCCGTTGAGCAGGAAGCAGTGCTGAGGGAACTGCGCCAGGTCTTCGACGAGACCACCACAGAGGTTCTGGGCCGGGTTTTGGGCCGGATGGCGGCCCGGGCAGAAGAGGTACGGGTGACCCGCGAAGGATTCCGCGAGTTGCGGGCGACGGTGGCTGAGCTGGCGGAGGCGCAGCGACGCACCGAGAGAGCAGTGCATGGTCTCGAGGGTGCGATGCGCGGACTGGCGGAGGCGCAGCGGCAGACGGATGTGAGACTGGGCGAACTGGCGGAGGCGCAGGTGCGCACAGAGAACGGCTTGCAGCGCCTTGAGGAGACGGTGCGCGAGCTGGCTGGGGCGCAGATACGTACGGCCCAGGACGTGGCCGCCGTCAAAGGACGCCAACTGGAACTCACCTACCAGCAAAGGGCCGGGGCTTACTTCGGTCCACTGCTGCGACGGGTGCGCGCCTTTCTGCCCGTCGAGTTAGAAGAAGAATTGGAGGCTCGCCTATCGCGGGAGGAGTTCCGTGACCTGCTGCGATTGGATCTGCTGGTCAGAGGGCGCCCCCGTTATCGTGAGGAAGCACCGGAGGTATGGCTGGCGGTCGAGGTATCGGCGGTGGTTGACCGGCATGACGTGGAGCGAGCCCTCCGGCGGGCGGGCTACCTGCGCCAGGCCGGGTATTGTGCCATTCCGACCGTAACCGGTGAGCGAGCAACGGAGGGAGCCGTACGGGAAGGAGAGACACACAAGGTACTCATGCTCCTGGACGGCCAGGTGGTCTTCTGGGAGGAGGCGCTGGACGCGGCGCTCTCTTAGTGTTGAGTGATGAAGATCAGGCCCCGACTGCGGCACGTCAGTGGCGGGGGTGGGGGTGGGTGGGACGGCTGCTGAATTGTAGCAGCTGTGTAATGCTACGGTGAACTATTTGCCTAACTTGGTCATTCATGATTCATACCATGTTGTGGGCTGAGCGATATTGTTCTCTCAGTTCATCAATGCTGACCATGTTCCCCTCATCTGCATAGTACCAGAACTCCCAACCGTTGTATACGGTTTTGCCTTGAACATGGGCAGCCACCTTGTGGATAGAACCCGCAAACTCCTCGCAGGTCAGGTGCGAATCGGCTTTCACTACGGCTACATGCTCGCGCTTCCTGGAGTACAGATTTTGACCTATTTGTACGTATCCACTCTCAATGAGACTGCCGAAACTAACACGTGGAAGATCTCTCTTTGATTTAGTGACCAGCAGGTCATCTGGGAAAAGTGCTTCTGGAATAGATTCAATCCGTTGCCGGGCAACCTTCACGTAAGCAGGATCAATCTTGATCCCGACAAATCTGCGCTTTAGTTTCCTCGCCACAGCGCCAGTTGTGCCGCTTCCAAAAAACGGGTCCAGGACGATATCACCGCTGTTACTCGAAGCAAGGATAATTCGATACAGAAGTGCCTCTGGTTTCTGTGTTGGGTGGGCCTTTTTGCCGTCTATTTTCATTCGCTCTGCCCCTCTACAAAGTGGTATGCGCCAAACATTTGCCATCTGTTTCTCTTCGTTTAGATTCTTCATTGAATGATAGTTGAAAGTGTATCGCTTCTGGCCGGCTGATTTCTGTGCCCATATTAGTGTTTCGGTGGCATTAGTAAAGCGGGTTCCACGGAAATTCGGCATTGGGTTCGTCTTGTGCCAAATCACATCATTGAGTATCCAATAGCCCAGATTCATAAGAATGTTGCCGACGCGAAAGATGTTATGATAGGAGCCAATCACCCAAATCGTCCCATCGTCTTTCAAAACGCGGCGACACTCAGTTAGCCACTGGCGGGTGAAATCATCATATTCGGACAAACTGGAGAACTTATCCCATTCGTCGTCCACGCCATTGACGACAGTCTGATTGGGGCGCAGAAGCCTGTTTCGGAGCTGGAGGTTGTAAGGTGGGTCCGCAAAAATCAGATCGATGCTTTTTTCAGGAAAACTCTGCAATACCTTAATACAGTCACCATTTACGATTTGATTTACAGGGAGTTCAGGACTAGCAGATGTTTTTGATGGTGTTGTAGATATCATGACAAATTCTCTTCAATTCTCTAGCGGAGATTCGCCTCAAACCGACGAGCCAACGTCGTTCGCCCCCATCGCAAAGGGGCTCGGTCGGGAGACCTTCGCCCATCGCAAAAGGCCTTGCCGCCCTTTACACGATGCCGGCCATTGAGATGTTCCGCTCCTGGGCCCGCTGGGCCATCCATTCTTTGATGTCGGCCGGTGGTAGAAGGGTCTCGCCCTCCGGCCTGCGCTCCAGGCGCAGCGCGCCGGTGGGGCAGACGGTGACGCACAGCCCGCAGCCCACGCAGCGCCCGTAGTCCACTATGCAGACGTCCTCCGGCGCCGCAAGCGCCCCGAACTGGCAGTGCTCGACGCAGTCGCCACAGCCAGCGCACACCTCAGCGTCCACGACGGCCCGGAAGTCGGAACGGGCGATGGCGGTGGGAATGTCGAACTCGGCCACGCCGCGCAATATCCCACAGCAGCAGGTACAGCAGTTACAGATGTAGTGGATCCCGTCCCGGTAGTTGCCGGGGCAGTGCACCAGCCCAGCATCCTCTGCTTCGTGTAGGATGCGCAAGGCCTCCTCTTTGCTGATGGCGCGGTCCACCTCGCTGTGGTCGAAAACGGACTCAACCGGTGCGAAGACCAGGCAGTTCTCGACCGGGTGGTCACACCCCTTGCCGACGAGCCGCTGCTGGACGCGGCAGATGCAATCGCGCACGCCCCACGACTTGGCTCCTTCCAGTAGTTCGGTGGCTCGCTCGTAAGGGAAGATCTCCAGGTCGAAGGGGACCGCCTCCTCGACGGGGATGACGCGGTGGACAGGGGGTGCATAGCGGGTGATCCCGCCGCCCTGCGTTTCCTGGTAATACTGCTCGAACAGCGTCGCCAGTTCTGCATCCATCCGGGGCAACTGCTCCTCGTAGATGCCGACGACGAAGGGCCTCAGCCCAAAGGCGAGTTGGCCGTCACCCCTTTTGACGCGGATCAGTCCCTTGCGGACCATTCCCTTGAGCGTGCGGTAGGCCGTGTCTGGATCTACACCGGCGCGAGCAGCGATGCCGGCGGCTGGCTCGCGGGTCAGCCGCATCACACTGGCGAGCGCTGCCTCCTGCGGGGCAAAAATCTTCGCCAGCAGCCGTAATTCCACGCCGCTCTCGGTGGCGGGGAAGCCATTGGGGATGGCATCCAGCCGCCGGGCCAGTTTACGGTATACGTCCTCAGCCATCGTTTCTCCTCCTTGCTCCTTGTTCGTTGCAACACGGTGGGGTCTTTCCGCACCCAGGGACTACCTGGCTTGATTATAGGTCAGTGTGATACTTTTGTCCACTACTCGTCGGTTTGAGGCAGAGCCTGGCCAGAATTTGACTTTATCCTACGAGGTGGGTATAATCACTGGACAGTCCACGATAATCTCATGATGGCACTCTATGAGACCGGACATTTGAGGCTCATATCGCCGAGCCGCATGGTGCTCCGGCTTTTATAACGCTTATTTCCGAGGCTACTAAATTCTGCAGGAGGGAAGGATACTGTGACCAAAAAATGGGTGTACCTATCTCGTTCGGCCGGGGAGGAACTGGCCGAGACACTGGGCCATGGGCCTGCACTGGGTGAGATGAAGATCATCCTCGGTGGCAAGGGGGCCGGCCTGGCCGACATGATCGCTGCTGGTCTCTCTGTACCCCCCAGTTTCACCATCACCACGGCGGCCTGCGTCGAGTATATGAACACCGCTGAGTTCCCCGAAGGAATGTGGGAACAGACGTTGGAGGCCTTGAAGGATATTGAGGCCCAGACTGGCCAGAAGTTCGGTGACCCAGCGAACCCACTGCTCGTTTCGGTTCGCTCAGGCGCACGCCAGTCCATGCCCGGCATGATGGACACCGTCCTCAACCTGGGGTTGAACGACGAGACACGCGTATCGTTGGCCGAACTGACCGGGAACGAGTGGTTTTCCTACGATGCCTACCGCCGCTTCATCGCCATGTTCTCCGACATCGTCATGGACTACTCGCGCGAGCACTTTGAGGAGAGGCTGGGAGAACTCAAAGAGAGGGAAACCGTTCGTACTGACCCCGAGGTGAGCCTGGATGGTCTCAAGGGGCTGGTCGATGAGTATAAAACGATGTACAAGGAGCACTTCAGTGAGGACTTCCCCACCGACCCCTACAAGCAACTCGAACTGTCCATCAAGGCTGTTTTTGATTCGTGGAATGGTGCGCGCGCGATTGCCTACCGCGAGCACGAAGGCATCCCCCACGACTGGGGCACTGCTGTCAACGTCCAGGCCATGGTCTTCGGCAACATGGGGGACGATTCCGCTACTGGCGTGGCCTTCAGCCGTGACCCGGCCACTGGCAAGCACAAGTACCTGTATGGCGAGTTCCTGATCAACGCGCAAGGCGAGGACGTGGTGGCCGGCATCCGCACTCCGCAGCGCATCACCCATGCCGGTTCACGGGCCTGGGCTGAGAGTCAAGGCGTCTCCGAAGAAAAACGGGCTAGCCTGTACCCTAGCCTGGAAGAGGCTATGCCTGAAATGTACGAGCAACTGCTGGGCATCGCGAACGAACTGGAAAACTACTATCGCGACATGCAAGACATGGAGTTCACCATCGAGCGCGAGAAACTGTGGATGCTCCAGACCCGCACCGGCAAGCGCACAGCCGCATCGGCGACCAGGATCGCTGTTGACCTGGTTGAAGCGGGGCTAATCAGCAAGGAAGAAGCGATCAGACGCGTTGACCCCACCTATGTCGACCTGCTGCTGCGCCCCAGTTTCGATCCGCAGGCGGAAAAGAAACTGATCGCTAAGGGACTGAACGCTTCTCCCGGTGCTGGGGTGGGGATCGCCGTCTTCGACGCCGAGCGGGCTAAGGTCCAGGCCGGAGAAGGTAAAGACGTTATCCTCGTCCGACCCGAGACCTCACCCGACGATGTGCCCGGCATGCTGGTTTCCAAGGGCGTGCTGACCCAGAAGGGTGGCGCGACCTCTCACGCCGCCGTGGTCGCCCGGGGCAACAATCTGCCCTGCGTTGCCGGCTGCGAGGAGATTTCCGTAGACGTCGCACGCCGCCAGTTCACCACTGGCGACATAGTGATCAAGGAGGGGGACGTCATCTCACTCGACGGCTTTACCGGCGAGGTGTACAAAGGAACCGTTCCCTTGATCGAAGCGGAGTATGAAAAGCAGACGGATCTGATCGAACTGCTGGGCTGGGCCGACGAGATCCGCACGCTCGGCGTGCGCGCCAACGCTGACCTACCTGAGGACGCCCGACGGGCACGTCAGTTCGGGGCCGAGGGGATCGGCCTCTGCCGCACCGAGCATATGTTCTTCGACGATCGCGCCCGCGACGCGGTGGTGCGCATGATCCTGGCGAAGACGGCCGAGGAGCGCCATGCCGCGCTGGACGAGATGCTCCCCTTCCAGGAACAGGACTTCGAGGGCGTTTTCGAGGCCATGGACGGGCTGCCGGTGATCATGCGCCTGATTGACCCGCCCATGCATGAGTTCCTCCCCTCCCGCGAGGAACTGATCGAGAAGGTCGCCCAACTGAAGTGTACCGACCCCGAATCGCCCGAACTGGTTGAGAAGGAGGAGATGCTCCAGGTGGTCACCTCTTTGTGGGAAGTGAACCCGATGATGGGGCTGCGCGGCTGCCGGGCTGGGATTATGTACGAGGGCCTGACCGAGATGCAGACTCGCGCCTACTTCCAGGCCGCCTGCCGCTGTGCTAAGCGGGGCATTGAGGTGATACCGGAGGTGATGATCCCGCTGGTCGGCCACGTCAACGAACTGAAACTGGAGCGGGAGAAACTGGAGGCAGTGGCGAAGCAGGTGATGGAAGAGGAGGGTATTGAGGTCGAGTACATGTTCGGCACGATGATCGAGGTGCCGCGCGCCGCTCTCACTGCCAGCGAGATCGCCCAGTACGCCGACTTCTTCTCCTTCGGCACCAACGACCTGACCCAGATGACCTTCGGTTATAGCCGCGACGACGCCGAGGGCAAGTTTCTGCTGAGGTACGTGGAAGGCTTCGACACTGGCGAGGTGGACTTCGACGGCGAACCGGTCAAGTTCCAGATTCTGGAGGCCAATCCCTTCCAGACGCTGGATCAGGTCGGCGTGGGTCGGCTGGTGAAGATATGCGTGGAAGAAGGCAAGGCCGCCAAGCCCGATCTGGAGATCGGCATCTGTGGCGAGCACGGCGGCGACCCGGCTTCAATAGACTTCTGCCATCGGGTGGGGTTGGACTATGTAAGTTGCTCTCCCTTCCGTGTGCCGGTGGCCCGCCTGGCGGCCGCCCAGGCGGCGATCCTACACGCATCCGATGATGAGGAAAAATGAGAGAAAGCGGGTTGTCGTGCTTTATGAGATTATCCACCGCCGGGACCTGGATAAGTGCCTGAGGCGGTTCGGCTGAGAAGTACACAGAGCAACTTTGTGTGGCAGGTGGCGTATGCTGCCTGCCACACGTTTCATTTACTTGTCTACTCACTACTCATCTGCTCATTCACTCTCTCCCTCGCCTCACTTGCCTGAACGCCAGAGATGAGTACAATAGGGCAGGCTGTATGGCCTATGGTGCTGGACAATGAGCGTGATTGACGAGGTCAAGGACAGGCTGGATATCGTCGAGGTCATCTCCGCCTACGTGCCGTTGCAAAAGTCGGGGCGGAACTATAAGGCGTTGTGTCCTTTCCATTCCGAGAAGACCCCCTCCTTCGTCGTTTTCCCCGATAGCCAGCACTGGCACTGCTTTGGGGCCTGCGGCGAAGGGGGCGATGTCTTCACCTTCGTGATGAAGCAGGAAGGCTGGGATTTCCGCACCGCACTGGAGGAACTGGCGCGGCGGGCGGGCGTCGAACTGCAGCCGCGCACCCCGGTGCAGGCGCAGGCGGAGGAGGAGGCCGACCGGCTGCGTGGACTCCTGGCTGCAGCGGCCCAGTACTACTACCAGCTTCTGCGCCACGCTCCGGAGGCGGAAGCGGCACGGGCCTATGTCGCCAGGCGTGCTCTGAGCGACGAGACGGTCGAACGTTTCCTGCTGGGTTACAGCCTCCCAGGTTGGGAAAGGACGAGGGCCTACCTGACCGAGCAAGCGTACACGATCGAGGAACTGGTTAAAGCCGGACTACTGGTGCAGCGGGATGACAGGAGCAGTACCTACGACCGCTTCCGAGACCGGCTGATGATCCCTATTCGGGACGTGCAAGGACGAGTGATTGGTTTTGGGGCCAGGACACTCGATCCAGAAGGAGTGCCCAAATACATCAATTCTCCCCAGACGGTGCTCTTCGACAAGAGCCGGACGCTTTTTGGGCTCGATGTGGCGCGGAAGATTATTCGCCGCGAGGACCGGGCCGTCATCGTCGAGGGCTACATGGACGTGATGCAAGCCCATCAGGCGGGGTTCGCCAACGTGGTGGCCCAGATGGGGACTGCGCTCACGGAACCGCAACTGCGGCAACTCCAGCGCTACACCCAGCGGCTGGTGCTGGCGCTCGACCCCGACGCAGCAGGCGTCCAGGCAACCTTGCGCTCTGTTGGGGTAGCCCGCCAGGCATTGGAACAGGAATGGGAACCGATCTTCGACCCTCGGGGGCTGGTGGGATACGAGGCCCGGCTGGGAGCCGAGATTCGCGTCCTCCGGCTTCCCCGTGGTCAGGACCCGGACGATCTGATCCGCCACGATCCACAGCGTTGGGAAGAACTGGTTGAGGAAGCGAAGCCGGTGGTGGAATTCTATATGCAACAATTACTGGAATCGGCTGATCTCGAAGACTCAAAGACCAAGAAGTCCATCGCCGACACCATGCTCCCGATTCTCAGGAGTGTGTCGAATCCGGTTGAGCGGAATGCGTACGCGCAAAAACTAGTGCGCGCCCTTCAGGTTTCTGCCCCTCAGTTCTTGCACGAACTGGAGAGGAGAACGAGGCAGCCCTCTACCCGTCGGGCCAAAAAGGGCGAAACACCCTTGTCAGACATGTTGGAAACCCGAGAAGCCGATCTGGAGGGCCACTGCCTATCGGTGCTTTTGCAACGGCCCATGATTCTCTCGCAGGTCAACGAGGCGCTCAGGGGGAGCGAACTGGAGTCTTGGCAAGGGGAGGATTTTCAGAACGTGGGCTGTCGGGTGATCTTCGAGGCGTGGGAAGCGCTCCTGGCGACCGGGCACCCCGCCCCCACTGAGGCGCTGCGCGCACAATTGCCCGCCGACCTGCACGTGCGACTGGAGGGGCTGCTCGAACCCGACAAGGCCGGACTCGCTGACGAGCAACTGGTGCGCGACATTGTGTTGACGTTGTTGCGACTGCGGGAACGCAGTCTTAGACGACTGGGCCAGGAACTGAGTTTCCTGACGCTTGAGGCTCAGGAGGCGGGGGACATACGGGCGGAACAATATGTTGGGGCTCTGCGAATGTACAAGGAGACGCTGCTGCGCACACAGCAGGCGCTGGCGCGGCGGTGGAGTTGGGCGAGCCGGGGGTAACAATCCAACCCAGTCACGTTCGTGCTCGCGGGACTAAGGTGCCGATGACCGAGGAAAAGGAACCCAAATCCACATCAATTGGCATAGCAGACGAGCCAGTAATGCGGGTGGCGAGGGCCACTCCTGGTGCACCAGGTCGCTTCCAGCCGGAAGCAAATGAGAATCTTCCAGACGAGCAAGAAAACACCGGAATCCGGAACGAGGTCGAGGAGCCCACTCCTGATGAATTGGAAGAGATTGAGGAAAAGAAACTGACAGACACCGCGCGCGAGGTTCCAATCGAGGCCGCGGATGATCCAGCAGCAATTCTCAATTTGGAATGAATATCGCTCAATTGCTTGACTAATGGCGAGACATACGCTAAACTTTCAGAAGTATCTTAACTGAGAGGTGGTGTATGTCTGAGCCATTGGCATTTAGTGACCTGGTTGAAAAGT
>JADHWW010000113.1 GCA_016783285.1 Anaerolineae bacterium
GGGTCAGCCCAGGTGATCTTGATATAAGGATAACGCTTGTCGTCCTTGAGGCGCACATTGTAGCGGGGGCGATGCCGCTTGATCAGGTTCGCCTCCAGGATCAGCGCCTCCAGTTCCGAGTCGGTGACGATGAAATCCAGGTCGGCGACCTCAGACACAATCGCGCGCACCTTGGGGTTCTCCCAGGCCGAGGGCTGAAAATAGGAGCGCACGCGGCTGCGCAGATCCACCGCCTTACCCACGTAGATGACGGCACTGGTCACGTCGCGCATCAAATAGACGCCCGGCTTGCGGGGAAGGGTGTCAACGGATGCGGCCAGGTCAACGGATAGGGTCTCAATTTGCGTCCGAATGTGCTCCGGAAAGTCCACCGTTTGGTCTCCAGGCCCTCAGCGCGATCGCTAGCGATAAGAGAATCACCAATGATGCCAGCCCCCGCGCCAGCCACGCCAGCGGGTTGGTTCGCGGCCGGCGAACAGCGAGGGTGTCAACGGATAGCCGGTCCTCCGGCAGGCGGTTTCCTCCCATCCCCACCGCCGGCAGCCGCTCCCCGGTCCGCCAGTCGTAGAGACCCGCCGTCAGCAGGTAATCTCCCTCCGGCAGATCAAAAGGCAGCGCCACCGTATGCGGGTCGGCGACCACCTCACCAGGAGCCCAACTCAAAGTGGGACGCGCGCCATGAACAGCCGCCCCATCCTCCTGCCAAACCAGCCCTCCGGCGGGGTCCAGCAGGTGGACGAAGACGTTGAGGTCGTCCGTGACCGTGTCAACGGATACAGACGGGTCAACGGATACAGACGCCTGCCAGTAGAGGACCAGGGAGATGCGGTCGCCGGGAGCAGCCTGGGCCGAGCGCAGGTCGTAGCCCAGGAAGCGGTAGCGGTCGTCCAGGCGGACTGGCAGCGGGTGCTCAGGCCGGGCGTCAGCAGGAAGAGCCGGGTAGAGCCAGGCGTAAGGCACACCGTCGAAGCCGACCTCCCGTTCCGGCATGCGGGCGGCGTATCGCTCCCAGACGGTTCCCCACTGCTGGACCTTGTAGTCCCGCACGGTGTAGTTGCGGTGGAAGACCAGGTAATCGGCGTCAACGGATACAGATGGTTGGTTGGTGGGTGGGCTAGTTGGCTGGTTGCTGGTGACGGGTGCTGTTTCTGGGCCGGGGGTTGCAAAGCCTCCTTGGGCGGTTGGTTGGCTGGTTAACCAGTCGATGTCCACCGTGGCGCCTCGGAAGGTTTGGTTGAAGACGTGCCGCAGGTGCGCCGCGACGGTCAGACGCTCTACATCAGGCTGGTCGTTGAGGATTGCGGCCAGTTCCGCCAGTCCCTCTCCCTCCTCTCCAATGAGAATGGCGCGGGCAGCGGCCGGCGGCCCTCCGGCCAGCCAGTTGAAAGCCGTCCCGTAGTAGGGATGACGGGGCAGCACCAGCGCGGCCTGAACCAGCAGCGGGAGCAGGATCAACACACCCACAAGCCACCTACACGGTCCCCGTGACAGCACACTCGCAAGCCCGCGCGCCCAGGCGACCACACCAGCCGCAGCCAGCACGTCCAGCGCCAGCAAGGCTGGGAGGACGTAGCGGGGCATCTTCTTGGCCCCCAGCGACATCTGGGCCAGGAAGAAGACGGCATAGGCCGCCAGCAGCAGACCATCCACCCCAGCCTGAGAGATCCGGCGACGGCGCAACCATCGGGCCGTCCCCAGCACCACCGCCACGGCCAGGAAGGTCAGTTCTACCTCGCCGGTGCGAAACAGCAACGTCACCCCGTAGAACAGGGGACCGGGGTCTTCCTGGAGCACCCGCCCCAGGAAAAAAGTCGGCGCGTCGTGGGCAGTGCTGGCGTGGTGGGTCAGGCCCCACCCCACCGCCGCCAGCCCCCGTCCAGGGTCCACCCACATCACCGGCCAGAGGGCCACGTAGACCAGGGCAGCGAGAAAGAGCCAAAGGAAGAAATTACAGATAACGGATTGCAGATAACGGATTGCCGATTTGCCGACTTGCCGATTTGCTGATTTGCCGATTGCATCTACCAGCAATACCATCCCGGAGAAGGGAACCAGGAATAGGGCCGGGGTCTTGACCAGGAGGGCCAGCCCACCTAGCACCCCGGAGAGAAGCAGCCAGCGGGTACGGTGTAACTCTCCACGTTCTCGGCGATAGAGAAGCAACGCCAGGGCGGAGAGCAGCATCAGCGTGGCCAAAAGCGCCTCCAGGTGGAGAATCTTGGACTGGGCCAGGTAATAAGGGCTGAGGGCCAGGAGCAACCCGGCGACCGCCGCCGTCGCCTCGTCGAACAGCCGCCGCAACATCAGGTAGATACCGGCAATACCCAACGCGACTAGCAGCGCCAAGGGGGCCACAGCAGCGGCTATCTCCGCCACCGGCACCGGTCCGAAGAAGTGGATAGGCTCGAAATCGGGGGGGACGGCGTGGGCAGCCGGGGTGATGCCAGAGAGGGTCCAATAGACCTTCAAGCCGATCCCCACCGGCCACATCAGCACCACGCCCGGATGCTCCGAATAGACGGTGTTCGCCCAGTCGCCCGCCAGCACCGCCTCGATGAAGTAGGCCGAACGCAGGTACCAGACCAGCGGCCGGGAGACCGGCTGGATAGCGCGCGGGAGGAGAGCGATCACAAAAAGCAACACCGGGAATATGCGGCGGAAAAGCGAGACAAACCGTTCCATCGGTGTAGATTGTAGCGCAAGAAGCCAATCAGGGCAAGGTCACCTGAATGTTCCCGAGCGGTATCCGGTCCTCAGCCAACCGGGTCAACGGATACAGATCGCCGGTGGGGCTGACCGCCGGCAGCCGGACCTCGGTCAGGGAATCGTACATCCCCACAGAGAGCACATACGTGCCACTGGGCAGGCTCGGGTCGGTGATAAGCGCGTGCTCATCCTGGAGCACCTCCATATCCCGCCAACTCCAGGTCGGCCGCTCCCCCTGCCCCGGCACACCATCGTGTTGAGCCACCAACAGCCCCTCTGTGCTCAGTAGATGCACGAAGACGTGGTCGTCAAGAGCCAGCCGGCCATCCGACTGCCAGAACAGCGTCACCGTCAGCGTGTCCCCCGTCGAAAGTTTGCTCTCACTCAGCCGGTAACCGAGCAAGCGAATGTGGTCGCCCAGTTGCACGTCTAGCCGATGCTCAATGGGAAACGCTTCCGGTTCGTGTGGGTAGGCCCGGCAGACCCAGACATAGGGAACGCCATCAAACGAGACGGACCATAGGGGCTCCGTCTGCTGGCAAGTCTCCCAGTACTCCCCCCAGTGCTCGATGAGATGTTCACGCTGGTTACCATTGATAGCGAAAACCCAATAGTCCACGTCGGCTTGCCCGATGGCCCGGGTGCGTCCTGCGAAGTTGCGGCGAAACAGTGCGGTAAACCGCTCCTGCAGACCAGCCGTCATCAATTCTGCCCCCGGATAGCTGTTGATGAAGCGCGCAGCCAGGTCCAACCCCTCTCCCTGGTCGCCCAATGGCAACATGTGTCGCGCCACCCGTGTACCACCCAGCAGCAGATTGTGATGCGTGCCATAGTAAGGATGATGTCTGAGAACTGTGCCCGCCTGGGCAACCAATGCTATCACGATAATTGCCGACGGAACCCAGGTCAACTTCCGCAGCCGGTTCCATCGTCCAATGGCACTCGCCACCTGGACCAGACCCCAGGCCGCCAGCACGTCCAGCGCGGGGAAGGTAGGCAGCAGATAGCGCATTCCCTTCTTGGCCGCGAACGCTACCACAAAGAAGAAACCAACGGCATGGATCAACATCCACCACACAGGCATGTTGTCCTCTCCACGCTTCCGCTGCCGAAGCAAGAAGAATATCGCCACGCAGCCCGCTGGCAGCGTGATCAGTGTCGTTTTCCAGGCCAGGGTCGCCACGTAGTAGAGCGGGCCCGGGTCACCTACCGTCACCCGACCAGCGAAGAAGTTCGGGTTATAATGCGCTGTCTCGATGTGAAACTGAGTACGCTGCACTATCCCGGACAACGCTTCTCCAGGTATGACCCACATGGCGGGCCAGAGGAGAACAAAGACACACGCAGCCACGAGCCCCCACACCCCCAGGTCACGAGCGGCCTCCCAAAGCCGCCTGCCACAGGTGCGCATCTTGGATGCCCTCACAGAAACATGCCGTCCATCTATCACGTAGCGCGAGGCCGTAGCCAAAACCGCATACGGGATCAGAAACGCAGCCGGGCTCTTGGTCAGAAAGGCCAGCCCGGCAAAAGCCCCGCTGAGAAGCAGATGCAACCGTGTCAACGGATACAGCCGACGCTCCCCATACAGATAGCCGATCAGAAACAACGCACTCACCAGCATCAGGGCTGCTAGCAGCGCGTCCAGGTGAAGGACTTTGCTGCGTGCCAGGTAGAAGGGGTCCAGCGCCAGTAAACACCCACCGACGATGCCTGCTCGCCAGCCCAGCAGCCGAGCAAGCAGGACATAGGCCAGACAGATGCAGAGGGAGATGATGAGACCCAACGCCGCTACACCCGCCTCGATAGGGTAATGCCTGATACCCAAAGACGTCAGCGGTGGATCCAACAACTCGCCCCCCGACCAACCGTGCGCCGCCGCATAGACCCGCAGCCCCAGGCCCGCGATCCACATCGTGGTCACGCCCGGATGGGAGCGCTGGTAGGTGCCAGCCAAGTCCCCCGCCAGCAGCGCATCCCAGAAGCGCACGGAGCGCTCATACCACTGCATAGGCCACGACACTGGATAGATCAAGCGCGGCAGCAGCGCCAGGAGAAACACAAGGATGAGACCGGCCCAAAAGGCAACCGCGTCAACGGATACAGACCTTCCACGCCATCGGCACGCAGATTTACTGGAATCCGTCACTGACACAGTGTCAACGGATGCAGCCAGACCCCCTCCGCTCTCACCCTGACAAGACACGCTCTCTCCTCACTCCGTTTCGGTCTGCAGTACTGGCGTAGTGCGGTAGGCGATCAGCCACTCGTCCTCGTAGAAAGGTGGGGGGAATTTTGCAAGCCACCTCTGCCAATCCTCCATCTTCTTAGAGTCCAAGAATTGCTTATGCACGATAACATACCGAATATCCTGGGCAGCCAGCGCAGCGAATTGCTCTTCGACATCTAAGCCTGGGTCAGGGGCAGCCCCAGCGTGCAACGGCCCTAACAAAGGATTGGCATCTACGAAGGCATAAGCATCGCCGGGGGTACGTGAGACAACGCCATCGACGATTTTCTTGCTGTGGATCACTTGATAGAACATATAGTACTTGGCAGTCATGCGGCCCATGGGAAAATCGGCCACAGCAAAGTCCCCCTCCTCCTGAGCCAGTTGAGACATGAAGGGGGAATACGATGGCTGAGTGGTAGGGAAAGGGTAGACCAGATACTCAAAGAGAATAAGGCCGGCCACAGAAACCAAAGCCAGGTAGGCTAACGGCTTGCTTCGCTTCGCAACCCAACTATGCAGCCAACGACTACCAAAGCCGACCAGGATAGCCAGTGAGAAGAACAGGAGTGTATTGAGACGAAAGGGATGTCGCATCAGCTTGATGATGGGAATCGCCCAGGGCAGGCGGAAGGCGTGTAATGGAGACCCACGAAATGTGATTTGCAGACCCAGCGAGAGCACAAAAAAGATCAGTCCTGCTAGCAGCCAGAAACGAGTCTTGCGCCGGGCAGTAGCGATCCCACCCACTGCCAGGCCCAGAGACACATAGCCCAGGTAAGCCGGTCGTTTTCTGGTAAAGCCAATCTCTTCATAGTAGTCGGCAAAACGGGGGCCGAACAGTGGGTGCCGCCAATTGGGGATGAAAAAAGAGAGCAGATCGTTCCCCAGGCCATCTTGGACATCCACGGCCATATAGGCCGTGTCGGTAGTCAGTTGCTCGCGGATGATTGGCCATAGGAACAAGACCACCGACAGACCCGCGACGAGAGAAAGCAGGATCAAGGAACGGGACGCCCCCGGCACCCAGTCAGCCCGTTCAAAGAACAGGCTGCAAAACAAATAGAGGGCCGCCCAGCCAGCCAGCATGATCATCAAATGCCAGCTCGACAGCGCCGTCAACAGGAACCACAGGGCAGCCAACAATACTTGTTTGACCCGACCCACATCAGTGTCATGGAGCATTCGAACAAGAGCCAGAACAAAGAAGGGAATCCACTGAGTTGTGACCAGGACGGGATGGGCACTCTCGAATATGTGATAAGGGTGGAAAGCGAAGACAAGACCAGCAATGAAAGCGGCGGGACGGCAACCAGTCAGGTGGCTCGCCAGCAGGTACGTACCGAAGCCGCTCAAGACGTAAGCCAGCAAGATGGTGACGTTGTAAGCAGCGAAGCGGCCCAGCAGCGGGGCCAGGAGCAACGAGAGAGCCGTGTTGGTGTGGCTGAAGCTATGGAAAACGAGGCTGGCACCTCTGGGGTAGAACATATAGTCAGTATGGTAGAAGTCCAGGCCCTCAGTCAGTGCCTTCATTGTCCACCAATCGGCCCAGGGGTTGATGTAGACGTCGATGCTTTGACCGGCTAGAGACTCGTTCATTTCACAGGGCAGTGGCAACGTCAATGCCAGAGTCAGCAAGCCGTACAGGACCAAAACAGTGACATTGTACCGGTTCACCGCTACTCCTCCTGGCCCCCAGCAACAGAGACATAGATCGTCTCGTCCAACACAACTTGTCCCATAGAAAGTAGTTGACCGTCAGCCGCGTGTACCGGTAATCGCTCCAGGGAAACAGGATCGTAGGCACCGATCGCCAGGCGATAGGCCCCAAGAGGCACGCCGGTCAATGGCAAAGGAATCTCGTCGCTGACCACCTCGTCCACCTCCCACCAGTTCGTGGGATAGCTCCAGTCTTTCGGCATCACATCCGCCTGCACCATCAACTCGCCGTTCCCCGGATCGAAGAGGTGCGCAAACATCTTGTAGGCCACTTCCATCCGCCGCAGCGCTTGCCAGTGGAGGGTGATGTGGACCGCGTCGGCGTCAACGGATACAGACACTATCTCCAGATCATACCCTAGCAGGCGCAGAACATCACCGAACACGATATCTGTCTCAACCTGCACGGGCGGTCGCGTGAAGACGCGAGGACGCGCAGGCATCTCCAACACATCGATCACAACCGACTCGCCTATCCGCTCCCCTGTATCTGGTAGCCTTAAGGCCACTGGCCTGGTCAGCGCCAAAGTCAGGGCATAGAGACCGCCGGGCAGCCGTGGATCAACCATAAAGGCATAAGACCCGTGGGACAGCGCGCTCGCCGGCCACTGACCGGTGGGCCAGCCTGGGACCAGGGAAAAGGCGACAGTCTGCTGACGCTGGCCAGCCTCATCTACCAACGCCAACTCTACCGCCCAGTCCTCGTTTTGTGGTTCCGTCGTTCCCCACACCACCGCCACCTCCATCAGACTGGCCGGGCTGATGAAATTTGTTGAGGAAATGACCTGCACCAGACCAAGCCCACCGTACAGTTCCTGGCTTAGGTCGAAATCCCGTCCCACCTGCGGATCGGTGCGATAGACGGAGATGAACCGGTCTTCGTAGACCGGATGATAGGCGAAATATGTGCGCCAGTCGGCCTTCTCCCAGGGAAAAGCATAGCTCTTGTGCATGATTATGTACCGGATATCGGCCTCGGCCAGGATGTCCAACTGGCGCGAGACATCCGGCAATGTGGGGTCCGTCATTCTGTTCTCGCGCAGATAGGCCAGGAACGGATTATTGTCCACGAACTCCTCGGCCTCCCGTGGGGGGCGGGCTACGCTCCCTTCAACAATGGGCTGGCCGTGGATTGTCTGGCAGAACATACAATACCCGCTCTTGGTGCGGCCGGTGGGCAGATTGAGAAGCGCAAACCGGTCCGGTTCAGCGACCAACGACTGGTAAAATGGCGAAACGTCGGTGTCAAACGTCCGCACCGGCACCTGCAAGTAGTCGAGGCAGACCAGCAACGCTAGTAGCACGAACAGGGCAATAGAGAGAAACCTCTTAGAGTTGAGCCTATGCACATGATCCCGGAGGACCAACACACCGTACCCCGCCATCGCCGCGACGGGCAACGCCAGCAGGACATTAAAGCGGCGTGGGGCTCTCATGATCCGAATGGGAAGGAAACCTTCGACCAACGTATACGGCAGCGTGACACTGGAGTAAACGTGCCCATTGAACCGCAGCGCCGGCCCCAGCGCCAACAGCCAACTGACGAGAGCCAGTCCCGCCCAGAACCAGACCAGACGCCGTGCCCTACGAACACCGGCGATGGCCAGAAATACCACGATGCATCCCAGATAGGCGTTGCTGTACCAGGCCCGTTCGAAAGCAGCGGCGTACTTCAGCCCCTCGAAGAGACCGCCGAGCAAGTGATTGCGCGGCGGAACCACGTAGGCCAGCAGGTCCGTCTGCCTGGTGATCCCGCTCTCGACGAATACGGCTTCAACACCCTCTCCGGCCAACTGATCCCGAAGCATCGGGTACAGCGGTGGAGCCATCGCCACGGCTGAGATCGCCACAGTGACCACGAGCGGTACCACAACGTGAGTGTTCCAATATTGGCGCTCAAACAGCAGGCTGTACAGCACGTACAGGACCGCGACCAACGCGGCGAAGACCAGTAGTTGCCAACGAGCGTAGCCAGTGAGAATCAGGAAGACGGCCGCGATTGTCGCATGCCGAATCTTCCCCTCTTCGCGCACGACGCGGATCAGGTACAGAAGAAACAGGGGCAGCCACTGCGTGACAATCAGGTTGGGATGGTCTATCTCAAACATGCGGCAGGGCCAGAAGGCATAGACCAGGCCAGCGATGAAGGCAGCACCGATATTGGTTGGTTGGCTAGTTGGCTGGTTGCTGGTGACAGGGGTTGTAGTTGCAGAGCCCCCTTGGGCGGTTGATTGTTTGGCGAGGTAGCGCATCAGGACATACATCCCCACTCCACAGAGGGTGAGGTTAAGCATATAAGCCAGATTGAAGGCCGCGACTCCCCCAACTAAAGGTTCCAGCAGCAACCACAACGCAATGTTGGCCCAAGAGATATTGTGGTAGACCAGGCTCACTCCCTGCGGATAGAAGATCAGATCGGTGTAGTACAGATCACCGCCCTGCGTCAGAACCTGCTTGGTCCGCCAGCCGTTCCAATAGTGGACGAGCAGATCATCGCCTGGCCCCGGCAGATGGCTGTCTAGTTGCCTAACCAATGGCCACGTCATCACGATTGTTACGACGCCGTACACGCCAAACACGGCTACATCCAGCCAGTGACATCGCAACCACTCCCCCACCTTCCTCGTCACCGCTGCACCCCCACCACCCCCAGCGGGATCGCGTCGGCGGGTAGCCGTGTTCCCTGCTCATCGAAGACCAGCAGCCGCTCTCCTGTCTGAAGACTATAAAGCCCCACCAGCAGGTGCGGGTGACCCGGAGAAAGATCTGCTGGCAACGTCACCTCCCGTGGGTCAGCGAGCAGGTCACCAGCGCCCCACAGGTCCGTGGGATAGTCCCCACCCAGAGGGGGGCCGTCTCCCTGAGCCAATAGTTCCCCTCCCTCTCCCACCAGATGGACGAAGACGTTCAACGCCTGAGATGGCGGCGTGTCGCAGGCCCAATAGAGAGTAAAGCGAAGTGTCTCCCCAGGCCGCACCAGGCCGTCCCACTCAGGATCCCAGGTCACCAGCCGCACTCCTTCCCCTAGCCGGTAGGCCACGGGGTTGCCGGCAGGAATTGCCTGCTCTCGCGAGGCCAGACGGACCGGCCCCACGCTGACTGTGTCCCGCCCATCGGCGGTGGTCAGCCGGAGACCACCCGGTGGATAGAGCCCCAGGTCCAGCCGCAGCGCAGCCGGAGCCAGCGCATCCGCGTCAACGGATGCAGCCAGCGCCAGAGGCACGGGAACAGTGTCGGCGATGACCTCGCCAGCCCGCCAACGACTGGTAGGGTAGCGGCCCAGGCCGGGATGGGTGTCCCGCTCCCCAATCTTGACTCCCTCACGTCCAAAGGCCTGCAAAAACAGGACATAGTCGTAATCGGTGTCCATCGCCCCCAGTGCCTGCCAATAGAGGGTCACCTGGAGCGTGTCGCCAGGGTAGAGGGGATCTGGAGCAATGTCGTACCCCAGGAGGTGAGCCAATTCAGGGTAGGTCACGTCCAGCGCATGCTGCGGGGCGACCTCCTCGGGAGACCCATAACGGGGCGGGGGTGCATAGGCCGGGGCCAGCACTCCCACCAGTCCATAAACCGCCAGCGCCAGCATCCCAAGGACCAGAGCGACGGCCAGCCAGTCACGCCAGCGGACAGGAGTCCACTCGCTCAGTCCCAGCACATAGAGGGGAGCCAAGGCCGCCAGGGTCACGAAGAGGTAGCGCCCAAAGTCGGCCGCTGCGCTCACGGTCATCCGGGCAAAGTTGACTGCGAAGGCCACTAACGGACCGCTGACCAGGATCAAGAACACAGCCGGCGGGCGTTCCCAGGGAATCCGCCCGGACCGACGGTGGAACCAGAAAAGGACCAGCCCCCCCCCCGCTGTCAACCCCAGCACCCGGGTCAGTCCGTAGACCCAGTGGGGCATCGGAATCTGCCCATAGCCGAAGACTCCCCAGAGAGTATCGTGCAGAAAGCCCAACTCGCGCGCCGCTGCCGCCAGGTCTGGCGCATTCGCCCGCACTCCCCACACCCCTGTCTGGTGCACCATGCTCGTCGGCTCGCCGTAAAGGAGTAAGTTGCGGGCAAACCACCACCCGCCAACGAGAAGCGACAATCCCAGGACAATCCCAGCCAGCCGGGCTGCCTCCCGCCAACCGGCGCGACCCCGGTCGGCCAGGGGCCGCCACAGGAGCGCCAGCCCCACCATAGGCGCCACCAGCGGGCAAGTCAACTTAGTCAGGAAGCCCAACCCCACCAGTAGCCCCAACACCACCGCCCGCCACACCGTCGTGCCGCGCACCAGAAGCCGGGCAGTCACATACAGCGTCGCCGCAGCCACCAGATTCGCCAGCGCGTCGTCGTGAACCGAGGTGGTGATGAAAACAAACATCGGGTTAAAGGCCGCCAGCGCCGCCGCCCCCACCGCCACGTAGGGGCGACCCTTGTGGTCGCCCGCCTTGTGGTCGCCCACCAATTCCCACGCCGTCCCATAGACACACAAAACCGTCCCAGCCCCCATAAGCAGCGAGAGCCAACGCACCATGTGGACCCCCAAAGCCACGTCCCGGTAAGGAAAACCCTCCAGACGAGGGTCATGCAGGTAAAGGCTTTTGTTGTCCACCCCCGGTTCCCACGGCTGGTAAGCCCAAAAGGGGTTGGTCCGCTCGACCACCGCCTCGAAGCGCTCGTTGGGCACCCAGCAGGTAAGCAGCGCTCCCAACATGTAGTAGAGTGGGGGATGGTGGGCCTTGGTCGGCTCACCGGGCTCCAGCACCGGCAAACGCCGTTTCTCGATCAGATATCGGATATTGGCGTAGTTCAGCGCCTCATCCGGGCTCTCGAAGAGGGGATTGACCAGGCTATACGCAAAGCCCAGAATTAAATAGCCCACCAGGATGAGCAGGAAGAACCGGTGTCGTTCCAGTCGTTCACACATTCGAGCAAGGGCGCCGGGCACACATTGAGGGCCCCCGGCACCCAAAAACGATCAGCGCACAAAGACACCAATAGCCCACCCCACAGATCTTGACGACTAACAGGTAGACTACCGATCCGTTGATGTCCTGAAAATCCGTGTTCTTAGTGGCCGAAACAGAAGAAGCGACTGAAGTCGCTACTACGAACTCGCCTAATCTGTTCTGATGACCAACGGCAGGTAAGCACTGTATACATCCATGGCCAGGACGAAATCGCCAAAGGAACCCGTACTTGTTACCAACTGGTCGCCTGCCGTCTTAAGCGTAGAGGTAACCGGCGTCCAACAAGCATCAACCCAGTGATACAACCTGAGTTGGCCCTCGAAAGGCGGCAAGCGGAGCACATCGACAAAATAGTCGTAATCATAGGAGATGGTGACGGTGTAAGTGCCGCTGATCTCATCGATTGATTGACCACCCGCGAGCGGTTGAGCGCTCAGGTTGAACCCCTGGTAGGTAAAGGCGCTCTCCAGACCGCTGTGAGGCAGGGCCAGCCAGGGAGTGTGGGTGATGACCAACCCGTTGCTAATGACATCACCCCCGACAACGTCGGCATGCATTGCGACCTGAACCGTACCGTCTGCAGAGACCAGTGTGCCGCCACTGCCTGTGAGCGACACGACCGTCGTCGGCGGGATGATGTCGACCGGTTTGCGCAGCGTGTCGGTCAGATTGTCCGTGTCCTCCACATAGAGGGTAGGCCAATAGCGCCCCAGGTGGGAGTAGGTATGAGTCTGGATTTCGGTGACACCAACTTCAGTGACATCCCAGACGCCATTCCCCTCCCAGTCCCAACCGGCCTGCAATTGCGACACAGGTGTCTCCACATCGCTGCTGGCAGAGGCGTCAAAGACGACCTGGGACCATGTCGTTTGGGTGAAGGTGAAAGCAGGATCCGGTGGATTGCCTGTATGGACGTCCTGCGTTGCTTCGCCCGTATCGCCATCGGTGTCGCGCACCACCAGGCGCACCGTCTGCACACCACCACTGCCGAAGACGTGCGTGGTGGTTTTGGTCGTTGAGTAGCCCGTCTCGCATGTACCGTCGTTATCCCAATCCCAGCAGACCTCAAGGGACGAGGTGTAGTCTTCGGCATCGGTGCTGCCTGAGGCGTCAAAGGCGTACTCGGTCGTTGGCAATTGCGGAACGGCGGGATCAGGCGCGATTGTAAAGGTAGCGGTGGGAGGTGTGGTGATGCCGACGCGGTCCGTTTCGGCGGTGAGCCAGTTGCGATAGTCCACACCGTTGGTCACCCAAGAACCACTGCCCCCATGGCTCCCCAGGCTGCAGGCATCGCCTGCGCCCGACTCGTCATGGGGTCCGTCCGCCGCGCCCCACCAGTTGTTCTGGGCATCGATGCAATAGGTGCCCGCGGCGTCGTTCTGGATACCATAGTCCGACTCCACGGTCCAGATGTTCGAACTCGTCACACTGAGGCTGGCAGTTGAAGAGCGCAACCAGGCCGTCCGGCCCTGGTCTCTATCACGTTTGTCCAAGGTGCTGCCAGTAACAACCACGTTGGCACTTTGACCAACTAAGAGGTCCACTTTCCCGTTGTTCGTAAGGAGCGCACCAGCAATCGTGAGGTTGGCACTGTCCTCAACGACAATTCCAAACTGGTCTCCTGCTCGGACCTCACTCATGTTGAATACGTGAGTTCCGGTGCCCTGATAGTGTAGACTGGCGTTCTCATCGTTAGAGTCCGCGCCCGCGTATCGGACCTCCACGTAACGGAGGTAAGAAGAGGCACCATCGTGAAACCATATCTTCCGCCAACGGGCGCCCGCATATCGGTTAAACACAATGTGCTGTGAGGGAGTGCCTTTGGCAATGAGAGAAGCCCCATCACGCACGTGGATGTAGATTTTTGGATCCACCAGAACCTGCACGCCTGGCTCAATGGTCAGCGTGACCCCAGCCTCGACGTCAATGTTATCCGTGATGTGGTAAGGACTGTTCGCGAATGTCCAGGTCGCATCGGTCGTGATATCCGAGTCGATGACTGTCTCGGCTGGTGCTGCCGGTCGCTCCCGGGGAACAGCCCAACTGGGCGTCGCCAGGAAGGCGCTCACTATACAGCAGGCCAATAGCGGAATGCTCAGTCTTTTCAGTGAAAGTGTCAAGCAATGCAACATAGTACCTCCGAAGTGGGATTTCTAGAGTGGCCTATCACCAACCGCGCTATTCTACCCGACTTTCCCAGATGTGCAAGTCATAATCTCTACTTCTGCGGTAGACTACTGGGGCGAGAGCGGTATCTCCACAGCATCGCCCTCCGGTGAAACCCACTCGCCAACTACCGGTAAGCGACGCCCTGACTCGGCATCGTATAGCCCGACCTTGAGCACAGTCCCACCGCCACGAGTACTCGCGGTGGTATCCAGCCGACGAACGTCGAGCAGCATCGTCTGGCTGTCTACGATGATTTCCCCCGCTGCCCAACAGGTGGTGGGCCAGGTGTCCTGGGCCGGATGACTATCACGCTGCCCCACGAGCTGCCCCTCCGCCACAACGTGCCGAAAGACGGTCCAAGGCCAACCGATGCGGGCGTCGGTTCGCCAGTAGAGCGTCAGGCTAACGGCGGATGAAGACCCTGTCGCCCCCCCGACCTGATAGCCCACCAGTTCGATCCCATCATCGAACCGGGCGTACATGGGCTGGGCCTGGGCCGGCAGTGCCTCCACCACCGGGGCAGGGCGGGGATAATCCTTGTAGCGGGTGTGAATGACTCTGAGACTCGCCGCCGCCGCGAATAACTGCAGCCCGAGCAGAACAGCAACGACCGATGCCTGCCACAGTGTCAACGGATGACGACCACTCACCCGGTTGTCTGTCTGACCATCGGACAGGGGCAGGACTGACACGCCGACCAGCAACACCCACGGGATCAGGAACATCCAGACCCGCGCGACCTCGCCCCGCGAGGTGCCCGACAGGTCAATCACCAGCAGTCCCAGGAAAAAAGCCAGCGCCAACAGACGAATGGGTTTCCCCGAACTGTATCCGTTGCCACCGCGAGTACTCGTGGCGGTGACACGGTCACGCAGCGCCCGCCATAGCCCCACAGCCAAAAGGTAGATCAGCGGTATACCCAGGAAGATCAGGAAATCATACAGGTGGTAAAAGACCCACAACCAGTACGAGCGATTCATCTTCAGGTGGAACGACATCGCCACTCGCCAGACATCCAGAACGGTGACGCCCCAAAAGAGCCAATAGACAACCCAGACGCTGGCCAGACCAGCGGCAAAGGTAACCCCTTCCAACGCGATTCGCTTCAGGTCAAGTGGACGGTGCAAAGCATGCCAGAACAGACCATACAGCCCCAGTATCGCCAGCCCGACGACGACACCCAGATTGAAGAATACCCCCAATGAAATCGCCAACCCCGCTGCCAGAATCAGGGTCAGCCGGCGCTCTTCCAGTCCCCGGACGAACCAAAGAAGCCCTAGCGCGGTAAACAGGGGGATGAACTGATCCCACATCGTCGCGAACAGGCCGACAGACAGGATCAACGGGTAAAGCACCGCAGCAACCAGGGCCAACTTACGGTTCAGAAGATAGCATCCCAACTGGTAGAGCGGCAACACGGTCAGGCTGGCCAGGCAGGGCAACGCCATTGAGGCCCAGGCACTGGCAATCTGGGGATCACTCAGATATTGCAGCCACAGGTTATCGCATTGAAAGCCACGCAAAGGCAAGGCAGCCCGATGGGCCAAGTCGGGCATCAGCGCAAAGATCTGGCGTGCCAGCCAAAACATCAGCGGGATACCCGGCGGGTGTCGTTTGGAATGGATAGGGAAATCGGGCATAAGAGCCGGAAAGCGGCGTAGATAGTCGTTGATGTCCCCCACCTCGACGACGGCGCTGAAGTAGCCGCCGCTATGCAGCGACACGGTGCGATCAAACAGTTCACGCACTACATTGGGATGGCGCAGATAGACGACGGTAACCTGGATGAGCGGCGTGCCGATAAGCGCCCAGGCAACGACAGCCCAGGCCCAAGAACGTCGCTGGTCATCGGCGCGAGTCACCGCCTGTCTCAATAACCAAAAGGCGACAGTCAGATAGAGAACGAATGTCAGCCCGGCGTTGACGATCCGTCCGAGGTCAGAAACCAACTCATAGGGCCAACGCCATTCGAGCGGGCCGCGCAGCGCGGGCACCGCGTCGGCGATCAACAAGAGGGACCAGACCAACGTGACCGTAGCCAGACCGATCAGCCAGGTGCAACGAGACAGGGTGCTGCCACCGCGAGTACTACCGCGAGTACTCGTGGCGGGGCTCGTGGCGGTGATACCGGGTTTCATCGGAGTCAGATTACCATAGTCAACGGATACAGACCCGCAACCTCACGGGACCGTCACGGGGCAAGTGGAATAGACAAGCAGCGGGTCGTCGGCAAAGACAGGAGACAGTGGTAAATAGTCTACCAATGCCGCCAGTTCCTCCTCAGTGAACCAATCCCTGTGCACGACCACATAACGGACACCCACATCGGACAGTATCGCCAACTCTGCCGCTGGGTTACCGGCGGGGTCAGGCTGCCGCCCGTGCCGCATCGCCCGCAGCAGGCCATTAGCCTCAATGAAGTCGTAGGCACCTGTTGTCGGGCGGGAGATATGGCCGGTGACAGTCGATTTGCCGTGCACAGTCTGGTAGTACATATAGAGCTTAGATAGATCATTGGTAATGGGCAGGTCTACGATAGCGAAGTCGCCGATTTCAGCGCCAAGTTGGCGATAGAAATCGGGGACATCTGGCCGCGTAGTGGGAAAAGGCCAAGCCCAGTACTCCAGCAGCACCAATGCACCCAGAGCAAGAGTGAAAAGACCTGCCCGTCGCGCAGGTAGACGACGCAGAAGATCATGGACCACTGCGCCCACTACCAGCGCCAGGCAGAGCCCCACCAGGATATTAAGCCGCTCCGGGTTGCGCAGCGAGCGTACGGGCAGGCTCCACCCAACCAGCCGGTAAGGCAACGGTATCTGGGGATAGGGCACACCGTTGACACGCGGGAACGGTCCCAGGGCCAACAACCAGAACACCAGCAAGCACCCAAACCAGAAACGATTCCGACGCATGCCGGCACGCCACCGCAGTAGCCCATAGCCAACCAAAGCCAGAGGCAGGTAACCCAGAGCGACAGCGTGATCCTTGTTGCGCAGGAAGCGCTGATGAATCGGCGCAGCAAGACGGCCCCACCACGGGTGGTAGAGATTGGGAAGGACGTACGCGACAAGGTCAGTCTGCGTCTCTGTCTCCTTGCCCAGGTAGGGGTCCTGTCCCGCTGGGTTTACGAACTGCTCCCAGGCCAAAGGCGCGAGGAACGGGCCAGTGAGCAAGCCCGCAGTGCCCACCATCACCAACAATGCCCGCCAATTCATCTCCGCCCACTCGTGGCGCTCCGTCAGCCAGGCGTAGAGGAGCCATAGGCCACCCACCATCCCGCTCAGTGTCATCAGGTGCCAGCCGGAGAGGCCGGAACAGGCGAAGAAGAGCCCGCCCAGAAGACCATCACGCACCCGTCCACTGCGCACCGCCCGCATCAGAAAGAGCAGTGAGAGAGGAACCCATTGTACACTGAGCAAGTTGAGGTGGTTGCGCTGCGCGAAGTGATAGGGGTAGAAAGCGTAGACCAGGCCAGCGACAAATGCCGCCCGCCGGTCGCCGACCACCTCGCAGGCCAGCAGGTAGGCCCCCAACCCAGCCAGGGGCCAACTCCACCAGACAGTGAAATTGTAGGCAGCCACACTTCCCACCAGGTTCTGCAGCAGCCACCACACGAAGGTATTCAGCCAGGAAAAACTAAGAAAGTAGAGACTGACACCCTGGGGATAGAAAAGCATCTGAGTATGGTATGGCGACTGGCCCTGGCCCAGAGAGCGGAGAACCCACCAGTTGCCCCACTGGAAGACGTACATGTCGAAGCCATCACCGGCCAACCGATCGCCAAAGTGAGCGACAAGTGGCCAGGCGTAGGCCAACGAGAGCAAAACATATCCACCTAACACAGCCACGGTGCGACGGCGGCTGATCCACAGCGCAACCGTTGTCAAGGCGTCCAATGCAACCACTCCAATTCGACGACCCGATCCTCGGCACCAGCGGCGCAAACGCACTGAGATAACTCGCAGACGGGCACCCGCATATCCGCTCACGGCGCAATTCTCACGTTCTCCAGTTCCACCACACTGGCCTCAGCACCCGGCACGTCCGCCAGCACCGGCAGCCGTTCCAGGCTGGGCCAGAGATAGACACCGACCATGAGACAATAGTCGCCAGCAGGCAGGTCGCCGGGGAGTTCAATTGTCACCGGATAGCGGAAGGTAGTCCCCTGAGGCCAGGCAGAGAGCGGCAGCAGCCGACCCACCAGCGGCGCGTCGTGCTGCGCCACCAAGGTCCCTTCCGGCGATAGCAGGTGCACAAAGACGACATGCTGTTCGCTAAGCTCAACCACCGCCTCCCAGGCCAGCGTCATGGTCAGCACTCCGCCGGGGCGTGACAATGTCGCATCCAGGCTCCAGCCACGCAGCCGTATCTGGTCACCGAAGTTGACGTCGAGCGCCGCACCCGGGGGCAAGTCACTCCATGGGACGACGGATATGCGGTCGAAGACGAAGGTACGACAGGTCGTGGGCGTGGTCTCGAGATCACAAGGGAGCCGACCACTCCCCAAAGGCGGCGCAAGCAGTGCCTCGCTCCAGCAGCGCGGGTCGTCCAGCACCTGGGGACACTCCCCCGGCGCGTAGAAGCGAAAGACATTCATCCCCTGCGTGAGTGTGAAGGGGCGCGTCGTGTACACCGTGCGCTCGCCCACGACGAAGGAGTCCAGCAACTGCTCACCCATATACACCTCTAGTACGGGGAACTCCAGATGAGAATCCACGGTGAAACGAAGGCAGCCTACCCCTTCACGGGTGGAGTAGAGATATAGTCGACCGTCGTCGTACATCCAACGCCGCCAAAGGCCTCCATCCCGCTCGGGCGGATACCAGCCTTGGCGGCTGAAGGTATAGAGGCGCTGGCTCTCCGGCGCAGGAGCCTCGACTGGGACAGCGAAGGCAGCCAAGGTCTCATCTTCCACAGACGCCGGCCCCAACAGTTCCTCGATAAAGGGCCGGTAGCGCGCCTCATCGGTCGTTTCCAGCCGATGGAACAGCACCCAGTCAACGTCGAAGTGACGCAGCCAGGCCCGGCGCTGGTTCAGGTCAGGGCGGGGGATGATATCGCTGGCAGGCGCTGGTTCGGCCAGGGCGACAATGGTCTCGTACCAAGGAGGCGTGTCGGGGTGAGGCCGGTGTACCTCGCCGCCGACGATAGGCCGCCCGGTGGCCGTCTGGAAGTACAGGGCGCGGTGGTTGACGCGACGGCGGCTCATCGGCAGGTGCAGTAATGCACCATCGCCAGGTTGGTCCGTGATGTATTGAATGACGGGCGGAATCGTAGCGTCACCTGCAGGAAACGGCCATATCGGCAGACACTCGAAAAGGATGAGTGCGACGGCAGCCAGGGCAAGCAGCCCAGCCCACCAGCGAAAAGCAGCGAGACGGGCCAGGAGGTCCGCCATCCCATAGGCAGCCAGCACTCCCACAGCCAACATCCCGGTCGCATTGAGCCGCCCCGGCGTGCGTCCCAGGTCGTAGTAGGGAATGAGCCGCACCAGACTGTAGGGCATCACAATGTGGCCAACCTGGCCATCTACGGTGTAGGTGACCGTCTCCCGGCCGACGACCAACAACGGCCCCAGCGAGAGGATCGCTGCCCCCAGAGCCAGAGCAACCCAAGGAACCACCGGCCATCCACGCCGAACGGACCACAGCGCCAACCCTACGGCGACCAATCCAGGATAGGCCAGGGCCGAGCGCAGCCACTCCTGGTCAGGGAAGACACGGTGGGCGAAGCCGGGCACCAGTCCTAGCCGGGGGAGGAGAGGATGATAAGGCGACGGGGTAAAAAAAGCCAGTAGGTCGGCCGAGTGACCAATGACATCGCCGCTGTAAAGATAATTCAGGTTCCCCTGAGTATACCCGACGAGCAGAGGGACCAGAAACGGCAGGCTGATTCCGGCGGTGATCAACAAACCGACCCCCAACGCTCGCAACCGAGCCGCCGAGAAGAAGCCCCACCGCCAACGCAAAAGACCATAGCCCACGATGACCAGAGTGAGTGGGACTATAAAGTAGGCAATGTGCATCACGTGAACTAGCATAGCCGGGGCCGCGACCAGGCCCAGGATGACACCGTTGCGCGTCGTCGGCTGGCGTACTGTACGCAACAGGCACAGGGCGAAAAGTGGAAACAAGTAGACCGTCATCTGGGGCAGCCAACCCGCCATCGCATGGCCCAACCGGTTGGGGGCAAAGGCGAAGATCGCCCCGCCCACGATCGCCGCCCAGTGATTCTGCGTGAGCGCCCGACACAGATAGTAGGCTGCCAGACCGCTCAGCACGAAAGAGATCAACACCATCAGGTTAAATGCTGCCGCCGGTGAGAACAACATCTCCAACGGCAGGGCAACCAGGCTGAGGTACGTTAGCGACCATTGAAAGGGATGTTGCAAGCCGACGGGGTGGTTGAGAAGGTATAGATCATGCAGCCCCCGCCCTTCCAGCAGCAGCCGCTTGGCGAACCAGAGCCACCATGCATATTGCCAGCCGTCACGGGCGGGAAAGCCGGCAAGTACGGAGTTCAAGCGAAATGGAACAGGGTACAACACCACGAGGGCGGACAGTGTGTAGATGAACAAGGCCATCAGCGACCACCGAACGCTCGGATGCCGGGAGAGACCTCGGATAAAACGAAACGTTCTGCCCACCATCACCTCGCCTCCATTGGAGGCAGCAACAGCCGTGTGCCAACCGGCGCACCGTCCAACAACACCTGTAATCGCTCCATGAGCCGCGCATCATGAGCGCCAACCTGCCGCGAGTACTCGCAGCGGACTGCACCCAGCAGCGGCCTGGCGAATAAATCATCCACCTGTTTCAAGCCACGTAACCCAAGTCACGCAGTTTAGCCAGAACCGCCTCTTCCTCGTCAGCAGCATAACCGATGTCTTCAGTCAATGCCCCCAATCCACCGTCACAGTTACGGACGGGATTAGCCCGGTTAAACTCATCGGTGAAGGCCTGCTCCAGTACCTTGCCATCCATGTAGTCGGGCACAGGGAGGCCTATGTAGCGGAGAATGGTGGGGGCCAGGTCGAGGATACTCGCTTCGTCCAGGGTCAGGCCCTGGCGCACTCCCGGCCCCTTGAGGCTGACCACACCAACCATGTGATGATGACCAGTCTGGCCGGTACTGGGCTCAAGGATTCTATTGGAGCCAAAGTCAGCGTGGCCGAAGGAGACGTAACGAGCCCGGTCGGTGTGCAAAACCAGATCGGGCAGACGGTCGGCACTAAGACCGTGAAAGATTTCTTCACGCTTGTAAACTTGCCGTACAACCCGGGCGCCATCGGCGGGGTCGCGCAGGGCTAGGGCAGCGCTTGCGATCTGATCCCGCACAGCCTCATACTCGTCAGGAGTCACGACTCCAGCCGGCCGTTGCCCATTCACATTTAGATAGACCTGTCCAAAGTTACCAACAGAGAAGGCTTTGGTCCTGGCCCAGTCAACATCATCGAGGGACAGGAAAACCCGCCTTAGCATACCACGGCCTCTTCCCCGCTTGACATTCTTGCGCATACCGCTCAGATGTAGCCGTATAACCCATTTTAGAGCATTTATCGGGGTGACGCCCAACTTGAAGGCCAATCGTTTGAGTAGACCGAGAGGGGAGTGGCGGAACTTGAGCCACCCTTGCTGGGCCAGCCAGTTGTTGACGTGGAAGAACTTGTGAAAGGGACCAAAACCATGATCGGACAGAACGACAACAAGGCAATCTTCGGGCACCAGGGTCACCATCTCACCCAGCAGCCGATCCACAGTCTCGTAGTAATCGAGCACTTCGGGCATAACGACCGCTGCCATCTGGGGATCATGGCGCGGATGCGTCTCATCAAACAGGTGCCAGACTTCGTGTTGCAGGTTGTCCGTGGTTTCGACGACGTAGATGAAGAGATCCCAGGGTTTGTTTTGCAGCAGATAGCATACAGCACGCGCGCGGCTGACCTCCATCTCCTTGACAGCCCGCACAAATTGGCGTGGGTCTTTGCCACGCCCTTTTTCGGACATATGCAAGGGAAAGGGGCCGGTAGCGGCCACTAACTCTTCTTTGAGAGAGTCGGGGTAGATGTAGCGGCTGTCGGCACGGGGGGTGAGAAAGGAGCAAAGCATAAAACCGTTGAGGGGCTCAGGCGGATAGGTCATTGGCATACTCACCACACCGACCTGGCCGCCAGCCTGGCCGACGATGTCCCACAAGGCAGGGGCGGTTCGCGTGTGGCTATTGCTCACGTTTATCCGATAACTGTCGGGGGCAGGATAGGTGAAGTCAACCAGGCCATGTTGGCCAGGATTGGTGCCGGTGAAGAAGGAGGCCCAAGCGGAAGCGGAGACGGGGGGAATAGTGGACCGTAAGCGGCCGCTGGCCCCATCGGCCATGAGTCTGGCCAGGTTAGGCAGGCGACCCTCTTCTAGCCACGGTTGTAGGAGGTCGAAGGTAATGCCATCGAGCCCAAAAACGGCGACTTTATGTTTGATCATGAACCCGCCCTAGTTAGTCCGCGCTGGTTGAGTAACGCTGCTGATGCTTCTGAAGGCGTAGAGCAGACCACCGATAAGCCCTGTGCCAACGCGTAGGAAATAGAAAGCCAATGACATAGCAATCGCACTCGCGCCAGGCACACCAACAGGAACGAATAAGAACTGGTAGATCCCTTCGCGCATACCCAACCCATTGAAAGAGATGGGCAGCAGGTTGATAATAGAAATGAGGGGCACGAAGAGGGGAAACAAGTAAAAAGGTACATCCACTGATAGCGCCCGTGCGATGCTGTACTGAATGACAACCAGACTCAAGGTAAAAGGAATGCTGGTCAGGAGTGATCTGAGCAAAGTCGACAATGGGTAACGGTAAATCGTTTCGACTAAGCGTTGCAGTTTGGCGCGAGCGTTCAGTCGCCGGATAAATGGCCTTAAGGCTATAAAGGGCAGGCAGGAGATGAATGAACCTGGCGGGCCAGCCCATCGTACCAGCATAAAACCAAGCGGAACACCCAGGCTGATCAGGGCAACGCTGAATATGAGTGCTGGAGGCAAACTGAGGTTGACGTTGGGCTGGCCTAGCCACGGCTGGACGCTGCTCCAGGTCAGGGCGATCAGGGCGATAAACGAGGAGCCAATCAGGCCTGTTAACCGGTCCATAATCACCGAACTGAGCGCTTCGGTGCCGTGACCATGCTCCTGGCGCAGGCTGATCACTTTAACAACATCGCCGCCAAAGCCGGAGGGGATGAAATTGTTGAAGAAGAAACTGACGAAGTAAAGATAAAGGAGTTGGCGAAAGGGAGGCCGATCATCAAGGGCGTTGAGTAAAATGTACCAACGATAGGTACGAAGCAAGATGTTGAAAAGAAAGAGAAAAAAGGCGGGAAAATACCAAGACCAATCAACGCCAGCCAATGTGCTCACAATCGAGTCCAGGCCAACACGATTGCCGAGCCAGGCCAACAACACCAGGCTCAACAATAATTGTAGAATCCCTCGTATCTTTTTGCTTTTGAGCATGGACCGGATCACACCATCAGAATCAAGGGCTGCTGGCCAGTTGAGCCGGTAGGGAGTAAGCCTTTCATAGGCGGGGATTGTAACACAAGAGACAACTCAAGGCAAGGTCACCCGAACGTGGAAGCGCTCTCTATACTCACCTCACCTCGACTGGGGGCAGCAACAGCCGCGTGCCGACCGGCTCACCTCCCAGTAGCACTGGCAACCGCTCCACCGTCCGCGCGTCATAAACGCCAATCTGCACCCGGTAGCAGTCCGGCGGGAGATCCACTGGCAGCGACAGGGTGTGTCGTTGCGTCAGTAGATCGCCTGTCCGCCACCCGATGACCGGGATATCGAGCCCATCGTACTGGGCACGCACATCGCCCGCGTCGTCAAGCAATTGCAGGAACAGTTTAAGCGGCGCTCCTCCGGCCGTCACAACCCGCCAGTAACTCACGACCTGCCATTCCAATCCGGGGCGAGCCGCATCGGAGAGCACGCGATAACCCAGCAGGTCCAGGCGGTCCCCAAAGCGCAGCGGGGGACTCACTTCGCGCCCCAGGTCAGTGAGGTCGACCGGGGCAAATGCACCCTCGTCCGGGACAACCAGTGGCGAGCCGGAAGCCAACACCGTCAGCCACCCTTCGAGCGTGGAGGGGTCCAACCGCAGGCGGTAGAACCCGAGCTGCTCCCCACCCCCACGCGCCCCCATCCGCGCCACAGGCTCCGCTTGCTTCCAGAGCGGGCACAGCGATGTACCGACCTCTACCTCCGAATCCAGGACATACCAGGCGTATGCCCCGGAAGGAAGTATGCAACTGGTCTCAGCGTCAAACCACCGCAGACGCAAGTCATTGGTGTGCCAGAGAGTCTCGAAGGCAGCCGGAGGCACGCGGTCAATCTGCGTGCTCCCCAGCGCCACTGTGACAGGTGAAGCCTGGGGGTCAAGCAGGTATGGCACCTCATAGATCAGGATCGAATAGCCAGGCTGGGCCACTGGATCGCGCCGGAGGAACCAGGCGAAAAGCCCCTTGTCATCGAAGAGGAGGGCCTGGAGATTGGTGGCGCTGATGGCATAGGTGCCGGGCGGCGGGTAGTCGGGATGATAGACACGGGTGTGGATGTCGCTCAACTCGTCGGGCTTGCTGGGGATGAAGCGGCAAGGAATGTCGTACTGCCAGGGGCGCGACTCGCCGAACCAACTCAAGTAGAGGGACGAGACATCATGCTCCTCCACGTACCGCTCCAGCGCCGGCAGGTCCTGCCCCCAGTCCAGGTTGGAGTCTACCAGCACGCGGTAGCCGTTGCGTGGGCCGACCAACTCATTGAAGTAGGCCAGAAAGTGGGGGTAGACGCGCAAAGTGCCGAACACCAGCCAGCCGACCAGAGCCCCGGTCGCACAACGGGACAGACGTCGCCCAGCACCGCCACGAGTACTCGCGGTGGCAACCACCCGTGGCCCCAACCGTCCGACGAGGATGGCCAGCAGAGGCAAGAGCGGCAGCAAGTGGCGGTGCCCAATGTTAAACGGGCTGAACAGGCTTAACACGTAGTAGAAGCCACCGGTGATCAGAATAAGCAACTCCCCCCGCCGGATTTCGCGCCGGCGGACCAGGGAGGCCAGCGTTGCGCCCGACAGTATCAGCACAGGCAGCGGCGTCTTGACTGCCAGAGTGACTGCAAAATAGGGCCACCAGCCACCGGCATAGTGCCTGCCCAACAGGAATGCGTCCTGGGGCTTGTTGCGATACGCCAGCAGTTCCTTGAGGTCGTAGAAATAGGCGGGGGCGGGCAGCCGGATTCCCCAATCGGGCACCGGGCCGAAGGTGAAACCGTAGACCGCCCACACGGTGAGAGCCGCAATGACGCTCACCGCGCCGAGCGCTGCTACTGCCTTCACCATCCGCCTCAGCCTGGTCATGACGGGCACGGAGATCGTGACAACGGGCGCGGGAACCATGCCCCTACCAGCGGGACAGGCAGCATGGGCCAACGTCATCACCACCAACACCGGCAGCACAAACACCAACGTATAGCGCGTTGCGCCAGCCAGGCCCAGTGCCACACCCCAGGCAGCCAGACGCCACCATCCCGGTCGTCGCCAGAATTGCCAGGCAGTGTACAGCACCAGACAAACAGAAGCGGTGGCAGGTAGGTCTAGCGTCAGCAGCCGCCCGTGCGCGAGCAAGTTGGGCTCGAAGGCATAAACGGTCAACGCAAGCAGCCCGCCCCATCGACCGTACAGCGCCCGCGCCCAGCGATAGACGAGCGCCCCCAGCGCCATCAGCAGCCCGACGGTCGGCAGTCGCACCAGAAGGAGCACCCGGCGCGTGTCGCTACGCACAAACAGCAATTCCCGACCACAACCTCGCGCATTGCCAGTCTCACACTCAGGATGGTCTACCGCTTCTGCGAATCCCGGTTCGGTCAGCAGCAGAACCGTGCCAATGAGCGGCACCAGCACCGGGTGAGCCGTACGCAGCCCGTAATTGGACCGGAACCAGACCGCCGCGCCCTTGCCGACGTAGGCGTCTTCATCGAAGGTGACCGACTTAACCCGTGCGCTAGTGAGCGCCAGGGCGAAGGAAAGAAGCAGCAGCCCCACCACAATGTAGCGCGAGCACCGCCACGAGTACTCGCGGTGGCACTCAGGTGGTTCTTTCACCGCTCGATCACTTCCGGCAGCAGCAGCCTTCCGTCGCTACTATCCAGGCTTACCGGTGCTTCAACCACCGGAAGACGCGCACCCGTATCAGGATGATACACTCCTACCCCCAGCCAATACCTCCCCTGTGGAAGGTCCTCCAACGGGAGCGATATCTCATCGCTGACAACCTCATCCACCTCCCACCAGGTCGTGGGATAAGTCCAATTGTGAGGCATCACGTCTACCTGCGCCACCAATGATTCGCTCTCCGCGTCATATAGGTGCACAAAGAACTTGTAGGGCACCTCCATCCGCCGCAGGGCCTGCCAGTGAAGAGTGACATGGATCACGCCGCCCCCTCTCTCCAGATCATACCCCAGCAACTGCAGCGCGTCACCAAAGGTCGCCCCCACCGTCCGGGTCATATCCGGCACAGTGAAACCTCGCTCCTGTGCCAGCATGGCCACCTCTCCCACCTCCACCCTCTCGCCCACCGGCCCACCGTCTCCCGCGCGTACAAGCCTCACCACGACTCTGTGCTTCCCGTCCCTCAACCACGGCTCAATGTGAAAAGAATACCTGTCTCGCACAATAGTGTTGGCCGGCCATTCCCCTGTGGGCCAGGCAGGTGAAATCGCAAAGCACCGCACCTGCGTCAACGGATGCGGCCAGCCCTCATCCCCCCCCTCATTCCCCCCCATTGGGGGGGATGACAGGGGGGGCGGCACCAGCGCCACCTCGACCTTAAGGTCCATCCCTGGATCGGTCGTTGTTGCCCAGATGGCCCTAAGTTCCAAAACCCCGTCCGGGCTGACAGTCTCCGTGGATAGAGCGGCTTCGATCAACCCAATCCCCGCTCCCAGTGCGTAACGCAGGGAACAATCCCGCCCCACCACCGGCGCGGTGGAATACACCACCACCTCCTCGTCCTCATAACACGGTGATACCACAAGATATGATCGCCATTCGGCCAGTTGCTCCCTTGAAGCCAGTTCTTTGTGCAGGACAATGTAACGAAAACCGGCTTGGGCCAGCAGGGAGAGTTGACGCGAGAGATCGGGAAGGCGAGTGTTGATCGTCCCACTTTCATATACGCCGTCCACCAGGGGGACAGAGGATATGAACGCCAGAGCCTGAGAAGAGACCCGGGAGATGTGGCCGTCCAGTAAAGGCCGGCCATGCACCGTCTGGTAGAACATGTAGCGCTCCGCATTTTGCCGGTCGCCCGGCAGCCCCACAATGGCAAAATCGTCCGGCGCTTCAGCGATGCTCAGATAAAAATCTGGCACGTGGTTTGGGACCATCGCCACTGGCAGGTTGAAGTAGTCGAACAGAACCAGCACTGAGAGGACACCCCACAGCAGGAATGACCAATGCCACCGCGAGTACTCGTGGCGGTGTTTCGCTAAATCAACGACCAATGACCATCGTCGTGCCAGCCGATCCCGGAGCGCGGCGGCCCCGTGTCCAGCCAGCATGGCTACCGGCAGGGCCAGCAGTGTGTTGAAGCGGTGAGGGTTACGCATCAAGCGCAGCGGGGCCAACCAGCCCACCAGGCGGTAGGGCATAGGCATAGCCGGGTAGAGACGGCCATCGAAGCGCAACACCGGCCCCAGCGCCAGCAGAAAGGTACCCAGCGCGAGCACGGCCCACGGTCGTGCCGCCTGCCAGCGCCACACCACGGCCATCATAACCACAGCGAGGACGGCGTATCCCAGGAAAGCACTATAGGGGAGACGTGCCGGGCTGCGCGCGTAGCCCAGGTCATCGAAGAGCAGGGCCAAAGGATGGTTCATCGGCGGCACGAAGTAGGCCAACAAATCAGTCTGTGTCTCTGCCTCCAGGTTCAGGTACAGTTGATCGCCCGCCTCGCCTGTGACCAGATCACGGGCCAGCGGATAGAATGGGACAGCCATGAGCAACGCGGCCACGAGCGCCGCCAGCGCCAGCGCCCCCACCACCCGCCACGACCAGCGCGCCCGTTCGCACGACACACTGAAGAGCAAATACGCGCATACGGCGATGCCGGCAGGCACCAACATCTGCCAGCGCGACAGGCCAGTCAGCGCCAGGAACAACCCCGCCAACAGCGCATATCGAACGCGCCCCCCTTCCCGCACCAGCAGGATAACGCACAAGAGGACCAGCGGCAGCCATTCCGTGGAAATCATGTTCGGGTGAACGGTATCGGAGAGACGATAGGGCCAGCAGCCGTAGACCAACCCCGCGACGAAGGCAGCCCCTTCTGACCTCAGCAGGTAGCGGGCCAGGATGAACATCGCAAAAGCACAGAGGGTGACGTTGGCCAGATAGACCAGGTTGTAGGCGGCGATACCACCAACGACCGGCTCCACCAGGAGCCAGCCCGCGATGTTGACCCAGCCAAAGTTGTGGTAGACCAGGCTGACCGTCTGCGGATAGAAGAGCAGACGGGTCGAGTAGATGCTACCTCCCTCGGTCAGTACTTTCTTGACCCACCAGTTATTCCAGTAGTGCACCCTCATATCGTCGCCAAAACCGACCAGGTGGGTACCCAGCCGGAACACCACCGGATAGGTCATCACCAGAATAAGCAGAGCATAACCGAGGAAGGCAAGGAAAATAACCAATGACCGATGACCAATGACCAACGTCAACGGATGCGGCCAGCCCCTTTCACTCAAAGGGGGTTTGCAACCCCCGCTGAGAGGAAGCCCTTCTTTGTCAACGGTGTCAACGGATACGGATGCGGCCAGCCGCCACCTCATGGCTCCACCCTCACACGTGTCAGCAACACGTGGTCGGAGAGCATCTCTCCGCCCTCTGGGATCACCGGCAAATGCACGATCTCCCCTTCCTTCAGCACATACACCGCCACCCGCACGTCATAGACTCCCGGCGGGGTGTCGGGATAGATTGCCAGAGTGCGCGCCTCGACGATCACCGGCCACCGCGAGTACCACCGCGAGTACTCGTGGCGGGGCTCGTGGCGGTGCCCCAGCCCCCAGGCCGCCGTCGGCGCATCTCCATCCAGTGGCCAGCCGTCGTGCTGGGCCGCCTTGCGCTGCTCAGAGTCCACCAACTGAGCCGAGATGGTGTAATTGGTCTTCATCCGACGCGAGCCGCGCCAATACAAGGTCAGCGTGACCGTCTCTCCTGGACGCACGGCCCGCTGGTCCAGGTCGTACCCCACCAGCGCCATCCGGCCGCCGAAGTTGACGAAGATAGGGTTGGGGTAATCGCCCGAGCAGGCACGCACAGCGACCCGCCCAAAGCGCACGTTATCGCCACCGCTGTCCGCAGCCAGACGCACCCCGCTCGCACCGTCGTACAGACCCACCTCGACCTGGGCTACATCGGGCGCGTAGGCGGTGGCGGGCACGTGCAGGACATACCGGTCGGCCCAGCGAAACCCTGGCTCCAGCCACGTCGTGGAGAGCCGCCCCAGCCCAGGGAAGGCGTCCCGCTGTGCTACCAGCAGGTCGTGCTCGCCCAGAAGGTGCACGAAGACGGTATAGTCCCGGTCGGTGGGGGCCAGCGCCTCCCAGTAGAGAGTCACCCCCACCTGCCCGCCCGGCTCCACCCATCGCTGTAGCCGGTCTCCCGACTGGGTCAACGGATGCGGCCCGTCGTACCCCAACAGCCGCACCACCCCACCGAAGTCTGCCACCGCGAGTGCTCGTGGCGGTGCCTCCAGCCGGTGGGGGATGACAGCGACCTGGGACTCCGTCAGCGGTTCGGGCAGCGCGTAGGCTGGCGCGATCCAAACGAAGGGCGCGACCGCCGACAGACCCAGCAGGAAGAGGGCAAAGACGGCCAGAGGAAGGGAGTAGGGAGTAGGGAGTAGGGAGTTAGCAAACGGCCCTACCGCCCACCGCCGACCCCAGCGGCGCGGTAACCACCGCCACGAGTACTCGCGGTGGCAACCCGTCAGCCCCAACGCCAGCAAGAGCGACCAGACGGGGATGGCAGGGAAGATCAGCCGGCCCTGAGAGGACCAGGTGGTGGAGGCCCAAAACAACCAGGGGACGAAAACGACAAGACCCCACAGAAGGCAAATGAGGAAGGGGGTAGGGAGTAGGGAGTAGGGAGTAAGCAAACGGCCCTTCTCCCTGAATGCCTGTGTCAACGGATACAGACGGAGCAGCAAGGCGACCAGGCCGAGGGACGCGACGACGGTCAGTGCGTTGAGGATATCGTAGGTCCAGGGCGCCATTGGGACGTTGAGGCCGCCAAAGTTGCCCCAGTAGCCAGCCAGGAAACTGTACCGCTCCCGCCACAGTTGCGCCAGGTCGGCCGGCACGTCCCGTGTGCCCAGGATTTCGGTGAAGACATTGAGGCCCGTCAGGTCGCCGTACAGCCGCAGGTTACGCAGGTACCACCAGCCGGCAATGAGCAGCAGCGGCACCAGCGTAGCCAGGCCGCCCAGGAAGAACTCGGTCCACGAGCGCCGCCTCACCGCTCGCACCACAACGACCAGCGCCGTCAGTACCGTCAGCCCCAGCGAATTGCTCTTGGTCAGCACCGCCAGGCCCAGCACCACCCCCAGCGACAGGTAGCGGACGGACGCCTGCCGCATCGTCCACGCGCGCTGCCGCGCCAGCCGGAGCAGCATCAGCAGCGCCAGGCTCGATAGTGGCACCACCAGGTTGTCGTTGTTGACTGCACCGGAGATGAAAATGTACATCGGCGTGAAAGCGTGGATGGCTGCAGCGCCCAGAGCCAGGATTGGCTCGCCAGGCAGCACCTCGCGCACGATCAGGTAGGTCAGGTAGACCGCCGCTGTCCCCATCAGGACGGAGAGCAGACGCACCAGGTGCACTGCCAGCACCGTCCCCCGCCAGGGGAACGATTCCAGCACCGGGTAGTGGACCACCAGGTTGACATTGCCGTCGGGGGTAGCGCCCGGGTCCACGTGGGGGTTGAGGTGGCGGACGGTCTCCATATCGGACGTATCAATCCAACAGGTCGCCAGCGCACCAAGAAAGTAGTAGAGCGGCGCTTGACTGCCCTGCTGTCGCCAGGACGTCTCGACGCCTGGCTCCTGCACCGGCAGCGACCAGTGATCGGCGATGTACTTCACCATAGGATAGTGCCACTTTTCGTCGGAGGCCTCAAATGGCGGCACCACCACGCTATAGACAAGACCCAGGACGAAGAAGATGACCAGGATGGCGGTCAACAGTGCTCGTGTCAGCGGTGTCAACGGATGAGGAAGGGAGTAGGGAGTAGGGAGTAGGGAGTAAGCATCTGTCTTCTCGCTCAAACTCGCCTCCTGAGGGACGGCCACACGATTCCAGTCGCGATGACGGCAAGGTAGAGGCCCGAGAGCGCCCAGCGCCACCAGGGGACGGCGGGCCGCACCTGCACCATCGCGAGCACGACCCGATCCTCCGGGAGATGCCGGCCGTCGGCCCCAAAGGCCGGGAGCCGTGTCAACGGATGCGATGCGGGGTCGTACATTCCCACGCTGAGCAGGTAGTCTCCAGGCGGAGTATCGAGAGGGACCCGGAGCTCGTAGGGATCCTCTACGACTGTGCCGACTTCCCACACACTGGTGGGCCGCGTCCCGCGCATGGGAGGATTATCCTGCTGGGCCACCAGACGCCCGTCGGCTCCCTGCAAGTGAGCAAAGACTGTGTAGTTCCTCTCGACAGGTTCCTCCGCCCGCCAATAGAGGGTCAACAACAGCGTATCGCCTGGGGCGACCTCGTCCTGCGCCAGCCGGTAGCCTACCAGATAGAGAGTATCTCCCAGCCGCGCGTTCACCCGCCTGGGAATGACCGGGTCAACGGTGTCAACGGTGTCAACGGATACTGGCCGGTGGACCCAGGCGTAGGGAATGTCGTCGAAGGATACGACGAACTCTGGTTCACGGAACTTATAGGTTTGCTCCCACAGCGCCCCCCAACGGGGGTAGATCAGGCCACGCATCGTGTACTGAGCGCCGAAGACCAGCACGTCTGCCTCTTCGCCAATCTGCGCAACATCGTACACCGAGGCACGGATGTGCTGCGCCAGCATCTCGTTGGCCAGGAATTGGGTACCAACGACGAAGGTGTCAACGGATACGGATGCGGCCAGCTGAGTGTCCACGTATCGCCCGGCCCGGTCCAGCCCTTCCCCAAAGTCGGCCGGGGGGAAAACGTTTAGCGCGGCGGCGGGGCCGCCCATGAGGGTGTTGTAGTGGGTGCCGTAGTAGGGATGATGGGAGAACACAACAACGGCCTGAGCCGTCAGCAGCAAGCCGGCCAGGAGAAGTGAAGGCAGGTGCGTCATCTCATGGACACGGTCGGCCCACCAGAGCAGACCAGAGGCAGCCAGCACAGCGAGCACGAGAAAGACGGGGAGCATGTACCGCCCGTCCTTCCAGCCCCCTAGCGACATCTGTGCGAAGTAAAAAAGCCCGAATCCACCCAGCAGCAAGAGTGTCAACGAATGGGGCCGTGTCAACGGATGTTCCTCCCCTCGTCGCACCCACGCCGAGACCAGACCCAGTAAAGCGAAAGGGAGTGTCAGGAAAGTGGTGCGGAAGAGCAGAACATCCAGGTAGAAGCGGGGGCCAGGATCCTGCACCGCCAGCACGCCCCGGTAGAGGAACGGTTGATCACGGGGACTGCCTGTGTGCAGGAGCACCCCCCGCCGGATCACCAGGTCGAGACTAGCACCCGGCTGCACCCACAGCGCGGGCCAGAGAGCAAGACAGACCACAACAGCAACGAGAAGCCAAAGGAGGAAACTGTAGATTGTAGTTTTGCACCGCCACGAGTACTCGCGGTGGCAGATTTGCAGGTTTGATGAGGAAGGGAGTAGGGAGTAGGGAGTAGGGAGTATACGAATGAGCAGGTCGGACAGGAGACACAGGATCAGGAAGGGGACAAGAAAAAGAGCAGAGGTCTTGGTAAGTAGAGCCAGACCAGCCAGAACCGCCGAGAGCACCAGTTGCCGCGAGCGCCGTTCCCGCAGGTAGACCAGCATCCACAGGGCGGAGAGGAGCATGAGGGTAGAGAGAGTCGCGTCCAGGTGGAGGACCTTTGAATTGGCCAGGTAGAAAGGATCAAGCGCCCATAGGAGCGCAGCCACCCATGCCACGCGCCGGTCGAAGAGGCGGCGCAAGAGACACCAGCCCCAGAGGATGCCCAGGGCAACGACCAGCGCCAGCGGCAGCACGCCCACCGCCACGCGGTCGGCGAAGGCATACCCCTCCGTCTCCAGGGGCGCGGGCGGGTTCAGGCCAAGCAATGACTGCAAAGCATACCAGCCCCATAGTGCCGTCCCTGAAAGCCACATCACTGTCACGCCGGGGTGCTCGGAGAAAAGAGTGCCAGCCAGGTCACCCTGCAGCATCGCCTGCAAGAACTGGGCCGAGCGGAAGTACCACTGGAGGGGCCGAGAGACCGGGTAGACGGCGCGGGGCAGGAAGGCCAAAAGAAAGAGACCGACCAGCGCCCAGCGCTCCCACTTATGCGCGGACAAAGATGAAAAACCTGTGAGAACCCGTTTCATCTGTGTGTATCCGTGTGCTATTTGTGCCTTCCAACAGGCCCCAGGATCAGATGGTCAGCCTCGAACCCCGCAGGCGGAACCCGCTCCATCGTGTCCAGACGATACAGACCCACGTTGAAGACGTACTCTGCCGCGTCCCCGTCAACGGATGCGGCCAGCCCAGACGGGAGTGTGAAGAAATGCATCTGCGCGAACACGTCCCCTTCTTGCCAATTCTCTACCGGAAAACCCAGCCCGTCGGCGGTGCCCACCAGCAGCGCCTCGGCCTCGCCCACGAGAACGAGATGCGCCATCACAGACAGAGGAAATTCAGGCCGCTTGAGCACCTCCCAGTACGTGCGCAAGATCACATCATCCCCAGGCGCTGGCCTGACTGGCTCTATCTCATACCCCAAAAAACGAGCCGCTTCACCGAACCGGGGCTGTCCGTCAGAACCCTCCAGCGCCGCCAGATGAACGGATTCACTCCCGGCCCCCTCACCCCCATAGATGGTCAGACCCATACTCTTGCTGCTCCGGCGACCGTGAAAGATGACCTGTGTATCGTCACAGTACGTCGGCACCACCGTCGGCCCGTCGGTGACACCTGGAATGACGTACCAGCCAGGGGCTGTGCCAGCCGGATACACCCAACTGGAGCGACAGTCGAAATAGGCCGTACGGCCTATTTCGACTTCCGAACCTCCCAGCATCTGGAGAATCTGATCGCCCTCCAGCGCAGGTGCCGGCCCATAGCAGACCGCCGCCCATCTCCCCTCGAACCGCTCTGTCACCTCGTAGATGAATATCGAGTACCCTACCTTGTCCATAGGCTGGCGGTGACGAAACCAGTCGAAGATGTCCGGCTCCTCCATAAGCGCACCTTGCAGATTGGACGCGCTGATGGCGTACATCCCTGGCTCTGGATTGAACGGGCTGAAGTCCGAAGATGACGAAGGAGGTGGCATGGGAAGCGGGTCATACTCGATGCCATACCCCTCCGGCTTCGCTGTCCCAAAATAACTCAACTTCACCCGCTCAATCCCCCGCTCGTCCAAGTACCCCTTCAGTCTCTTCAGGTCCTGACCCCAGTCCAGATTCGAGTCCACCACATAACGATACCCCTGATCCGGCCCGCCCACCAGCGCGTTGAAGTACGCCAAGTAATACGGATGAATCCACAAACTCGACAACATGGCCCACCCAATCAACCCTGCCAACACCACGCCACGCCACCGAAAGCGATGCAGACCCCCACCACGCACGGGAGCCTTGAGCAAGGGACTAAAAACCGCCGCAGCACCCATCACGACATACGGAACCACTGGCAGGATATGCCGGTACCCAATGTCGATCCTGCTGGCCATGCTCACGGCAAAGTAGAGCACCGGAAACACGATCATCACAGGAGACCACCCCAGCCCCCCCCTCTCCCGCTCACAGGGGGTCTGCAACCCCCGTTGAGAGCAAGCCCTTCTGCCCAACACGGTTGGGCTACTACCCTGCATGCGCCAGCCTGCCGCGAGTACCACTGCGAGTCCTCGTGGCGGGGCTCGCAGCGTGGCTGTCACCGCGGCCACGACCAACAACACCAACAAGGAAAGCGGTGTCTTGATCAGAAACAGAACCGGAAAGTAATACCACCAGCCCTCGCTAGAGAGTTGGCCCATGAAAAAAGCGCGGTGACCACCAGCCTGATGCTGCCACAGCCGTCGTAAGGTACTCCAGTGTGTCGGCATGACCACCCACGTGCCGATCGGCGAATACACGCCTGCCTCGAAACGATAGACCGCCCATAGCGTCAGCACACCCACGCCCAGCACTGCCGCAAACCTGATCAACCAGCCCCAAAGCCCGATGGCCT
>JADHWW010000103.1 GCA_016783285.1 Anaerolineae bacterium
CCTGCATGGTGGAACTGGCCAAGTTCTTCCTCACCTTTGCCACCGCCGAGAGTTGCGGCAAGTGTGTCCCCTGCCGGGTGGGGGGCAAGCGCATGCTGGAGGTACTGACCCGCATCACCGAGGGGAAGGGCAAGTTGGAGGACCTGGACACCATCCGCGAGATTGCTGCTGGCATGGAAACAGGTTCGTTGTGCGCGCTGGGACAACTTACCCCGGGGCCGGTGCTGTCGGCGCTGCGCTACTTTGAGGACGAGTTCCGCGCCCACATCGTGGACAAGCGCTGTCCGGCCGGCGCGTGCCAACCGCTGGTCCGCGCCCGTTGCACCACCGCCTGCCCCGCCGAGGTGGACGTGCCCAGTTACGTGGCGCTGCTGGCCCAGGGCCGTTACGCCGAGGGGCTGGAGATCCATCGTCGTCAGAACCCCTTCCCGCTGGCCTGTGGCCGGGTTTGCCCCGCCTTTTGCGAGGAGCGCTGCCGGCGCGGGGACATTGACGAACCTATCGCCATCCGCGCCGTCAAGCGTTTCATGGCCGACCACGAGTTGGAGCGTCCGTGGACACCGCCCATCTACGGGGAGCCTAAGCGGGAGCGAGTGGCCGTGGTCGGCGCGGGACCGGCCGGCTTGACGGCGGCCCTGCGGCTGGCGCAACAAGGGTACCGCGTCACCGTCTTTGAGAAACTGCCCGTCGCCGGAGGCATGATGGCCGTGGGCATCCCCGATTACCGCCTGCCGCGTGACATCCTCGACCAGGAGATCAACAACGTCCGGCGGGCCGGGGTAGAGATCCAGTGCAACCAGGCGCTGGGATGCGATTTCACGCTGGATGAGTTGCTGGACGGCAAGGGATACGGCGCGGTGGTGCTGGCTATCGGCGCCCACAAGAGCCGCCAGTTGCGGATCAAGGGCGAGGAGCAGGAAGGGGTTATGCATGGCGTGGACTTTTTGCGCAACGTCGCCCTGGGCACCCCGCCCGATCTGGCGGGCAAGCGCGTGGGGGTGGTTGGTGGCGGTGACGTGGCCATTGATGCCGTGCGCACCGCCTGGCGGCTGGGCGCCGGCGAGGTTCACCTGATCTACCGTCGCCGCCGCGAGGACATGCCGGCCCACGAAGAGGAGATCGTAGCCGCCGAGGCGGAGGGGGCCATCTTCCACTTCCTCACCAACCCCACCCGGGTGCTGGGAGACGGTCACGTTACCGGCGTCGAGTGCCTGAAGCACAGTCTGGGCGAGTTCGACCGCAGCGGTCGCCGCCGCCCTGTTCCCATCTCCGACTCCGAGTTCGTCATCGCGTTGGACGTTCTGATCCCGGCCATCGGGCAGTCGCCTGATCAGGGCTGGATGGGGAAAGATGCAGTGGTGGAGGTTCAGCGCAACGACACCTTCGCCGTGAACGAAGCATTGGGCGCCTCCCGGCCGGGGGTCTTTGCGGCGGGTGATGCCGTCCTCGGCCCGGCGACGGTGATCCAGGCGGTGGCCCAGGGTAACGCTGTGGCCCGCGCAGTGGATCACTACCTGCGCACCGGAGAGACAGAAAAGTTGGTCACGCTCCCAGGTTACGAGGTGATTGAGCAGCCCTTTGACCTGGAGGATTACGCCGACGCCCATCGCCCAGAGAAGCCCGAACTCGCGGTGGAGGAACGGCGGGGCAACTTTAGCGAGGTCGAGATGGGAATGGGCGAGGAAACTGTCCAGGAGGAGTGCAAGCGCTGCCTGCGTTGCGATTTAGAATGGTTGGAGATGATGGGCCTGGCCTGTGAGCCGGTGCCCGAGCGTGAGGTAGTAGAGGTGTGTTGAGAGACAGGAGGCAAAACGATCAATGAATACGGTAAACGTCACCATCAACGGTCAGAAGATCCAGGCCCAGGCCGGACAGACGGTTTTGGAAGCGGCCGCATTGGCCGGTATCAAGATACCCACGCTGTGTCACCATCCGGCCCTGGAGCCTATCGGCGCATGTCGCGTTTGCCTGGTGGAAGTGAAAAGGCAGAGGACTTTGCAGCCGGCCTGCACCTTCAAGGTGACAGAGGGAATGGAGATTTGGACCCATTCGCCGAAAGCGGAGGAGGCCCGGCGCTTCGTGCTAGAGTTGATCCTCTCCGATCACCCGCTGGATTGTATGACCTGTGAACAGGCAGGTAACTGCGAACTGCAAGACCTGGCCTATCAATATGGCATCAAGCAGACCCGCTTTCCGGGCGTGCAGCACGAATATCCCATTGACGACTCCAACCCCTTCTACGAGCGCGACTATAACAAGTGTATCCTTTGCCGGCGCTGTGTGCGCGCCTGCGAGGAGATCAATGGAGTTGAGGCTATCGGCGTCATCCAGCGCGGGTTCGACAGCAAGATCGGCGCCGCTTTCGATGGCCTGATGCAGGATAGCGTGTGCGAGTTCTGTGGGATGTGCGTGGAGGTTTGTCCCACCGGGGCCCTGTCGCCCAAGCAGGGCAAGTGGCAGGGACGCTCCTGGGAGTTCGAGAAGGTGGCGACCACCTGCCCCTACTGCGGCGTAGGATGCCAGTTCTACCTCAACGTCAAGGATGGGCGGATCGTTCAGGTGACGTCCAGGTGGGACGGGCCGGCCAACCACGGTTGGCTGTGTGTGAAAGGGCGTTTCGGCTGGGATTTTGTCCATCATCCCGACCGGCTGACCAGGCCGTTGATCCGCCGGCAGAAAGGGGGAGAGTTCGAGGAGGTCGAGTGGGATGAGGTGCTCGACTTTGTGGCATCCAGGTTCGGGGAGGTCAAGGAGCAGTACGGGCCTGATGCGTTCGGCGCTCTATCATCCGCCAAGTGTACCAACGAGGAGAACTATGTGATGCAAAAGTTCGCCCGGGCGGTGATGGGGACGAATAACGTAGACCACTGCGCTCGTCTCTGACACAGCGTCACCGTGACCGGTCTGGTCACAGCATTTGGCTCCGGCGCAATGACCAACTCCTTCGACGACATCGCCGACGATGCACAGGTCTACTTCATCATTGGCTCCAATACCACAGAGGACCATCCGGTGTTGGGTATGCGCATCCGGCAGGCGATCAAACGACGCGGCGCCAAACTCATCGTTTGCGACCCGCGTTCCATTCCCATCACCGACTTCGCCACGCTCCACATCCGCCAGAAGCCAGGCAGCGACATCGCCCTGCTCAACGGCATCATGCACGTCCTCATCACCGAGGAACTCTACGACAAAAAGTTCGTCGAGGAGCGCACCGAGGGCTTCGAGGAGTTGAAGGCTAAGGTGATGGAGTACCCGCCTGAGCGGGCGGCGGAGATATGCGGTATCACCCCCGAGGAGATTATCAAGGCAGCACATATACTGGCCGAGAATCATCCGGGGGCGCTGCTCTACGCCATGGGTATCACCCAGCACACCACCGGCCACCAGAATGTGCTCTCCTGCGCTAACTTGCAGATGCTCCTGGGCAACATGGGGGTCCCCGGTGGCGGCGTCAACCCGCTGCGAGGTCAAAACAACGTTCAGGGTGCCTGCGACATGGGCGCGTTGGTCAACGTCTACCCTGGTTATCAGAAAGCGACCGACGAGGCGGCGCGGAAAAAATTCGAGGCGGCCTGGGGCGTGCCTCTCTCCAACCAGGTAGGGACTACCCTGGTGGAGATGCTGCACAAGGCGGAGCGGGGGGAGATCCGCGTCATGTACATAATGGGTGAGAACCCGATGGTCTCGGATCCGGACGTGAACCACGCCGAAGTGTGTCTCAAGAGCCTCGACTTTTTGGTGGTGCAGGATATTTTCCTCACCGAGACGGCCCAACTGGCGGACGTGGTGTTGCCCGCCCCCTGCTTCGCCGAGAAGGACGGCACCTTCACCAACTCTGAGCGGCGTGTCCAGTTCGGGCACAAGGCGGTGGAACCGCCCGGTGAGGCGCGGCAGGATTGGTGGATCATCGGCGAGATCGCCCAGCGTTTGGGATACGACGGGCTGGCCTACGACTCGCCGCGCCAGATCATGGACGAGATCAACCGTCTGACTCCCATCTACGGCGGGATGTCGTACGACCGCATCGGCGAGATGGGCTTGCAGTGGCCCTGCCCGGACGCCGAGCACCCCGGCACGCCTATCCTGCACGTGGGCAAGTTCAGCCGTGGATTAGGACATCTCAGCGCGGTTGACTGGCAGCCGCCGGCCGAGGAACCCGACGAGGAGTACCCGTTCATCTTCACCACCGGCCGCGTGTTATATCACTTCCATACCGGTTCGATGTCCCGTCGTTCCGAGGGGCTGGATACCATCTGCCCGGAGGCGGTGGTGGAGATCAACAGCGAGGATGCGTCCAGGCTGGGCATCGCCGACGGGGACGTGGTGAAGGTCTCATCACGGCGGGGCGAGGTCCAGGCCAAGGCGCTGGTCAGTGGCAAGACCGGGCCCGGCGTCGTCTTTATGCCCTGGCACTTTGCCGAGGCCGCGGCCAACAAACTGACCATCGCCGCGTTGGATCCCACGGGCAAGATTCCCGAGTTCAAGGTCTGCGCGGTGCGGGTGGAGCCGGTGAACTGACAGGGTGGATGGTGGTCTACCTGTACCTCGACGAGTCAGGCACTCTGAGACTAGCCAAAGGGCCGGCGAACTACTTCGTCATGGCGGTGCTCAGGACAGCCGAGCCGTCATCGCTGCGGCAGGCGATTGAACGGGCGCGGAGACACGCATTGCCTCCCTGCCTCAAGCGTCTGCCCGAGATCAAAGCCAGTCTGGCCAGCGACCAGTTTCGAGGGTTGGTGTATCGGGGATTGGCACGGCTTCCTCTCGAAATCCACACGCTGGCCTTCAATACGACGAACGTGCCGCACTACTTTCGAGGGAAGCAGGGAGTACTCTACTGCCACCTGGCGGGGGAGGTCATCTCACACGCGCTCAAGCCGGAGGATTTGCTCATCTACCTGTCTCTCGACAGACGGCACCTACAGGGCATCGCCAGGCCCGACTTTGACGAGCACCTGCGGGCGCGGCTGGCCCTTGGTCTGCCCGGGAACACACATCTGGAGGTGTATCACAGAGACTCAACGACCGACTGGGGGGTGCAGGCGGCAGACTTGGTCTGCTGGGCATTGTATCAAAAATACCAGTATGGCAATACCGGCTGGTACGAGATGATCGAAGCACAGATCAGGACGGAGCGGGTGCTGTTCGAGCCGAGATAAAACAGAGCGGCCCCTACCGGGATACCCCCCCGGCTTCTTACAGTATCCTCATTGGATGAGGCACTGAGGCACCATGATACATGGGAACACCGAGGAATCCACGGCAGGCCTTACCCGCTCTGGCGATATTATACTACACAAAGCATTCCCTGTCAACACGCCGTCCAGCGGTTGTGGAATGGAGGTGAGATCATGGCCGAGGCGCAAGTTGCCACATCGCAAGTGGCGACGCTCAATCTGGACGAACTGAAAGAGGTCATCCGCAATGTGGTGCGGGAGGAGGTCATTCAAGCCCTGGAAGCGTGGGCTGGCTACTTTGAGCCGACAATCATTGAGCCGGGATCGCCTATCCATGAGGATTTGAAAGACATCAAGTCATATCAAGGAAGAAGCAAAGGAACGAAACTTCCAACGACAACGTAAGCAGACTTTGGACAAATGAACAGGGAGGTGAGTGAATGACAACAGGAGCACACGTCCTGAATCCCGCCAAGCGGGCGCGTTTGCTCACGGCGCTCTACATCGCCCAGGAGCAGGAGGGTTATCTTACTCCTGAGGCACTCAAGCGGGTTGCCGGGCGATTGGACGTGCCAGAGACAGCGGTGTTTAGCACCGCCAGTTTTTACACGCTGTTTCGCACCAGGCCTGTAGGCCGGTACGTGATCCAGGTCTGCACAGGGTTGAGTTGTTACCTGGTTGATGGCGCGGAGCGGCTGGTGGACTATTTGGAGCGCAAACTTGGGATCAAGGTTAGCGAAACGACGCCGGACGGATTGTTCACCCTGGAGACCGTGCAGTGTTTGGCTTCGTGTGGCACCGCACCGGCTATGCGGGTGAACGACGAGTTGTACGAGAACCTGACGACGGAAAAAGTGGACTTGCTGATTGATCAATTGACAGAGAGGGCAGAGCGATGGATGGCTTTGAACCGATCCTGACACGTAACGTGGGCGTCCCCAACTCGGAGCGCATCACGGTCTACCTGGAGCGCAGTGGGTACACTGCATTGCGCCAGGCTGTGCAGACGCCGCCCGCCGAATTGATCGCGCTGGTCAAAGATTCTGGGCTGCGCGGGCGTGGCGGCGCGGGCTTTCCGGCGGGGGTCAAGTGGGGCTTTATGCCCCAGGAACCGGTCACCAAGTATGTCTGTGTCAACACCGACGAGGGAGAACCAGGGACGTTCAAAGACCGGCTGCTGGTGGAGCACGACCCCCACTCGATCATTGAGGGGGTCATCATCGCTGCTTACGCGGTCGGTGCGAACCGGGCCTTTGTCTACATCCGGGGCGAGTTCTTCTTGGGGGTCAAGCGCTGGATCAAGGCCATTGACGACGCCTACGCTTATGGCTTTCTGGGCCAGAACATCCTGGGCAGCGGCTTTGACCTGGATATGTCGGTTCACCGAGGCGCGGGCGCTTACATTTGCGGCGAAGAGACCGCGCTGATCAATTCGCTGGAAGGCAGACGGGGCGAGCCGCGCATGAAACCGCCCTACCCGGCGCAGATTGGTCTATGGAACGAGCCCACGTTGGTGCATAACGTAGAGACGCTGGCCAACGTGCCTCACATCGTCAACCGGGGCGCCGAGTGGTTCAGGTGCATCGGCACGGAAAAGAGCACCGGCCCCAAACTTTTCTGCGTCAGCGGGCACGTGCGGCGGCCGGGCAACTATGAATTGCCACTGGGCACGCCGCTGCGCACGATCATTGAAGAATGTGCGGGGGGGATGCGCGGGGACCGCTCACTCAAGGCGGTCATCCCCGGCGGGGCCTCCACACAGATGTTGACCCCGGAACAACTGGACACGCCGATGGATTTCGAGTCGCTGGTCGAGGCCGGCTCAATGCTGGGCACGGGAGCGATCGTCGTGATGGAAGAGGGCACCTGCATGGTGGAAGTGGCCCGCCGTCTGACGGACTTTTTCGCTCACGAGTCGTGCGGCCAGTGCACGCCCTGTCGCGTGGGCACGCAACGTTTGAAAGAGGTGTTGACCTGCATCGTGCGCGGGCAAGGCAAGCCTGGCGATCTAGCCCTGTTGGAGGAGATATGCGCTGGCATCGTCGGGAACACGTTGTGCCCCATGGGCGATGCGGCCGTCAATCCTGTGCTCTCGTCGCTAGAGCACTTTCGTGGGGAGTATGAACAATATATTCGGGGTGGAGGGAAGACAGAAACCAGGTTTTGAGGAAAAAACCTGGTTTCGAAGATGATTGATGCAAGGAGGAGTAGAATGGCTAAGATACTCGTCGTTGATGATGATCCTGATTTTGTCGAGTTTGCCCGGGTTGTGCTCGAACGGGAAGGGCACACCATTGTCAGCGCTGCCGGTGGAGGCGAGGCGTTAGACAAGATCATTGAGGATGCGCCAGACCTGATTGTCCTGGACGTGATCATGGACACTGTCCTGGACGGTCTCTCAGTCGCGCAAGAGTTGGGCGAGCGCCCCGACTATAGAGACATTCCCATCATTATGATCACCTCTATCGCCAACACCGACTACGCCGAGTTGTTCCCGACCGACGAGTACGTCCACCTGGACACTTTCCTGACCAAGCCGGTCGCTCCAGAGCGGTTGGTGAAGGAAGTGAACAGGTTGCTGTAGAACACGGGTGGGCAGAATTAACGGATTTGGGGTGGGATTGACGGATTCGTAGCGGGGAAAGGGGGACTTGGGTATCTACCGGCAGCGTGACGGTGAAGGTGCTGCCCTGGTTCAGCGTGGATTGCACGTCAACCTGGCCCTGATAGGTTTCGACGATACGTTTGACAATGGATAACCCGAGGCCGGTTCCCATCTCCGAGTACTCTTTGGCGGCTTTGGTGCGATAGAACTCCTCAAAGATACGCTCGATATCCTCCGGGGCGATACCTATGCCGGTATCACGAACGCTGGTGACAACCTGTTTGTCCCGCGTGTCCATCGTGACGTCCACGGTACCGCCTTCGTCTGTGTACTTGATGGCATTGCTCACCAGGTTGTCCCACAGTTGTTTGACGTGCTTGGGGTCGGCCGAGATGGTGGGCGTCTCCTCCGGGACAGAGACGGTGAACTCAATCCCCTTTTCTTGAGCGCGGCTGCTCATCAGGTCGCAGACCTCCCGCAGCGATTCTGCCAGGTTGACCGGCTCACGCTCGATACGAAGATCTGGGTTCTGCAGATGGGCCAGGTGCAACAAATCGCCGATCAGTTCCAACTGCCCAGAGGTGCGCTGTTCGGCGCGGACCAGGTATTTTTTTTGTTGTTCGGGGGGGATGTATCCATCCAGGATCAACTGCAGGTAACTCTGGATGGCGGCGGTAGGTGCGCGCAGTTCGTGCGCCACGGTGCGGGTGAAGGCGGACTTGATACGATCTAACCGCTCCAATTCCAGAGCGCGTTGCTCCAGCGCCTCCCTCTCCAATTCCGCTTTGCGTCGCTCCAGCGCCTCTTTTTCCGCTTCCACCTGCGCCAGGCGGCGCGCTTCCAAAGAGAGGCGCCGCCGCTCCAATCCCCGGTGGACAGTCATAAGGAGCGCATTGGCATCGAAAGGCTTGGAGATAAAGTCATACGCCCCTCCTTTGATGGCCTGGACGGCCAACTCGACGGTGGCGTAGCCGGTGATGATGATGCAGACCAGGTCGGGGTCGAACGGAACGATCCGTTTCAGCAGTTCCATGCCGTTGATGTCCGGCATCATGATGTCCAGCAACACCAGGTCGAACTGACCCGACTGGATTTGCTGCCACCCTTCTTCGCCCAGGGCTGCCACGACCACCTGATGTCCTGCGCGGCTCAGTATCCGCCGGCATCCTTCACGAATGCCCAGTTCATCGTCAACCACCAAGACGGTGGCGGGTTCCGATTTCATCTCTACACCTCTGGGGTGGTTGATGTTTCTCCAGGAAGCGACGCCTGCGTGTCACTCCTGGGCAGGCGCACGGGCAGCGTTACCATAAAGGCTGTGCCTTTTCCAACCTGACTCTTGACCTGGATCGCCCCGTGGTGCATTTTGACGATCCCGTAGGCGATGGAAAGCCCCAGGCCAGTGCCTTGCCCCAACGGCTTGGTCGTGAAAAAGGGACTGAAGATGTGCTTGATGTTTTCCGGTGGAATGCCGTAGCCAATGTCCTTTATCTGCACCACCACCGACTGGCGGTCCGGCGAGAGATCAGCCTTGATGGTGAGCGTGCCTCCGTCTGGCATAGCGTCGGCGGCGTTATCCATGAGATTTACAAAGACGTTCGACAACTGGACTGGATCAACTTCGAGTTGTGGGAGGTCTGGGGCGATCTGTTCCACGATCTGGATGCGCTCGTAGGCCAACTGCTGGCGAGCGCGTTCGACAAACTCGTGCAGCATAGCGTCGAGCGCGGTCGGCTGCGCCCAGACCTTTTGCTGGCGCGCGAAGTTGAGCAGTGCGGCCACGATTTCTTTGGCCCGGCGCGTTTCCTGGATGATCATCTGCACATCGTCCCGGCCCTGGGTGCCCTCCGGCAGGTCCTGGAGTACGATGTCTGAAAAGAGCAGGATCGTGCCCAACGGGTTGTTCAACTGGTGGGCGACTCCGGCCGCCAGTTGTCCCATCGAGGCCAGCCTTTCCTTGCGGATCAGTTGCACCTGGGTCTCTTCCAGTTCGGCGACCATACTGTTAAAAGCCTGGCCCAGGACGGCAACCTCTCCCACACCCCGATTTGGAATGCGTACCTGGGTATCGCCCTGAGCGACCTGGCGGCTGGCCCGGGCCATCTCTTCCAGGGGGTGAGTGATCAGATGCGCGATGGGCAGCGCCAGCAGCGCGGCTGGGACGATGGCTGCCAGCGCCACCAACATGATACGGCTTCGGAGTATACGCTGCAGTTCGATGAAGGTGGCTCGCCGCGCGCCGACGTAGAGGCTGCCGACCACCCCACCGCGATGATCGAGGAGCGGGACGTAGCGGGTGATGAACCACTCGTTGACGACGTAGGCGATGCCGGTAAATGCCTCGCCCCGCGTCAGCACCGTGTCAAAGACGGCCTGAGAAACGCGGGTGCCGATGGCGCGCTCACCGTTCTCGCGCACGTTGGTGGAGACGCGCAGGTCGCCGAAAAAGATGGTCGCAGTGTCTACCCCGGCGACGGCCTGGATGCGGTCTACCAGGGTAAAGTCATTGTTGAAGAGGTGTCCGGCGAGCACTGCGCCGGCTACTTCTCCATCTGCGTCCAGCACCGGTGCGCAGGCGATCTGCGCCAGGCCCGCGCTGCCCTCCCGGGGGTCGAAGGGCTCGGGGTACGCTTTGGGGGTCTCTTTCAAGGAGATGTGTGCCTGCTCCGCCAGACCAATTTGTGCCAGCAGCGATTCGTCTATGACTTCGGTGGCTGCCTGCGGCTGTTGATCGGCCAGGACCGTAGTCAGAAGGGGAAAGTCATGCCAGTTGCCCGTGGCCGGCAAACTCTGCACTCTTTGATCCACTATTCCATAGGCAGCGACCAGGGTGCCATCTTCATCCACGATCAAGACAAAATGGGTGCCCGGGGGGTAGATGGTGTTGAGTTCATCGGCCATCCGGTGTTCGAGGTTGCTTTGGACAGCGGTATCACCCGCCTGGGCGGCGCCAATCTGCTGGGCAAGCGCCGTCTCGCCGGCCAAACGTGTGGCAGTGCCGTCGAGTTGGGTGAGGTTTTGTTCGTAAAAAGCAACAGCCAGGTTCATATCCCGGGCTACTCGCTCGTTTTCCGCCTGCTCCGTGTAGTTATTGACGACCACCGAGGTAGTCCAGATCCCCACCACGGAGGTGACAACGGCGATCAGGATAAAGGAGATCAGTAATACGTTTTGTAGACGGTCGAAAATGGTGCGCAACCCGAGTTTCATCCTGGGCCTCCGTCAGGCGAGAGTAGGTCGGATAGCAAATCCGACCCTATGGCGGTTAGCAAAACCGCCCTACTGTCGTGATTATACCATATTGGGCTGCCTTCGGGAAAAACAAATCAATCCAGGCCATTTGTCGCTACCTGAAGGGGTTGGATCGGTCTATCTTGTAGCCGCTTACACCGTCTTCTGGGCACTGACCTTCGTGCTGGTCTTCTCCATCTGGGCCCGCCAGTGGCGGCTGGAGCGGGAGATCGCGGCGTTGGCAGCGCGGCTGGAGGAGGAGGAAGAAAACGTCGAGGATCTGCTGGCACAGTAGGCCACTGCTGCGTACTTACGTCCTACGGATGACAAGTTGCCGTACCTCCACGTCCTGACCACCGAACTGATACTTGTAGCGCTCGCTGCCGCGCATGAAGTCGAACACCTCGCGCCCGTGCTCGATGGCGTGGCGGATGCAGTAAGCGGTGAGGACAATGCCTGCGCCGAACCGCGGGAACGCCCGCCAATCGAGTCCTGAGTTGTAAACCAGCACGTGGTTGTTGTAGACGAAATTGAAGTAGGCTGCCGCCTTTCGCCCCTCAATCTCAAGAAATACCAACTGCAACCAGCCGGCATCATAAGTCACGCGCGCCAGTTGGCGGAAGAAATCACGCATGCGGGGAGTGAGGAAGGCCGCTTTATCTGGACTGCTGGCAGCCATCAGGTCCAGGAAGTCCTCGCTCTCGGTCTCCAGGTCGTGCTCCGGGCCGACGATGTAGCAACGCAGCGATGCCTCGCCCTCGGCACGGCGTAGTTTGCGCCGTATCTCGCGCCTCTGCTTCCCAGCCAGTGTATCCAGGTACTCCTCCCACGTCCCAGGCAATCTCACGATTGGGCAGACCTCCTGCCTCGCCGTGGAGACAGCCCAGCCGCGCGCCTCGGCCAGAGCGGGCAGCACGGTCAGCGTGGGCGAATCCTGGTGGATGTTGCATAGATTGAGCAGATCCCAGGCGGGCGCGCTGGGGCCCGCCAGGTAGTCCAGCAGCGCGGCATACACTGTCTCTTCCCGTCCTTGCGCTACAATAAGGTCAAGGTAGTCGGAGACGTCTACGCAGCCGACGGTCGCCAGGGTCAACGGTGTCAACGGTGTCAACGGATACGGTGTCAATAGATGCGGATCGTCAGTCGCGAAGAGCGGGATGGTGCCGACATGTTCTCCGTCGTCGCGCACGACCAGGATCAGCAACTCTCCCTCGCCCAGGTAGTGCCACCAGGTGCGCTGGTACTCCAGCGTGAGGAAGATGGTGTCGGCGGCGGAACGGTGGAGCAAAGAGTTCCACTCCCCCGCCAAGGTCTCGAAGCCACTGGGGTCATGGTAGGAATGTACTGATAGTGCCATTTGGGGATCTCCAGAAGACATGATAGCACGGCCACGCGGGTCTGACAAATCGTTTGTGTAAGGGGCACGCTCAGCGGCGCGCCCGGAGGCCGCGTAATCCTTCGACGCCGTACAGTATCCCACCGACGAGCCCGACTGCCAGGGTGATGCCCCCCAGCGACATCCCCAGTGCCGCTGAGACGTTCGCGCCCGCGCCTGTCGGCGCGAAGACAGCCGTGCTCACCGCTTCCCGCACCCCCCACCCGCCGATGGAGGGGATAAGCCCTGAGACAGAGAGGAGCAGCGTGACGGCGAAGAAGTACCCCAGGCTTATCCCAGCCCCCACCGCCTGCCCACATAGCCAATTGATGGCGACGTTGACGACATTGAACACCACCGAGACCCCGAAGGCGCTCAGCACCGCCCGCCAGCCGCAGCCGGTGACCGCAGCGTAGACCTTGGCCAACGGGCCCTCCCCCGCCAGTGAGAGACCGCCGGGCAGCCAGCCGGTGAGCCGTCGCAGGAAGTTCCCCTCCAGCACCAGTGCCCCTGCGATCAATCCCCCGCCAGCCACGACGAGTAATAGCCACACCAGCCAGGATTCCATACGGGCGGCGTGGAAGGGCAGCACCGCCAGCCCCATCACAAAGAGCACCAGCAGGCCGGTCATCCGGTCGAGTAGAACGGTGCCGACGGCCGCTGAGGCATCGGTGTCGCGGGTTAGTTCCAGTGCTCGTACCACGTCGCCACCAAACTGGCTAGGGAGGAAACTGCTGAAGAACTGTCCGACGAAGTAAAGGCGCAGCAAGCGGCCAAAGGGAACTGTCGGGTCAAGGCCGCGCAGAAGGACAAGCCAGCGGTAGGCGCGGATGACCAGGCTGAGGACGAAGAGCAGGAAGGCGGCCAGGAGATAGTGCAGATCAGCCCGGCGCAGCACGACCAGCGTCTCGCCCAGGCCGATCTTCCAGAACAGGAAAGCCAATGCCCCAGCGCTGATCAGCACTCGTAGGACATTGACCCAACTTTTTTTCATGCGCTTATCTCCCGGCATCTGGGGATGCCTCGCTCCTCACCAGGTTGCTCTACTCACTCAGCACCCGAATTTTGCTCAATAACACCTGGTGGGCCAGCCAGTGACCGTCCTCCGCAATGATCGGAGGGCGGTCTCCACTGGAGTCGTGTAGGCCAACCTCAATGTCGTAGAAACCCGGTGGAGTCGCCAACCCCACCGTCAGGTCGTGCACGTCCTCGATGACCTGACCGGGCTTCCACAGGCCGGTCGGCGCGCTCCCCCCAGCGGGCCAGCCATCGCTTGCAGCCCAAACCTGGTCTTCGGTGTCCAGGACGTGGACAAAGACGCTGTAGTTTGTCTCCATAGGGGCCTGCGTCCGCCAGTAGAGCGTCAGCCGGATCGTCTCGCCAGGGCGCACGACCCGCCGGTCCAGCGTGTAGCCGACCAATGCGATCTGATTCCCGAAGTTGAGATCCAGCGGATTGGGGAACTGACCAGGTCGGGGCTGGATCTCGACCATCGTCAGGCGCAGTGCGTCACGTCCATCGGGTGTGATTAGGCGCGGGCCATCGGGCAGGTAGACGCCGATTTGAATGTAGCCCTCGTCCGGCGTGTAGGCCGTCTCCGGGACGTGCAGGCGATAAGTGTCGGCGAAGACAAGACCGGGTTCCCAGACGGTGGTGGGGTAAGACCCCAGGCCAGGGTAGGTGTCGCGCTGGGCTACCATCGTGCCTACCTCGCTCAGCAGATGTACGAAGACGGCGTAGTTCTGGTCGGTCCGGGCCAACGTCTGCCAGTAGAGGGTGACCTTCACCGTGTCGCCTGGCTCTACTGCTGTGGGCGTCACCTCGTAGCCCAACAGCCGCGCCAGGCTGCCAAACTCGAGACTCGTAGGGTTGGGCAGGGCCTCAATCTCGGATTCGGTCAGCGGGCGGGGACGGCTGAAGGCCGGAGTCAACACACCGAGCAGTGCATAAACTGCCAGCGCCACCATCCCAAGCGTCACGGCCAGGCCCGGCATCCAGGTCAGACGGCGAGGAAAGAACCGGCTCAGCCCCAGGAGGAGCAGGAGGGCAAAGGCTGGCAAACCGGGGAACAGAAAGCGTCCCATCGCGCCAGCCGGCTGAATCATAATATAATAGAAGACTACAAGTGTGAATATGAGGGGAATGAAACCCAGGAGTGTCAGGACGGCGAGGTCAACGGAGGCGAGGGAGGATGGTCGCCGTCGGGGGAGCAGGTAACCGGCCAGGGCCAAAACGCAAAAGAGGAACAGCCCCTGGTATATGACCTGGGGTAGGGGGAGTTGGCCGTAGCCAAAGCGCCCCCACAGACTGCTCCAGAGGTAGGGCAGGCTCTGCTGGATGAGCCACCAGTTGCCAGCCGCTGGCCCACCCTCCCAGAGCTCGTTGAGCCTGTTCATGCCCGTAGGGTCGCCATAGAGCACCTGGTTGCGCCAAAACCACCAGCCGGAGATAACGGCTGCCAGGCCCAGGATGATCGAATTGGGCCGTAGAAGTGTAGACCAGTCGCGGGTGCGCCACACAGCCAGGACGTAGGCCAGTTCAATGAGCGGTAGGAGCGCCAGCAGGTTGAACTTGGTGAGGAGTGCCAGGCCGCAGATGAGACCCAGCGTCACGTCGGTGCGCACGCTGGAACCACCCCGCACTACGCGGACGCACATCCAAAGCGCTGCCGCACTGCACAGTGCCGCTGGGATATCGTTGTTGATCGCGCCGCTCAGGTAGAGGAACTGAGGGTTGAAGGCGACCAGCGCTGCCGCGCCTATGGCCAAGACAGGCTGATCCGGGATGATCTCGCGCCCGATGCGGTAGGTCAGCCAGACGCTCCCCGCACCGATGAGCACTGTCATCCAGCGCACCATGTAGACCGCCAGAACGATGCCGTGGAAAGGGCCTTCTTGGAAAAACTCGTCGTCGCTGTGGAGATACTGGTTCTTGTTGTCGTCGCTTACCTCCCAATACTGGTAGGCCCAGTAGGGGTTGATAGGCGGTTCGTAGTAAACCTCCTGCTCGACGGGCACCCACCAACTGACCAGCGCGCCCAGGCTGTAGTAGAGCGGCGGATGATGGCTCTGAGCGCGGGGAGCGTCGAACCGCTGCACGGGCAGGTAACGGTAGACGATGATGTGCCGCACATAGCGGGAGTGACGCAATTCGTCGGTGGGCTCGTAGAGAGGAGAGGCCAGGCTGTAGGCGACGGCCAGTGTCAGGTAGGCAGCCAGGACAAGCAGAAAAGGCCAGTGATCAATGACCAATGACCAGGGACCAGGGACCAATGACGAACGACAGCGGCGGCGGGGCGTGATCACAGCGCGGCCACCTGAAGGCCAGTGGCAGATGACCAATGGCAAATGGCAAATGGCAAATGACAGATGGAAAGCGGCAAGTCACACCTCACGTTTCGCGGTCTGAATGGCAACGCCGACGATCAACAACAGCGTCAGACCTGTGATCGCCAGCCCGAGTTTCAACAGTGGCGGATCATACACCAGCATGACCTGATGCTCGCCGGCGGGCACGCAGAGGGCGCGCAGCAGGTAGTCGGCGCACACCAACCGCGCAGGGTTGCCGTCCACTGTGGCCCGCCAGCCAGGGTAGTCCACCTCGCTGAAGATCAACAGCCCGCCTCCACTCTGCACCCGCGCCTCGATTCGGTTACCCTCGTAACGTGTGATCTCGACCTCGCCGGCCTGCCCCACAGGCGCGGAACCCGCGGGCGCGGTTTCCGTGCCCCTACAGTTCGGTGCGGAGCCCAGTAGCGCCGTCGTGCGTGGGTCGAAGTCCGGTTCGTGGATGCGAGCCAGGACACTCGCGTCATCCAGCACCTCGATTTGTGGAACGACCCACGCCCGCGGGAGCGCGGCGGGCCGCTCGTAGACCCAGACCCCGGATTGTTCGATCAGAAGCCGGGGGGCATCGGGCTCGTCAGGGAACTCCTGCGGGGCCGCGGTCACCAGGTAGCCAACGTTCAGGAGGTCATAGGTCCGTGCGCGTGGGTCGGGCCGTGAGGTGATGAACTCCTCGTAGCGCTGGAGAGTCAGTGGGTCGTATCCGAAGACGCTGCGCAGCCCGAACGCCATCCCTCCGCTCTGCTCGACATCGCTCAGTCCCCAGGGGAGCACTCGCGTGGCCTGGGGATCCGGCACGGCCTGGGCCACAGCGCGCCAGTAGGCGCTCTCTGGCACATCCATCACCTCTATCGTGCCGCTGCCGAAGGTCCACAGGTCCAGCACCGCCAGGCCCAGCGCCAGCAGCCAAAGCCTGGTGCGGGGGCCGGCGCGATGAGGTGTGGGCGCGGAAACCGCGCCCATAGGGGCATCGCGCCACGCCGTCAGCAGACCAACCGCCAGGAGGAAGAAGAGTAGGAACAAGACCGTCTGATTGGCCTGGTGCCATAGCCGCCCCGCTGCTGGGTTTGCTTCGCGTCCCAAAGCGAAGGCCGCGAAGCCGGCTACGACCAGCACCAGGGTGCCTCCCGCCACAGTCAGCACCAGCGACCACCTCAGCGGGGCCAGCAATCGCTTCCGCTCCTTGTTTTCATCTCCGGCGGAGGATTGGAGCGCTGTCACCGTCAGACCGGCCAGCGCAGCCCCGGCCAGCGTGAAGAGAAATCCAGCCCGGGCTGGTGCTCGCGCCATTCGAAACAGCGGCACGAAGCGGTAGAACAGAGGATGCAGGCTCCCATACTGCCCAAAGGCGAGCAACAGCGCGCCCAGGCCCAGCGCGAACAGGAACGGGGTCAAGCGGTGGCGCAGCCTCAACCCCAGGAGTGCCAGCAGCAGCGGCAGTACGCCGATGTAAAAGATGAACTCGTCATAGATACCATCGCCCCAGTACCCTGTGTGCGCCGGCTCACCGAAGAAGTTGGGCACGAGCAGAGTTAGCAAATAGCCCGGCGGCCAGGAGAAGCGGGCGGCGAAATCGTAACTGGGCGCAGCCTGCCGGGTCGAGCGCACCGCCAACTCGGCCATTGGGAGAAGTTGCACTGCTGCCAGGGCCAACCCGACGAGCAGCATCAGACCTACCCAGAGCAGGGGAGCGATAGAAACCAGGTTTTTCGGAAAAAACCTGGTTTCTTCCCAGGCACAGAAGGCGGCATAAGCGACCAGCGCCAGCGCCACGTAGATGAACGAGGCCGTGTGCCCGGCCAGGATCGAAAGCCCGACCGGCAGCCCTCCCACAATGGCGAGACTCCACGAGCGACGATCTACGGTGCGCCGGTAGACCCACAGCAATAACGGCAGCCAAGCCCCGGTGGTGACGACGCCCAGGTGGCCCCCACCCACGCGGACAAAGAAGTAGCCGCTGAAGGTGAAGACGGTGGCACCAAACAAGGCCCCTGCAGCCGAAGCCCCCTCGGAGCGCAGCCAGGCAACCATCCCAACACCGGCAAGCCACAGGTGCAACACGGCGACTAGACCCAGCGCCCTGGTGACGGGCATCAGCAGCGCCAGCCACGTCGGGGGATAGAACAGTGCCGGCTGGGGATTGGCGACGAAGGGCAGGCCTGAAAAGAGGTAGGGGTTCCACAAGGGGGGCTGACCCTGCCGAAACGAGGAAACGGCAAAACGGAGCCAGTGGAAGAACATATTGGTCACATCATCGCCCAGCATAATGCGGTCGGCGGGGAGCCACGGTACGTCCCAGTAGAACGCCGCGCACAACATCGCCAGGGCTGCCACCGGCCAGACATGGTGCCATGCTCTGCCTATCCATCCTGTCTGATCTCTTCGTTTCTCGGTCGTGTCCAATGTCTATAACTCCGCGCGGTGGGAATAGAAACCAGGTTTTTTCCGAAAAACCTGGTTTTTTGACGGATTAGTATATCACGATTGATACATCCTGCAAGGAGACCGTGACACTTATTTTTTCTCCACGACGACCGGCCTCAGCCACAATCGATCTCCTCGCGGCTGACCGGCCTGCGTGATCCCTAACCGGGTTCCGTCCGACGGTCTGTACAACCCTATCGTCAGCGGATATTCTCCCTCGGCCAGATCGCCTGGCAACGTCACACGATGAATCTGCACGAAGATGTCACCTGCGCGCAGGCTGGCCGAGGTGAGCGCGAGTCGATCTTGCTGCGCGACGATCTCGCCGTCTGTATTCAGCACGTGCGTAAACTGCGATAGCGCCGGTGACAGATCACCCGTGACGCGCCAATAGGTCACCAGATCGAACGAACCACCTGGGAGAATGGAGATTGGAGATTGGAGAATGGAGAATGGAGAATGGAGAGATGAGGACAATAGGGTGTACCCCAGGAAATCAACCTGATCCTGCCGTCTGTATTCAGCAAAGCTGATCGGTACCCGAGCAGGCTGGTCCGCCTCATCCGCTTCTGGCGCCCAGGCGACCGCTGATTCGACGGCCACTTCGGTCAGGTGTTGGTCCAGCACCGCGTGGATACGACTCTGCGTGGTCATCCGATCACCGCGAACGATGATGCCAAGGCGGTCGGATAGAAAGTCTAAGTCGGGATCCGCAGCGGCCAGAATCTGAGAATAGGCAGGGAACTGGTTGAGCGCATCCACATCAGCCACATCGGGGAAGGCGTATCGGGCAGGGCCGTCAATGAAGATCATCACATCTGCGCAGTTGTAATAGCGTAGCGAGAGGTCAGGCCGATGCAGCAGGTAGCGCATGTGTTGCTCGGCTGGTTTCCACCACGGATCATGCTCGTTTATCAGATGATCGGGCACGCAGATCGCAACTGGTGAGGTTTCATCATCGGTTTGCAGCCGGTCAGCCACAGCCTTCAACCCCGATTGATGCCAGAATCGCACAATGTCCATGGCCGGCCAGACTATGAAGTAGTCGTGCACAGTCCACGCCAAGTTGCCGACGAAGAGGAGCGCTAAGACGGAGTAGGTCCAGAAACCGGGTTTTTCGGAAAAAACCCGGTTTCTCCATTCCAGCAATGCCGCGACGGCAATGCCAGGGATAACAAACAGGACAACCTGGACACCAAGTGTTCGCGTATAATTGGGCGCGGGTTGGCTGAGCGCGCCCGGCACAAGGGACAGAAAGAACCACAGGACGATAAAGGCGTATTCAGGCTGGCGCCATCGCCATAGCGCGAAGAGCAGTCCGGTCACAAGCAGCAGAGCGCCGACCGGTTCGAAGACCGGGCGACCGGGGACGTCATAGTAGGGCAGCGGGTCGCCGACGAAGGCAAACATAGCGAGAGTCTGGAGCGAAGTCACAATCACCGGCGCGAGGTTGCCCTGGCGAAGTTCGACCAACGGCTGATCGATATCGAAGAAGCCAAGTTGATCAGCAGCCGGGTTTTGGACCAGATACAGGAACAATGGCAGCACAACGATGGCAGCCACCAGCAGCATGATGGCGGTCCCACCCCACCAGCGCCGCCATTCTGACCGATCCACGAACAACACGTATACGCCGAACACAATGAAGATCAGCGGCCGAATGCGCGCCGCGGTGTAGGCATTGATCGACAACCCAAGCCACAATCCACTCAAAGCCCACAGAAACCAGGTTTTTCGGAAGAAACCTGGTTTATTCCCACCAGACGACCATGCGCGCCAGAAGCAATAGGCCGACAGTGCGGCTAGCGGCACTTCCATAACCACGTGCAACACGATCCGGCCAAACTCCACGGGCCAGAAAACGATCGCAAAACCGGTGAGTGCGGTCAGCGCGACGACCGGGCCTAGCAACCGCCGAGCCAGGGCCCAGATTATGCACATGCTAATCATGCTCAAGAAGATCGCGGGCAGGCGCATCGCGAAGGCGGTGCTACCAGAGGATGGAGAGTAGAGAGTAGAGAGTGGAGAATAGAGGATGAAGAATGGGGCAGCGAAGTAATAGTACAACACCTCGGCACCGGTGTCCTCGGGGAAAAAAATTGTCAGACGGCCGCCAGCGACGCTTTCGGTAATCTTGATGTCAACGACCTCGTCGTTGTGCAGGCCAGGTGGGACGCGCGTCAGATCGACCGTGCGCAGCGCGAAAGCGAGCAGCAGCAATGCGACGATGGCGAACCATTCACGTCCGGAGATTCTGTGGCGCATAGTTACTTCACTCCGGCAAACCTACTGCTAAGTTTAGATTCGCGGCAAGAGCAATAGCCACTGTTTGTTGTAGGTAGGTTCTGTCTACCCAATTTAGGTTCTCACTCCCCCACCCGGAATGGCCCAATCTCTATCCACTCCTCCTTCGACCCGCCACCCACATCCAGTATCGGAACATTCTCGATGGACGGGTAGATGTACATCCCGATGCGCATCGTGTAGTCGCCAGGCAGCGCAGCCGATGAGATCTGGAGGTCAAACCAGTTAAGAACCGTATCGCCGGCCCGCCAGTAGGCGGGAAGGAGGCTTGGTCCGTCTTCCTGCCCGCGTACTTGACCCTGCTCGTCCAGCAGATGATTGAACCAGTGGTAGTAGATGTCTTCGGCGGGTGTCCGAGTGGCCTGCCAGATCAACGTCCAGTGGATGGTCCCACCGGGGCGGGGATCTCCTTCCAGACAATAGCCGACCAGTTGTGCGCCGTTGGCCCAGGTGCGAGGCCCACCCGGCAACTGTTGCATGTTGGGGATAGCAGGCTCCCCGCCGAGCCAACGATAGAAGCGAAACGAGCGGGCCCCCTCGCGCAGCGGAATCCGCGCTCCCGTCACTTCGGGGGTGAAGGTAGCCAGCACCCTCTCTCCGGGCGTCATATCGTAGGTCGCCCAGTAGATGGCCGGATTGGCAGGGAAGACCAACGCTGTCCGAATATCCACCGATCGATGGGGTTTGTCATACAGCAGCACGTCAGCCACGGCCGGCATCTCGAACACGCGGGGCTCGTCCCCCTCGGAGAGTAGGATGACCTCCGCGCCGCCCATTTCCTGACCGAGACGCATGGTTGTCTGAACCGCCTGAATCTCGTAGCGGATGGGCGTGCCGTATCCGTAGCGTGTGTCGTGGGTCGTCACGAATCGCAGGAGGGAGGTGATCTCGTAGGTTTGCGTGGCAGCGAGTGTTACGACCAGCGCGACGAGCAGCCCCTGACCCACGCGCGCCATCCGGCCTGGTAAGCGCCTGGCTTGTGCAATCACCCATCCGATGAGGATGAACTGAGATGAGAAGGTAGTGGTGAGGTAGTGGGGAGCAGGTGGCGCGATGTGCCGCGTCAGGAACAGAGCCGGCATCGTCAGCCAGGTGACGGCCATCAGTGCAGCCGAGGTTTCATCGTCGAGGCCAGTACGCGCCTGGCGGACTACCCGCCACAACGCAAACACACCGCCAGCGATCGCCATCCCCCCCTCAATGGCGAAGAGCCAGCGGATATTAGGGGTCGCAAACACGAATTCCGGGTATTGATCCTGGCCGGTCAGCCAATGCAGATCTAGCCCGGTCGTGACGACCCACGTGGCATATAGCGCGTCGGCGCTCGTCGTTGACTGCTGTTTCATAATCTCGGCGAGACGGCGGACGTTCTCCCAATCATGCTGGGTGTCGAAGGCGACATATGGAATGAAGGTGAGGGCTGCCAATAACCCGCTGATCACCACGACCCGCCAGTCCAGCCGTCTGCGAAAAATCAGCGCCCACAGCACGGTCAGCAAGACGAAGGGAAGAGCAGAGAAATGAAGTTGCACCAGTGCCGACAATGCCAGGCCATGCGCCAGCAGCGCCCAGCGACGACTGCGCACGAAAGCCAGCCAACCGGTCGCTACGTGGAGCAACACGAAGGGAGGGAGAAGGTTCGAATGCCAGATCTTGCGCGAGTGGATCACCGCCCAAGGTGCGACGGCAAACAAAAGTGTCGCCACCAGGGCCGCCGGCCGGCCGAACCAGTGGCGTGTCAGGAAGTAGCACCCGATCACCGCGGCCAGGTTGATCATAGCAATGAAACCAGTAGCGAAGATAGGGCTGAGCGAGAGTGTGTAGGGGACGGCCATCAGCCAGGCAGCCCCCAGAAAGGTGTACAACCCAGTGGATGACGGTGTCCCGACCCAGGTAATCTCACCCTCCCGTGCCATCCTCAATCCCCATTTGGAAATTTCCGCCTGATCCCACAGAAACTCCACCTGGTCAAGGTGACTGAAGCGCAGCCAGGTCGCCAGCAGCATTACAGCACACAGCAGGATCGGTTCGAGTTTGTTGGATACAGACGGACGTCTCTCACTCAAAGTACTTCGACCTCAGGCAACCATATCCGGTCGATGATCACTCCATCCAATGCCGGATGTCTGCACGGCCAGCGTATCATTGTGTCTGGCGAGTAAACACCCAGTTGGAGGCGATATATGCCGGGCTCTGCATCAATCGGAATGGGGATATGCACGTGATGTACGATGACGTCTCCGATCTCCAGGCCGCGTACAGCCGTCCCCCATCCATCGTACTGCGCGCAGGGTCTCTCATCTTCGTCGAGCAAGTGTACGAAGCCCGCGATAGGTGGTCTCAGGTCTCCACTGACCTGCCATAGCAAGACAAGCGACACCTCTTCGCCAGGAGAGACTCTATCCCGCGTCAAGCGGTAACCAAGCAATTGGACGCGGTTACCGAACTCGACTGGTGCGGCCAATGGTCTGCTCTCTGGCGTCCATAGTGGCGATTCGGCGGACCAACGCTCCAGCAGGGGCTGAATCATATGCCGGGCGTCGAACTCCAACATTCCTGAAGCACAGGATTGTGCGTGGCGCAGCACCGCATCTCGCAGATCCGGCGCATAGGTTAGGGGATCCGCCACCAAATAGCGCGCTGGGCCGCTCATGGCGAGGACAAACGAGTTGTCATCAGGCATCCACTTCACGATCAGGCGTTGACCCTCTCGCCAGCCCAGTTGCTCTGCCGGCACATCGGCGACGCGCGAACCCTGCACGACCGCCCGGACAACGGGAGTTGCCGGTGAGTAACCGATGGAGTACAGGTTGATCGAGCAGCCCACGTGGGCTTCAGGGGAGCGTGAGCGGAAATAAGCGTACAGATCAGGATGGGTAAGCACCAATCCCTGCCGCAGGTTGGTGCGACTGATGGCGTACCAGCCTGGGTCCGGCGTATAGGGATTAAAGGCCATAGATTCGGGACCGCCCACAAAGCGCAAGAAACCGGGCGCTGGCCAGTAATGGATTCCATAAACATCCGGGACGGCAGAGCCAAAGTAGCCAAGGTGGACAAATGAAAGACTGCGCTCCTGCATAACGGCTTTAAGCGCCGGTAAATCCTGGCCCCAGTCGAGGTTGGCATCCACGAGGTAGTGATCCGCATTGATCGCGCCACCAACGAGCCCGTTGAAAAATGAGAGGTGGTGCGGATAAATTGCCACAGCATCCAACGCCAGCCACATGACAAGCACGACCACAACGATCAGCGGGGCCGAGAAACCAGGTTTTTTGAGGAAAACCCGGTTTCTGGGAATAGCCGTGGCCGTGTGCCCAGCCACCCCGAACATAAACGGCAACATCGGCAACAGATAGCGGTGTCCGAGTTGAAGCGCACTGGTCAGAGCGACAGCCCCGAAGACTGTCATCGGGAGCAGAAATGGCCACATTGCGCGCACAGTGCGCCGTTTGGCAGCAATGAGCACGCCCATACAGAACAGAATGAGTACAGGCAATGGTGTCTTGAGGATTAGCGCCAGGGGGTAATAGAACCACACACCGTTGGACCACACCCGCCCGAGTGCGTACGCCGGCTGACCGTTGATGAGGCGGTCACCTTGGAATCTGATTCCCTCCCAGAAGGCCGGGGCTGGCAGGCCATTGGCCACAGTAAACCCATAGACGGCCCAAAGCGTCAGACAACAGATAATTGCCACACATGCCAGCCCTATGGCCCGCTGTAGCCACACCCTGGGTGATCGGGCACCCGCCGGACGATGAGTCAGAGTGATGAGCAGTGCGGTGGGGCCGATGATCAAGCCGCTGTATTTGCTCGCACACGCGGCTCCTGCCATCAGACCAGCAAGTATCAATCGAATGAGGGAGGGTCGTTCAAGCCATCTCCACCAAGCCCAGGTGGCAAAAAAAAGCATCGCCGCCACGCCAAGGTCGTTGGTGCTCGTGCGCGCGTTGGCGACGATACCGGGGTCAAGCGTGTATAAGATCAGGGCCAGGAGTCCGGCCGTTCGGCTTGACAGTTCGCTTGTCCAGCGGAAGATTGCAGCGCCGAGCAGGATCGCTAACGCGATGTTTGGTAGCCGCCCCAGCCAGATCATACGAAGAGCCAGGTCTGGGTTGGCCTGCCACATGAAGACATCGCCGAAGGAGCCATATTCCGCCTGCTGCCAGGCTGCGCTGTCGAGAGGGAGGTACGGGTCGAGCAACAGCAGTGGGAGGGCCACCCACGCGTCAATCAGCGGAGGGTGGTCATTGTTAAGACGCACATCGCCGGTGCGCAAGTAGGCGTAACCAGCGCCCAGATGGTAAGGCTCATCGAAGGTCGCGGACTTGACCGCCGAACTCCCCAACGCTTGCACTGCCAGCAAGACGAGCATCGCTGCAGCAAATAGCGAAGAGCATAGTTTCCGAACCGTAGATGTACGCGGTGCTCCTGTTCTCCTATCCAAGTCAGGCGCTCTCAACGTCCCCTGCGTTGTCAGTCTCAGCGTTGATGGGAGAGCCAGGTCAGCTTGCCATCTGCTACCTGCAAGTGGCTTCTCAATCACCCTCTGGGCCACCAGAGCGCTGGAATACCTGCCAGGAGATCCAAGCCAACCAGAGCCTACGGTGTTGTACAACCTGCGTTCGGTATGACCTTGAAGTTGTCAAAGCGAAAGTCCACAGGCGTTATCTCATAGTCGCCGCCGATCAGGCCAACCCGCGTTGTGCCACTGAGGCCATCCATCGTCCATCTGCCCTTATATTCGCCGTCTATATAGACCTTAGCCCGATCACCGTTAACGCCGATCTGTATCAGATGCCAAGACCCAATCGCGAGAGCGCCTGCGTCTTCCCCGCCTACCGAACCGTCCTGGTAAGCGCAACCCACGTGAGGAAAGTCGTACTCAGGGTTATTCATAATGAACCAACCCATTGCATCAGCGCCCACAGACACACACAGGGCATAGATATTCGTGTTGGCCTCATTGGCCCCGAAGACAAGCCCCCCGTTGGCCCAATAGGGATGAAAGTCCCAGCCTTCGTAAGGGGGTCGGTTCTTCTCGAGTTTAATCATGGTCTCAACACAGTACTTGTCACTCGGAGGCCGGTAGGGGGCCAGGGCATCCGGATGGTGGAACCAGATGTCTGGCCCTCCTGGGTCAATCATAATGCGGTACTGACTGTTTTCGTAGCGTAGCCTGTAGTAACTGTCGGTTTCTGGAATGACCTCCGTCGCTCGCTTGGGCCACCCGCTGCCGGAGTCGCTGAAGTCGTCGAAGTAGGGGATTTCTACCGACTCGGGATCACTCCAAGGCCCTTGCCCCCAGCGATCATCGTCATCGGCGCGCACGCGGTAGTAGAGGGTGCCATACGACGAGCCAATCGAGACGACTTGGGAAGTCTCCGTGGCCGTAAACACCCGTGTGACACTGGTGAAGTTGGTATCCGTTGCCTCCTGAAGCACGTACCGATCAGCCCCAGAGACAGATGACCAACTGACGGTATAGTAGTTGTTCGCACCTGGGGCGGGGATGTCATTCAGCTCAGGTCTGGGCGGGTAGTTAAGGGAAATGATGGGCAAGTGCTGATAGAAGTCGGTCTCTGCAACCTGCGCCAGCGTCTCCGCCGAATCTGCGATCAGTTCGCCGGTGCCGGTGACCTGGGCCGTATTCTCAATATTGGCGTAGGTGATCTCGGAGGAGATTGCGGCGCTGAAGGTGATACATGCCTGCCCTCCCAGAGTGTGGGACCACGTAATGACTCCATTCTCGACGCCAAAAGTGCCGACGGTAGCAGCCAGGCTGCCGGTGGCGTAGGTAAGCTCAACCGGCAACGTGTCGGTGAGCCAGACATATACTGGGTCGCCTCCAGTATTCAAGACAGTGATGGTGTAGGTCAACACGTCGCCCGGCTCTGCCTGGGCCGTGTTCACATCTTTATACACATCCAGATTCGCTTGCGCGACCTCCGCCGCTGGCTGGGCCAGAGCCTGAAAATGGGAGAGCAGCAATGACAGACATGCCGTAAGCAGCAGCGCCGAGGTTCCCGCCAGTAACGCCCAGGCCGGGCGTCGCATCCGAGTCTTCTTGTAAGTCTTCATATTACCCCCTCTTTCACCAGGTCACGAGGCGCCGGAGGCGGCCCCTGACCTGACCCCGCAATATATGCTCCAGGTCGAACGAGGACGGCTGGAGTAAGACCGATTCTACTATGGAGCACGACCTTTGTCAACATCATGCAGTGTGCGAATCTGCTACGTCCATACCCACAGCAGAACCCACAGCGGGAGACAACCAATATCAACGGCAGAGCCGGGGATTCAGGTTGGCAATTGCAGCCTCATGGCACCACATTGACGTGAAACAGTGTTACTGTATCACCATGAGCGTCGCTACGGGCCAAGCGCTGGAGCGTCGCCAGGTCGTAGAAGCCAGTCGTCAGTACGTACTCTCCAGGTGGCGCATCGTCGGGGATGACGAACCGGAACCAGTCCAGCACGACTTCGCCGGGCAACCAATGGTCGGTAGGGTAGGTAGTGTGACCGGGTTGGTGGTCATCCTGTGCCCAGAGGAGGTTGCCTGTGAACGGGTTGGGAGGACCAAGCAGGTGAACGAAAGCGGTGTATCCCCGTTCAATTGGGGCCAGTGCCCGCCAGTACAACTGCACCGTCAGCGTGTCGCCGGGGCGGAGGGATTCTGGCGGCGGGTCGCAGCCGAGCAGTCGTATCCGGCCGGCAAACTCAGCCTGGAGTGGTTCGCGGGGACGCACGCGGTCAACACCAGGCGGGACGCGGTAGACGGTGAATCCTTCTGCGACCAGGTCCCACTGGCCATGGGGGAGGACCGCCTCCAGCAGACCGCCTGTGGCTTGATCATCTGCACTCAACACGTAGACGGCCAGCCGGTCGGGATCACCAGCCGGTAACATGCCCGAGGCGGCATCGAACTCGCGCAGGCTACTGTGCCAGGCATGCACCGGGAAGAGAGGCAGATAGTGGACACGAGGCGGCGTCGCGTACACGACTGTGTCGGCTGGCAGGCTCTCCACGTAGCGCCCGACGGCGGAGACGGTATACTCGAGGAGATGGAGCGGAGGGAGTGCCAGCCCCCAAGGGCTGATTGCTCCCTGCCAGGCCGAGAAGAGGGAAAGGGCAGCCAGTGCGGCGAAGAGCAGCCGGCGCGACAGAGAGCGATAGAGAGTCGGTCGAGCGGCGAAGAAGAACAACAGAGGGGAAATATCCACGAGCCAACGCGTGCCATAAGCCAGCCCGCCGAAATCTTCTGTTAACAGGATCAAGCAGAACACCACCACCAGGCTGGCAAGCACCACGGCAACCGTTTCACCCCACAGTCCGTGGCTCCGCTCACGGAGTAGCGACCACAACCCGAAGACGGCCCAGAGCAACACCGGGTTGAGGCCAAATAAGCCACGGTCGCCAAATATCATCCGAAACCCGTATTCCAGCACCTCGGTCGAAGGGCCGGTGCCAGCGATGGTGGAAGGGAAGGGGGAACCGGGATAATCGAACCCTCTTGCGTGCATCGTCGGCGGTAACGGGTCACCGAGAATCCACCAATCCAGGGCAGCCAGTAGCCCCAGGGGCAGGAGGCTACCTAATAGGAACGGCCAGGCCCGGCGGCGGTGGCGAAGCAACGCGTAGCCTAGAAAGAAGACCAGAAATGGCACGGCGACCAGGTCGAAGGTGAAAGCCAGCGCCGTAGCAAACCCGGCGACCAGAAGAAAGCGTGTGCGGGAGGCGGCGTCGATTTTAGCACGGAGTAGGGCGTAGAAACCAATCATCAGGCAAGTTGCTGTTGGGACATGGTTGTTGAAGGCCAAACTGTAGGGAAAGATCAACGTGCCCAATCCCAGAACGCCTGTCACGAGCAACGCCAGGGGATTAGAGATGTCATGAAAGGCGGTGATCCGGTAGAACAGCGCCAGCATCAGCGCCGAGGGGAGTCCAACTAGCGTCAGGGTGAGCAGATAGTAGGCCCAGTCAGGCGACTGAGGGCACAGCAGGGCAAAACAGTAGCAGGGACTGGCCACCGGGTCGCACACACTTGGGTCGAAAGAGAGATGGAGGCCCCTGTGTAGAACGGCATACACCCCGGCAGCCAGCAAGGAAAGGACAGGAGGCTTGTCGGAATAGAAGTGACCGTTCAAAAAGATGCGGTCGCCAGTAAGGTTACCGAAAGCCGTATCTTCAATGGCCCAGGTGCCGTTGTGTACCAGCGCCTCGACCGTCGCCAGGCGGGAGGCGTCGTTCCAAGAGTTGACGTGCGAGTGGGTGAGCAGCGCCCAGAGCAGGAGGAAAAAAACCGCTACCCCAATTGTGAGATCGCGCCGCTTTCCCATAGTTTTCTCTATTCTCGTGGTTTTTGTCAACGTCACTTTGTCGCGCTACCTCCAAGTAAGACATGGTCGGCTACAGGTTGGCCCTTGGAATCCAGGACGGCCCAACGCTCACCGGTCAGCGGGTCGTAGAGGCCCAGTTCCAGAGCGTAGGGACCGGAGGGAGAGTCAGGGGGAAGGACGAGGCGGTGAGTCTGGACGAAGCAGTCGCCGGGCCGGAGCGTGAGCGGGTCCACCCACAGACCGTCATCGCCGACGAGAAGCGTCCCATCAGAAGCCAGCAGGTGGGTGAAGACGAACAGCCGTGGCCCGGAGTAGACGCCCGGCGGAGGTGGATTGGCGACGATAGGGATGGGCGGCAGGTCAAGCGGTGCGGCGACGAGCCATGTGGTGAGCAGAACCGGTTCCTGACCAGGAGCGAGAGGTTTCGTCTGTATCCAGTGGGCCTCAATCAATTCCAGGCCGTTGGCGAAGCGAGCCAGTGGATTGTGGGTCGCGGGTTGCAGATTGCAGATTGCAGGCAGTACATAAAGCGTGAGGTGAGGTGAGATAGCATCTGGCGGACCGGCGCCCGTCTCCAGTAGGTCGTTGATCGGCGGCAGCGGGTGGGGGAAGGAAGTAAGCAACACAGTCGATGGAGCGTCCTCAGCAACCCAAACCAGCGCGCGCTCCGGGTTGAATAGCCGTAGGGCGATATCATCGCGGCGGGTGTCTACCTCCAGGGCCAGACGATCCCAGGGGCCCAAGAGGATGCTGGAGATAGCACCGTCGGTGATCTCGGGGCGGGCGTCCAGGTAGTGGGCAGCCTCGCGGTAGTCGGCGCGGTAGAGGAAGCGCACCATGTCGTGCTGTGGCCACATGATGAAGTAGTCACGGAGGTCATGGATTGCGTTGGTGGTCAGGAGAATGACAAATGACAAATGACAAATGACCAAAAACAAATTGCGGATTGCGGATTGCAGATTGCGCGACTTGATCCAGCGATAGAATTCGGTGAGAGTCAGGGCAGGCAGGATGTAGACGACGGGCTGGGCCAGGATGGTGTGGCTCAGGCTGGCGGGCGGAATGCTAATGAAGGCAGGGAGCAACCCCAATCCAAGCCACAGAGGCAGGAAGAAGTAGCGTGGCTGAGACCAACGATACAGACAGAGCGCGACACCGGCCCACAAGAGCATCCCGCCGAGGAGGTTGAACACCGGACGGTTGGAGATGTTATACAGCCATTCGGGATCGCCAGTGGCGTGAAACATGCCCAACGTAGTCCAGGCAGTCTCCAGCAGCGGACGCAGGTTGCCAGCCTGTAGTTCTTGCAGCGGTACGGCGAGCTCGGCCAGGCGAGCGTCGGCCCCTATGCCCTGGGCGGCGGCCTCACTGCGTCCCTGGGCGATGACGACCCCCAACGGCACAGCCAGTACGGCTACAATCACGACCGACGCGAGGAGACCACGCCAGCGACGGCTGAACTGGTCACGGTGAAACAATGCCAGATAGGCAAAAAACAGGGCCGGCAACGCCGGGAGTACACGGGCGGCGGGGTAGGTATACAAAGAGACACCAAGCAGGAGGCCGACCAGTACCGAGTTTACGAATCCTGGATTTACGGAGTTCGTGATTCGTAGATTCGTAGATTCGCAGTCCATAAAACGCCAAAACACGTAGAAGGTAGCCAGGGCGAAGGGGAGCAGGCTGATGTGACGGATGGCTGTGCGGCTGTACATCAGAGACCAGAAGGAGGTTGTCAGTGCCAGTGATGCGAGGACGGCGGTCATGCGCCCAAAAAGGCTGCGGGCCAGGGTGTAGGTCAAAGCGACGGTGAGGGTACCGAAGGTGACGGAGAGCAGGTGCCCGCTCAACACGTTGAAGCCCAACACAGCGCACACGCCAGCGTGCAGATAGTGGTAGAGTGGCTCATGGCCGGAGGCCCCGGTGAAGTAGAGCGGAAAGCGGCCTGCTAATAGCTCGCCGGAGAGAGCGTGGATGTTGATCAGTTCGTCGTCGCGCCAGCCTGCGGGGACACTCTCCAGGCAGCAAAGACGCAGGCCCCAGGTGAGGAGGATGAGCAGAACAGCGAAGGTCCAGGGAGAGGTGACGAATGACAAATGACGAGTGACAAACTGAGGCCAGCGCGTCTTAGTCATTGATGACGACCTCAAGTGGTGAAACGAGAACACGATCATCTATCTGAACACCATTGACCAGGACAGGAAGGCGGGTCAAGTCATCGCGGGTGTAGATGCCTACCCCCAGCCGGTAGAGGCCGGGCGGCGCGCTGGCGTCTACCTGAAAGCGATGTAACTGCACGAAAGCGTCGCCCGACTGCCAGTTCCAGGCCGGCGCGTCCAGCCGATCTTCCTGACCAACGACAGCGTCCGCTGCGTCGAGAACATGTACGAAGAGGACAGCGGCATACCCATAGGTCTGCGCGGGCACCGGGCCGAGCGCGACAGGGTCGAGGATGCGCCAGAAGGTAATGAACGTCACCGTCCCGCCAGGAACGACGGTGGGCGTAGGCAACTCATAGGCGAGGAGTTCCACCGCGCCGCCGAAGTTCACCGGCAGGCGGAGTGGCCCGTCGCCCGCGGCCACTGTCCCAGCCGACGACGGCAGAAAGGAGGACAGCGCACCGTTCGGGTCCCACTCTAAGACGTCAAAGTAGGGGTCAACGTCGTCAGGCTGCAGATGCACGCGCTCGACGAGTCGCAGGTACAGTCGTTCGGCGAAGTAAGGGGCGAGCGGCGCGTTCGGTGGCACGACCAACAGACTGCGCGTTGCGTCCGGAAACACGAGCGCTCGCCGGCCATCGAACCAGCGTAGTGCCAGATCGTCGCGGTGCAATCGCAGGTCGGCGATGAAGGGGTCGAGGGGAAGATCCGGAAACGGGGACGAGAGCGCCACTGTGCCGCTGTACTCCGCGTCGTCCAGATAGTCGGTGATGGCGACCAGGTTGTGGAAGTAAGCCGCTCGGGTCTCGGGTGACTCCCCCCAGCGGACAAAGTAGTCATACCCGGTGGACATGGCGATAACGACCAGCCATATCACGCAGAAGGCAACCAATAACCTGACCCAGCGCGGACCTAAGCGGGCGGCGATGAAGCGACCGACTTCAGCAGCGCCTAGCGCTGGCAGCGCTAGAATCGGCGCTTCGGCAACCTTGCTATGTAACACACTGGTCCACTCGCCCAAAATGAGGGAAGGCAGTATTCCTACGATCAGCCACATCAATGTGAAAGCATAGGCCGGTCTTCTCCAGCGCCAGATGCACAGCAAGACACCGCCGTAGAAAAACAGGCTCGTTAGCGGATCAAAGATGGGCCGACCTGGCAGATTGTAAGTGACAAAACTGTCACCATTGAAACTAAAGGTGCCCAAAGCACTAGCAACATTGATCAGCAACGGCCCAAAGTCGCCATGATACGCGGATCGCAACGGCCCAGACAGCGTGGATGAGCGCCCCCATGCGCCAGGGTCAAGCAAATGAGGGGCAGCCAGCAACCCAGCGATGATCAACGCACCAGCAAACCACGCGCCGTGACGACGGAAGCACGGGCGGTCAACGCACGCCAGGTAGATAAAGAGCAGGCCAAAGGCCATTGCTGCCCCGCGTGCCGCCTCATAGACGTAGAGAGACCCTGTCAGTAGAAGGGCAAACAACCCCCATGCCCACCAACGTCTGTCTCCCCCTCGGTCATCCATCGCACACCACAAGAAATACACCGCACCGGTGAACAATGCCGGAGCCGGCTGCGAGTTGAGGGCAAAGCGGCTGTCGCAGACTGTCCAGAACGAAACGGCTACTAAGCCAGCACTGCCCAGCCCCGTCGCTATGCCAAACGAGCGGCGGGTCCACAGGTACGTGAAAAGCAGCAGCACTATGCCGAAAAACCCGGAGTGGAGGCGTAGCGCCAGGTCGGTCGGGCCGAAGAGGGCCATAAAGAGCGCTCCAGAGTACTTTGGGAACGGTTCGTAGCCATAACCGTAGGGCACCCGGACCTGCGAAGGCATGCCCCGATAGACCGCGGCGACGAAGTAGCCTGTGTCCGCCTCGTCGTGGGTCAGGCCGGGGGGGACGGAATCCAATTTGTAGAGACGCAGAAAAGTTCCCATAAGGAGGATAATGACCAGTGCCCAATTTGAGATTTGGGATTTGGGATTTGGGATTTGGGGTTTGGTCATTCTCTCACAACCTCCACCGGTTGCAGAAGAACGTGGTCTCCCATAGTAGCGCTGTCCACCAGGACCGGCAGACGGGCCAAATCGGCGCGCCGGTATACGCCGACTTCGAGCGCGATCGGCCCTGGAGGGAGGTCGGACGTCAGCGTGAAACGGTGCAGTTGCACGATCACGTCATCTGCCTGCCAGTCCCAGGCTGGCGCGTCGAGCCGGTCCTCCTGACCAACGACGGTACCCCGCGCATCCAGCGCGTGGGTGAACAGCACCAGTTCTATGTTGACGTCGGACGAACCTCGTGGCTGCAACGCTCGCGAGTCTATCACCTGCCAGAGGGTGACCAGTTCGACGGTCCCGCCCGGCGCGACTGTCGGCGTGCGCAGGTCATAGTCGAGGAGTTGCAATACATCACCGAATCTCACCGGCAGCACCGGGTCGAACGGCGCGTCCTTCGATAGGCTCAGAACTCTGCCCTGCGCCTGTTCCAGCAGGGCAACCAGCGTGACCTGCGGTTCCCAGTCGTAGACGGTGAAGAATGGGTCCAGGTCATCAAGGCGTAGCGTCACGCGCTCCCGGAGGCGGAGGCCGGGCAGGTCGGCGAAGTATGAGGCCAGGGGCGCGCTGGAGGGAGTGATCAACCGAGCAGTTGTCTTCGGCGGGAGGAGAAGCGCCCGACGACCGTCGAACCAGCGCAGTGAAAGATCGCGCCGGTGCAGACCCATCTCAAAGACGTAGGGATCATGCGGCGCATGTGGGTAGATGGCCGAGAGTGCCACGACCCCGTCCTCTGATCTGGCATCCAGGTATCTCGCGGTTTCGACAAGCGTGTTTTGGTATGCGGCTCGCACGTCCGGGGACTCGCCCCAGGTAACGAAGTAGTCGCGGGCGGAGAGCGCGCCGGTGACGGCGATCAGCCCGACGAATCCTATCTCGATGGCCCGGGCAGCACCGGGGGGCCAGCGCTCCGCCGCCCATCGTGCACCCGCCACGCCGGCCAGCGCCGGGAAGAGAAACGTAACCGGTAGCGCCGCGATACTGCGGGTGCTGCTGGCTGCCGCGCCGGTGACCAGTGAGGGAGAGATGCCGACGACAAACCAGATCAGCGAGAAAGCGTAGGCTGGTTCACGCCAGCGCGCCAGGCACAATCCCACCCCGGTCAGGAACAGCGTGCCGGTCAGCGGGTCGAAGGCCGGGCGACCAGGAATGGTGTAGGCGAGGAAATCATCGCCCTGTCCGGGGATGAGGAACCCGGCCATGCCGTTCCAGATTCTGTTCAGGATGACGGAGATGTTCCCGCTCATCAACGCCTGCAAGGGAGCGTCCAGCATCGCCAATCGCTGCTCTGCCCCCGGATGGGCCCACAGATAAACAAAAAGGGGCGCAGCCAGGAGCAGGCCAATGAGGACGGCGATCAGCGTGGGGAGCCATACGCGGCGGAAGGTCGCCCGGTGGAAAAGCGCCAGGTAGGCCAGGAAGGCTGGGAAGACGACCCACAGCACGCGAGCCGGGATGTACGTGTACAGTGTGGCACCGATGAGGAGGGCAAACAGCCCCATCTGCCAGCGGCCGCGGTTGGTTAGTTGGGTGGCTGGTTGGCTGGGTGTCCCGGAGACCGAGCGCCAGTAAAAGTAGACGGCGACCGTGAACAACGCGGGCAAGAGGCCGGAGCGCAGAGCCTGCCGGCTGGTGGATAGCGACCAGAATGAGACGGCCTGAAGGGCCACGGCCGCCAGCGCTGTGGGACCGTCGAAGGCCAGCCGTGCCCAGGCAAAGGTGGCGAGCAATGTGACCAGGCCGAGGGGCACGGATGAGAATCGCAGTGCGCGGCCGGTGGGACCAATCAGCGTCATCAGGCCAGCAACCAGGTAATCGTACAAGGGCTCGCGGCCATACCCGACTGTCTCGTAGATGGGCCGGGCGCCGTGCAATATGGCGACGGCGTCATGACCATGGCCGGCTTCGTCGTGGGTAAAGCCGGGCGGTATGCTGTCTAACCGGTACAATCGCAGTGCAGCGGCCAGGCAAAGGACGAGAGCGAGCAATACCAACTCCCACCTGGACCAATGACCAGTGGATGAGTTGGCTGATTGGTTGGTTAGTTGGTTGGTTGGTTGGCTGGTCATTACAGTCCGACCCTCCAGGGGCAGGGAAGCGCGCCAATCATACCCTAACCTGGTGCGGTTGACAAGTGGGGTTCAGAGGCAGATTGTGTTATAATGGGCGTACAGATCACGCCAAGACGCGAACGAGTTCGCGCGTCCAGCAGAAAACTGGAGGTGCCATGCGATCTCAAATTGTCCTTTCCGTTTTACTGGTTTTGACCCTGACCGGTTGCGGGGGAGCGGTGCTGACGCCAGAGTCTGCACTGCCGACGCCGATACCAAGCCCTATACCACCCATCCCCATCCCCACCTCCATACCCACCCACGAAGCGCAGCCGGTGATCGTCACCCTCGGACTGTGGTTACCCGAGGAACTGAACCCCTACGGCGTGGGGGCAGGCGCGGACCTGCTCATGCAACAGTTGGCCGACTTCAGCGAAGCCTACCCCGACCTTCAGGTCGAAGTGGTCGTCAAGAAAGCCCACGGACGAGGCGGGCTGTTCGACTTTCTGCGCACGGCGCGGGACGCTGCCCCATCTGTTCTGCCTGACCTGGTGGTGCTGGACACAGCCGATCTGAAGAATGCGGCCGGCTCGGGCCTCATTCAGCCATTAGACCACCTCCTCTCACCAGCCGAGATGGCGGACCGTTTCCACTTCGCCACCGAGTTGGGCATGGTAGATGAACAGACCCTGGGCTTCGTCATCGGTGCTGGCATGCAGCACCTGGCCTACCGCCCGGCCCTGTTCGAGTCTCCCCCCATCTCTTGGACGCAGGTTATTTCCCCCCCTGTTCCCTTCCTCTTCCCTGCCGATGGGATTGACCGACAGGTCAACGACGCGACAATGATCCAATATCTGGCTACTGGCGGTAAACTGACCGACCCAGACGGTCACCCGTGGCTGGACGAGGACGTTATGCTGAGTGTGTTCAGTTTTTACAGCGACTGTATAGGCACTGCAACAATCTCACCGACGGTCGTCCTCAATATCACGGATGCTGACCAGGCCTGGGAACGGTTCCAGGCCGGGGAGGGCGGTATGGCGGTGGTGCAGTCCGGTCGCTACTGGCTCGAGGCCGACGAAACCGTTGCCGCCGCATCGGTGCCCACCCACGACGGGCAGCCCTTCAGCATCGTCCGGCGAGGATGGGCGATAGCGATGGTTACCGACGATCCAGCGCGTCAGGCGCTAGCGGTGATGCTGCTCGATTGGCTCATAGCGCCCGATCATAACGCACAGTGGACACAGGCGGCTGGCTACCTGCCGGGTACACACAGTGCACTGCGGCTGTGGGATATACCGAACGCGGACCGGGCTACGTTACGCAGCGTGATGGAAGCCGCCGTGCCTGCACCTCGGCCGGAGGTGGAGGCGACAGTCGGACCGGCCTTGCAAGAGGCGCTGGAAGCGGTGTTGAGGAGACGGGCCACCCCCGCAGAAGCGGCTGCTGCCGCGGCCGAGAGCGTGGGACAGTGACGGTGGAGAATGAAGAATAGAGAATGGAGAAAGGAGAATGGAGGATGGAGGCTATGCCGGCGCCGGATCTGTGTGCTGTGGCCCGTGAATTGCAGCAGGCCGCGCTGACCGCCATCGAACCGGCGGCTGCCGTGCGCCGGCACGCCTGTCGCGAAGGAGACGCGCTCATCGTCGCCGACCGCCGCTATGACCTGCGCGACTACGAGCGCGTGCTGGTCGTAGGGGGTGGGAAGGCCGCTGTGCCGATGACCACCGCAGTCGCAGACATCCTGGACGACCGGCCGGTCGCCGGTGTCATCGTCACCAAATATGGTCACGGCAAAATCCCAAATCCCAAACCCCAAACCCCAATCAGGCTAGTCGAGGCGGGGCATCCAATGCCTGACGAGAACTCCGTGCGTGGGGCGCGTGCTGTCGCCGATCTGGCGCGCCAGGCGACAGAGCGCGACCTGGTCATATGTCTCATCTCCGGCGGGTGCTCGGCGCTGCTGACGCTGCCCGTTCCAGGCCTGGATCTAACTGGCCTGCAGGCCCTCACCGATGCGCTTCTCCGCTCCGGCGCGACGATCCAAGAGGTAAATACCGTACGCAAGCACTGCTCGCTCATCAAGGGTGGCAACCTGGCCCGCCTGGCAGCCCCAGCCACGTTGGTCACGCTCGTTCTCTCTGATGTGATCGGCGACCGACTTGACGTCATCGGTTCCGGCCCCACCGTGCCTGACCCCACGACGGTGGCCGATGCACAGGCGGTGCTGGAGCGGTATGGGATCCGGTCTGATTGGCCAGTGCCTTTCCAGGAGACCCCTAAGCCTGGCGACCCGGCCTTTGAGCGGGTACAACACGTCATCATCGGTTCCAACCGCCTGGCGGCACTCGCGGCGGTGGGCAAGGCACACTGGTTAGGATTCAACACGCTGCTCTTGAGCACCTACGTCGAGGGAGAAGCGCGGGAGGTGGCGAAGGTAGCGGCGGCACTGGTGAAGGGGATGCACGTCCACGGTGACCCTCTGTCCCCCCCAGCCTGCCTGGTATGGGGTGGCGAGACGACGGTGACGGTGCGGGGACAAGGGAAAGGTGGCCGCAACCAGGAACTGGCGCTCGCGGCGGCGCTCCAATTGTCAGGTTGGCCAGGCGTGCTGGTGATGGCACTGGCGACCGACGGCACCGATGGTCCCACTGACGCCGCCGGCGCGATCGCCACTGGCGAGACGGTGGCCCGCGCCCAGGCGCTGGGGCTCGACCCCCAGGCGGCGCTGGATGCAAACGACAGTTACTCCTTCTTCGACGCGCTGGGCGACCTGATCCGCACTGGCCCGACGGGAACGAACGTGAATGACCTGTTGTTCGTGCTGGTGGGGAAGACAACAATGGACTGAGCGGTCAGGGCTGGACGAGCACCCCACCCACCCCCATCTGTTCTAACGCCTCTTCCGCGTAGTACGTCACGATGGCGCTGGGATCGTCGAGGGCGGCGCAGAGGGGGACGATGGCATCTTCGGGCTGAATGATGCTCAGGGCACGGGCCGCGCCTGCCCTGACCAGCACCTCTCCCTCCTGGAGCACGGCGATGAGGGCCGGGACTGCGGGTGCGCCGATGCGGGACAGGCTGTCGGCGGCGATGCGGGAGACGAGGGTGCTGGGGTCGGACAGGCAGCGCACCAGACCCTCTATGGCTTCTGCGGCCTGCAGTTCTCCCAGTCCTTGTGCGGCGCAGGCGCGCACATCGGGATCGGAGTCGGCTAGCGCAGTGATCAGTAGTTCCTGTGCTGCAGGGGTGCCGACGGCGGCCAGGGCGCGGGCCGCCCACCAACACCGGTCGGGGTCGGCGTCGGTCAACAGTTCGCGCAGCCGAGGCAGCGCTGCGTCGCCCAGGTGGGCCAGGGCCAGCGCGGCTTCCTCGCTGCGGGTGTCGTCGCCAGCGGCGATAGCGTCCAGAAACAGTTGAAGCGCGTCAGACATTCAGCATCTCCTGCAACACCGGTTCACCCACGGCGCGAGTGAAGGCTACCAGGTCCGGTGGCGCGGCGAAGTAGACTAGATGAGCCGGGCAGTGACAATCGGAAGCGCCGAAGCGAGGCACAGGGACGGAAGCGCCAGGAAGTCCAGACAGCGACCGAGACCAGTCACATTCCCGCTTCCGGGTCCCGACTGCGTACCAGATTTCAACGGGCCGGGCACAAGCCCGCAGGTAGTCCACGTGCCAGCGCGAGGATTTGGGCGAACGCAGGTGACGGGTAATACGGGCAGCCAGCCCTCCTGGTCCGCGGGCACTGCCAACGTAAGCATACCAACCGGCCAGGAATTGGAAGCGGCCCAATCGTCCCACGGTGATGGTCACGGGACGCGGCAGCCTCAGGATCAGCACGTAGGTCCCAGGGCGGTCAGGAGGCATACATTCGTCGCTGCCATATCGCACCAGCACCCCAGGCCACAAAGCATCCCACCAGGAGCAGCAGTACCCCCAGGCCGTCGAAGGCACGGATGGAGTGCTGCTCATCGAAATGGTAGAGCATTGGGCCCTCGTAGGGGTCGGGCAAGATCAGGGCGGACAGCCCACCTAACAGCAGCAGCACAGCCAGTGCCGCCAGCAGGATCACGCGCCATTCGAGCATTTTTCAGTGTCCCTTATCGGATCGAGCCCATTGCAGCCGCCACTAGCCAGGCTGGTGGCTCTGATCCTGCATGATCTCTGCATAGGGCTACTCGGCTGGCGGCGGGACCGGCAGATCCTCGACGGCCACGGTGATCCATTTATCACCCTCTTCGATGAGCATCACCGGGATGTCGTCTCGGATGGGGTACTTGCGGCCGCAGTCCGACTCCTGGCACACGAGCCAGCAATCGTGGACCAGTTCCAGCCGGCCCGGGTCGGGTCCGGGCTTGCGGGTCTCACCGCTGACGCAGTAGGGACAGCGCAGGATCTCCAGCAGGTCTTCGCTTACCATCGTATCGGCCTCCTCGGGTGGGTTCTACTTGCATGACTCTACTGAAAAAAGCGACAAATTCAACGCAGAGGCGCAGAGACGCCAAGAAAACCAAGTTTCAGGTGAATATTTCTCAGTCAAACGTCACGATGTCTTCAAATACTGAACCGCCGCTTAAGAATCTCTGCGCCTCTGCGTCTCTGCGTTAAAAATCGCCCTTTTTGCAGGGGAGTCCTTGCATAGTATAGCACAAGTGAAGATAGCGTCAATGTCGTGCTGATGCTAATGCCGTCTCATCCCGGCGTCACGGTGGGATAGGGCGTGGCCGTAGGAGTGGGGGTCTGGCAAAGACGCGCCTCCTCCAACGCGGCGGCGTACTCCGAGGCCGGAGCGCCAACAGCAATGGCATACTCCAACACCGTCTCGGCGTCCACGCAGCGCCCGGCGCCCAGGTAGGCCCGCCCCAGCGCGCCGAAGAGGTCGGCGATGGGCCGGTCGGAGTGGATGACCAGACTGGTGTCACTGGCCTGCACCAGCGTGCGTGCGGTCTCGAGAGAGGTGGTTGCCTCCTGCCAGGAGTGGTTCGCTACGTAGGCCTGGCCCAGCGTGAACCAGAGCAGGGCGGGTGGGTCGGAAGTGGCCTCGATTCCCTCAACCAACGTATCAATGGCGACGCCTGGTGTGCCCAATTCGATAAGCGCCCAGCCACGGTAGTAGTGTCTCAGAGGGTCGCCGGGGTGGAAATCGGTGTATTCACGGCTGAGCGCCAGCAGGCGGCTAGCATAATGGGCTGTGCGGGCGGCCAGCCAGCGGGAGCGGAAGGTCTCCGTCTTCAGGGTAGGGTCCAAGGCCAGGGCCTGGTCGAACGCTTCCAGCGCTGGACGGGCGCGGCCTAGAAGGCGTAGCGTCTCGCCGCGCAGCGCGTAGGCGGCGGCGCTGGCGGGGCCGGTCTCCAGCGCGGTGTCGGCGTCGGCCAGAGCCCGGTGGAGTTTTCCCTGCGCCAGGTAGGCAGTGCCGCGCGCGACGTAGGCCGGCGCGAAGTCGGGCGCCAGTTGGATGGCCCAGGTGAAGGATTGTACCGCGCCCTCAGTGTCACCCGCCCCCTGGCGGGCCAGGCCCTCCTCGTAGTAATTTTGCGCACTGATAGGTAAAGGGGTGGGAGTGGAGGGAATGGGAGTGATGGCGCGGGTGGGAAGCCGCTCCTGCGTGGCGGTCGGGGGGGCGCAGGCGGCCAACAGCAGTGGCAGGAAGCAGAGGAGGATGCCCAGGGCGACGGCGCTGTTGTCAGGGATGGATCGGGTCTCTTTCATAGGCTGGTGAATGGGTTAGTTGGCTGGTTGGACAGCAGGGAGAGCAGACGATCGAGGATAGCCTCGGCGACGGCGGATTTGGGCATCAGCGGTAGTTCCTCCACGCTTCCGTCCCGTCCAATCAGCACCACCCGGTTGGTCTCCACGGCGAAACCCGCATCGCGGGCAGTGATGTCGTTGGCGACGATGAGGTCCAGGTTCTTGGCCGCCAACTTGGCGCGACCGTTCTCCACCAGATCCTCGCTTTCGGCGGCGAAGCCGGCCACGACGCGCGGGAAACCGGTCTCGGCTCGCCGTTTGGCGACAGCGGAGAGGATGTCCGGGGTGCGGACCAGTCGCAGGGTCAGGTCATCCTCTCCCTTCTTGATCTTCTGCGAGGTGGCGGCGGGCGGGCGGTAGTCGGCCACGGCGGCAGCCATCAGCAACACGTCGGCCCCTTCCACAGCGGAGACCACAGCGTCGTGCATCTCCTGGGCAGTGGTGACGTCCACACGCTCTGCGCCGGCGGGGGTGGGGAGCGCGATAGGGCCAGCGATGAGGGTTGTGGATGCACCCCGGTCGAGGGCGGCCTGGGCCAGCGCCAACCCCTGCCGGCCGGAGGAGGGGTTGCTGAGGAAGCGGACCGGGTCGAGTGGCTCGCGGGTAGGGCCGGCGGTGACGACGACCCTCTGCCCGACCAGGGACCCCTCACGGCCCAAGACACGACGAATGTGGCCCAGGATTTCGTCGGGCTCCATCATCCGGCCCTCTCCCTCAAGGCCTGAGGCCATCCTCCCGCAGACCGGCCCGGCGAAGTATACACCCCGATCTCGCAACGCAGCGACGTTGGCCTGGGTGGCAGGGTGGCTCCACATCCCGGCGTCCATTGCCGGGACCGCCAGCACCGGGCAGGAGGCGGCCAGGGCCAGGGTGGTGAGGAGGTTGTCGGCCAGGCCCGCCGCCAATTTCGCCAGAGTGTTGGCGGTGGCTGGGGCGATCACCAGCAGGCCGGCGGCATGGGCCAGCCCCACGTGGGCGATGTGAGTGGGCAAGCCCTCCCCTTCGGCTCCGCCCACCGCCACGAGTACTCGCGGTGGCAGGGCAGGCCCGGACGTACGCCACATGTCGGTATACGCGACCCGGCCGGTCAGCGCCTCGAAGGTCAGCGGCGTGACGAAGCGGGTCGCCGCTTCCGTCATCACCACGTCCACCTGGGCTCCCGCCTGGGTCAGGTGGCTGGCCAACGCGCAGACCTTATAGACGGAGATGCCTCCAGTGACGCCCAGGAGGATGCGCTTGTCTTCGAGCAGAGGGATCATTTCCACACCACCTTTCCACCACTCACTGGTTCAGTCCATAGACGATCCGCAGCCCGTGCAGCGTCAGCCACGGGTCCACCACATCTATGACCTCGGTCTCACGGGCAATGATCTCCGCCAGGCCGCCTGTGGCGATGACGCAGGTCTCGGCTCCCAACTCGGCCTTGAAGCGGGCCACCATCCCCTCCACCAGGCCGACGTAGCCGAACAGAAGGCCCGATTGGATACTATGGACGGTGTTGCGCCCGATGACCGACGGCGGTCGGGTCAGTTCCACCCGGGGCAGTTTGGCGGTCCGCTCAAAGAGGGCCTGGGCGGCGATGCCGATGCCGGGGGCGATGGCCCCGCCCAAATAGTCCCCCTCCGCCGACACGGCGTCGAAGGTGGTGGCGGTGCCGAAATCCACCACGCAGGCCGGGACGCTGTACAGGGCACGGACGGCAACGGCGTCCACCACCCGGTCCGCCCCCACCTCCCGCGGGTTGTCGTAGCGGATGTGCACGCCGGTCCGCACCCCTGCGTCCACCACCAGGGGCGTCTGGTCCAGGTAGTCCCGGCAGGCCTGCGCAAAGACCGGGGTCAGCGGCGGCACGACGCTGGCGATGGCGACGCCGGTGACCTGCTCAGGGCGATAGCCGCGATGGTGGAAAAGTTGGTCCAGCAGGATGCCGTACTCATCGGGCATTTTCTCATGGATCGTGCGGATGCGCCAGCGGGGACCCAGCGTCTCCCCTTCATACAGCCCGAGAGTGATGTTGGTGTTGCCGATGTCAATGGTGAGTAACATCTGTCCCTCCCGCGCTCTCGCGGATCATGCGAATGCGCCAGGCCAGCACCAGTTCCTTATATTCGTGTAGTCGGGAAGTAATATCAGTTGTGTCAAGTCTATTGTACTCGGGGCAGATGGGGTGTCAAGTGGATTTCACTGAGTGGCGACGGAACTGGACGATCGGTGTCCCGATTCCTGCCAGCGTCATCCCGATCCCTTCCTGCCAGGTGATTCGCTCCCCCAGGAACAGCCAGGCCAGGACGGCAATCTGGACGAGCATAGTGCTGTTGATGATGCTGGACTCCATCACGGTGAGGGAATGTTAACGAGGACGCCGAGCCACTGGAGTGTTGTAGGCCGCTCTGCCAGCAAGACGATGCCTATCAGCGTCACGACGACCGTCGTGAAGTTCAGAAGCAAGCTGACGGTTACGGATGGTAGATAGGCCAGGCCGAGGAATTGGGCGCCTTGCGTAACCGCATAGAAGAGAAAACCGGCTTTATAGAATTACCCTACAACATTTGCGTTGTCCGCGAGAATCTGTGGGACAAGATGCCATCTTGTCCTACGTTGGTTGCGGCTGGAGGCCGCGCTATGTCTTATCTGCGTAAATCTGCGTCCAAGCGGGAGGATGTCAGGGTCCGCTGCGCGGCCGGCCGAAGTCGGCGATGAAGTAGTAACCCCAATCGGTCTGGGCCAGACCCACGCCGATTTCCGAAAGCCAGGTACCGAGCAACGTGCGCCGGTGAGGGTCGTTGGGCGGCACTTCGTCCATCCAGATGTCCACCGCACCCTGGGGTGTCTGTCTCTGCGCCCAACATTCCGCCCAACTGGCAGGGTCGTAACCCACGCGCAGGATGCGCGTCTTGATGTCTGAGCCGTCAGAGCCGGTGTGGCTGCACCAGCCGCGCTGAGCGCAGTCGTTCGCCTGAGCCTGGGCTGCCAGCGCCAGCGTCTCGTTGTACGCCAGCGGCCCCAGGCCGTGCTGGGCGCGCACCTCGTTGATCAGCCGAACCGTTTCGTGGGGCCAGGCCGGGACGTCGGCAGATAATCGGATGACTGGAACAGCGGTGGGAGACGGCGACGGTGTGGTTGGCGTAGGGGACGCACCGGGGCCATCTGTGGTTGGAATGGGGGTTGGCGTGGGCGGCGAAACCGGTACTTCGGTCTCGCTCAGGACAGGCGTGGCGGTGGGGATGGGGGTGGGGGTGGGCGCAAGCGGTACGGTGGGCGCAAGCGGTACGGCGGGCGCAAGCGGTACGGTGGGCGCAAGCGGTACGGCGGGCGCATCCAGCGGCAGCACCAGTTCCTGACCCGTTCGAATCAGGTCGGCGTCGGTCAGCCCGTTGACCGCCTGGAGTGTATCAGGTTTCAGACCATACGTCCGGGCTATGCCGACCAGCGTCTCCCCCTCTTTCACGACGTGCACGACCCAGAAGGAAGATGCCTCCTCCCAGCCGGCTTGCGGGGGGATGGAGAGCACCTGTCCAGTCTGCACGACGGTGGAATCCCCCATCCCGTTGTGCAGTTGGATCGCGGCCATCGGCACGCCGTACTGTCTGGCCAGACCGAGCAGAGTGTCGCCGGGCTGGACAGTGTGGGTGGCTAAATCGGGTTCGGTTTGCGGCGGCTCTGTGGGTGTTGCGGCTGGCTCTGGGGGCGGGGTGGGTATGGGTGTGTGGGTATGTAAGGGTGCACCGGTCGGAAACGCTGAAGTGGTGGGCGCGACCGAATCGTCCGTGAGCTCCTTGGCACAGGAGGCCAGCAGGCAGAGAGTGCTCAGAGTGATAAGAAAACCGGTACGTCTGCTCATCGGTTAGTTGGTTAGTTGGTTAGGATGTGGCTCACCGGCCTGGCGGGGCCGTGGTAAGGTTATTGTACTCTGTGTGAGGGGGGATGTCAAGAGGCCACCGCGACCTTTGCGTCTGGCAGTTAGATAACTTGCCAGCCAGAGATCTAGATGGTGTAGGTGCGCGGCGCGGCGGGCAGGCTGAAGGTCAATCGCGAGTAGCACGCGTGTGCCCTCTGTGGTTCGTGACGAGGGCGGTGGTGCCCATCGCGGCCACAAGAACGCCGACGATTAGCCACGGCCGGCTGAGGGGGACGTCGGATCTGGGAAGAGGTATGGGGGTGGGTGTGAAAGTAGGTGTGCTGGTTGGTGTATTGGTCGGCGTGCTAGTTGGTGTGTTGGTTGGTGTGTTGGTTGGTGTCGGCGTGTTGGTCGGTGTGGGAGTGGGAGTGTTGGTGGGAGTCGGCGTGGGGGTAGGGGTAAAGGTAGGCGTGGGGGTAGGAAACGCGTTTGGGTCGGGCGTGGGGGTAGGTGATGCGTCTGGACCGGGCGTGACGTCAGAGGTAGTGTTCTCCACAGGCGGCACGGTTGGCGAGGAAGGTGGAGGGGCGGTGTCGGCGTTCAGCGAGGCATCTTCGACCAGCATGAACGGCGCACCGCCCATCTGGCAACCCTGGGCGCAGTTAGCGCCGGGAAGGTCGAGATAATAGTAGCCGCGCTCAGGATAAACGTAGTAGGCCGCGCCCCACACATCCACCAGCAGCGCCCGGGTCGTGCGTGCTGCGATCATGGCGGTCTGCGGTTCGGGCGTGCGTGCCCAGACGACGGTCGTCGTCCGCGCCCCCCGGTCTATCGCTACGACCGATATCTCGTCCCGGCGTTCCCAACTGCCACCCCGGAAGCCCGAAAGGTAGGTCGTCGCGACCTGATAGGCGGTGAAGGCGGGGCGACGGCTGCCGTCCATCTGTACCAACCCGAACGGTTCGGGGTCGGCGGCGAGGTCGGTCTCGGTGTCGGCCATTTTGTAGACGGCGATGCGCTGTGCGCCAGCGGCAATCTCCAGGCTGAAGGCCTGCACGATGAAAAAAGCCTGCTCCTCGGGCGAGACACGGGAGAGGTAGGCGTTAGTCTCTGCGATCCAAAAGGGCTTGTAGATGCCCCGGTCGTGAATCAGACGGTAATAGTGGGCCGTTATGTCGTAAATCTTCTCGGGCTCATGGTAGAGGTGAAGAGTAGCGACGTCGAAGTAGTAGTTGTTGGCCGCACCGTTGGGATCAGCGACGAGCGCGTCGACGAACTTACCGAACCAGTGTTCGTCATGCCAGTGAGTTACAGCCGCCATGTGAATGACGGCGTTGGGATTGGTCTCTTTAGCGACAGTGTAGGCGACGCGCAGCAACTGGATGAAGTCCTCAATGGAACCACCCCAGGTCATGTCTGGCGACCCCGGCGGGATTTCCGGCTCGTTCCACACGGTCCAGTGGTTAATGCGGCCAGCGTAGCGGGCGACGATGGTGCGCACGAAGGTGGCCCAGGTGTTGTTGGGATCGTCGGTGGGGAGATACAACCCCTGGGGGACGCCGGGTCCTATTTCCAGGTCGGTGGCCCAACCGGGCGTGGTGATCAGCAGACCTGTGACCTGGCGACCCTGGGCCAGTTCGCTGGCCAGGACCTGGTCGGAGATGGGGACGACATTCCACTCGTCAGGGCTGTTGGGCTGGATTCTGTTCCACTCGAAGGTAACGCGGGTCCAACCAGCGCCCAGCGCGGTGGCGGCAGCCGGGGCAGCGTAGGCCTCGACGACACCGAAGCGGTAGTCGGGAACACCCGTGGCGGTGACTGTGGGCGTCCGTAGGCTGAGAACGACGACCACCAGGAGTGTAGCGGCGAGGGCGAAGCGGATCCACCAGGTTCGTTTCACGATATGTATGATAACACAGGCGGCAACAGTGTCAAGCCCGCTACCTTATGGTAACCAGTAATCAATATCCAATATCCAGATCTTTTGGGGGGGGACGCGCCTGTTTGCCAAAAGACCCCGCCTGTGCTAAAATACCCACTGCTTTTCCGTGCGGGGGGTAAGGCCGTTGTTTTCACGCCTGTCCTGCTATCGACATCTTCCCCCAGCGTGTAGTAACGAGCATCTTGCGTGAGGAGATACTATGGGAGACACAGAGTCCGACATCCAGCCTGAGGAGCAGTTTGTAGAGCAGCCTACGTCACTGGAGGGCCAGATGGCCTCATCCGATCTTTCTGTCACGGAACTCGGGCTCCGCGCCCGCGCCAGACATGTGCTGCTTGGCGCAGGCGTCAACACCATCAGCGACGTGCTGGCCGCCCTTGAGGAGGGGGATGAGGCTCTGACCGACCTGAGGGGCTTCGGGCCTAAGTCGCTGATCGACCTCAAGGAGCGGCTGCGGGAGCGCGGCTTCCTGCTGCCGGGTGAGGTGGCTCCGCCGCCCAAGGTCGTGGAGGCTGTGGAGGAGAGGGCCGCGCCAGAGGAGGAAACGCCGAGAGAGGCTGGCGTCGTTGCAGCGGAAGCCGTGCCGGAACCAATGGCGCCACCCGAGGTCGTGGAGGAGGCTGCACCGGAGGAGGAAGCGCCGCAAGAGGCTGCCGCGTCAACGGATGCGGCCAGTGTTGCAGCGGAAGCCGTGCCGGGGGCAGTGGCGCTGGGCGAGCCTCTCCCGCTTGGCGAGCGATTCAGGGCCACCCTTGCCCAGGCTCGTGAACGTTTTAGCATTGGGGCCTGGCTCTACATTGCAATCGGTGCGCTGGTTATCGCTGCTTTGCTCTTGCCCCCTGTCTCACTCCTGGAGCGGCTGGGCATCGTCGGTTACACCATCCTGGACGCCGCGAACCCCTCCATTTCCCACCCCGATGGACTGACGTTGAGCGTGGACCAAGAGGCTTTTACCGATCGCTTGCGCGTGCGGCTGGGATCGGTGACGCGCCTGGAGTTCCTGGAAGGCTCGGCCGGGGCCGCTCTGCGCCGGGCGGTCGAGGCTCTCCCCGATCACCTCATCGTCAAGAGTCCCCTCTACCAGATCCGAGTGCGCGGCAAGTCCTCTCAACCGGTGGCGATTGACGTGGTGATGCCCAACAACGCGGCGCCGTGGGAGACGCTCGACCTTTACACCTGGACCGGCGAGGCGTGGGAATGGGTGGGCAGCGAACTCCACGCCGAGGTCGTCGAGCACGAGTTCATCCGTGCTCAGGTGACCGATGTCCCGGCCTCCGTCGTGGTCGTCCAGACCAAGCAGATCACGCCGACCGTCGCCATCTCCCTGGAACCGGACGACAACCCGGTGACCACTGCTGCTGGCGTGCTTGATGAGGTCAATCCTACGGGCCTCCTGTTGGGCAACATGGGTGGTTTCACCGGTGATCCCGACAACCTGCTGCAGCCAGACGAAGGGGCGGCCTACGTCGTGTTGCCCACACTGCGCAACTGGGCTCCGGGCGCGACCGTCAACCGGGGTTTGCTTTCCGACGTGCTGACGATGTCCGAAGTTCAGGAGGCTCACATCGCCAATATCGTGCAATTGTGCACCGAGAGAGGTTTCGCCGGCGTGGACGTGGACTACCGGGGGGTCGCGCCTGAAGATCGGGACGCTTACAGCGATTTCATCAGCGCGCTCTCCCGTGCCCTTCACGCGGAAGGGCTGCGGCTGACCCTCGTCGTCGGGGCCCCGACACCCACCGATGGCGAGTGGGACACGGGAGGCTACGACTGGGTCAGACTTGGCGCTGCTGCTGATACGATCAAGGTCCCTTTTCCTGAGGACCCCACTGCTTACGTCGAGGGGGGCGAGACGCAACGGTTGCTCGATTGGGCCACGGCCCGGGTGGAGCGCTACAAATTGCGTATGTTGGTCTCCTCCCTCAGCGTTGAGCGAGGCAGTGACGAGCTCAGAACCGTCTCGCTGGAGCAGGCGCTGGCCCCCTTTGGAGAAGTGGTGGCGATTGACAACGTGAGCCAGGTTGAGCCGGGCAGCCAGGTGGAGTTCGGCTTGTCGGGCCGGCTGCTGAGCATCACGCCTCAAGAGACCACCGGCACCTACCGCCTTCAATACGAGGCTGAAGATGGAGGGAGTCACACCGTCTGGCTCGGCACTGCGGCCAATCTCGCCACCAAGTTGCATTGGGCACTGAGGTACCACCTGGGCGGCATCGCGGTGGCCGATATGCTTGATCCCGGCAACGATGTAGGCATCGTGGATGCGGTGGCAAGTTATCGGACAGCCGCTACCCCTCCTGTGGGTCAGGAGATGGAGGTTGTGTGGACTGCTGCCAGCGCAGCGACAATCGTAGATCAACAGACTTCGCCCTTCACTGAGCCGGGCTACACCTGGATGGTGATGGCGACGAGCGGCACTTACACCGTCGGCGCGACGATCGCGGGCTTCGACCACGGCTCCGTGGCAGTCACCGTGGCCGAATCAGCACCGGCGGCCACTCCGGTGGCGGCACTTGTGGTGACGCCGGAGGTGACGACGACGGTGGAGACGACAGCGACGGTGGCTACAAGAGAGGTGATCTCCGCCTGTCTCAACGTTTCCTACATAGCCGACGTGACCATCCCCGACAACACGCAAGTGGAGAATGAGGAGGAGTTCGAGAAGATCTGGCGTGTGCGCAACAGTGGGACGTGCGCCTGGCCTGAAGATGCTCTCCTGGCCTTCGCCAGCGGCGCGCAGATGGGGGCACCGGAGAGCGTCGAGGTGGGTGCGGCGGAGCCTGGCGAAGAGGTGGATGTCAGTGTGAGGATGAAAGCCCCTGCCGATCCGGGTGTCTACCAAGGCACCTGGCGACTGAAGGTGCCAGAGGGGTTCTTCGGCACCAACCTCTCTGTGGTGATCCAGGCCGGGGATGTGGCAGAGGTGGTTCCAACCCCCGAGCCTGGGGTCGTGCCCCCAGCACCCGCGCCGGTCAGTGGCGGTTCGTTCGAGTTGGGAGCACATATTACCGGTGGTTTCTCTCACGCTGACAAGATGCACTATGCCGGTATGACGTGGGCGAAGGAGCAGGTAGGTTATGGGGGAAACGCTTCGAGCCTCATCGCAGACGCGCACGCCAACGGATTCAAGATCCAGGTGAGCGCCCTGGGTTCGGCTGACATGGTCACTAAGGGCGGCTTCGAGCAGGACTTTGCCAACTGGGTGGCCGGGATCGCGGCGGCCGGGGCTGATGCCATCGAGATATGGAACGAGCCCAATATTGACCGCGAGTGGCAGATCGGTCACATCAGCCCGCAGGCATACACGAACTTGCTGTGTGCTGCCTACAGCGCCATCAAGGCCGCGAATCCTGGTACATTGGTCATCAGCGGCGCGCCGGCCCCGACCGGTTGGTTTGGCGGCTGCAGCCCCAACGGTTGTGACGACGCGCCATGGATGGCGGGACTGCGCGACGCGGGCGCGGCCAACTGTATGGACTACATCGGCGCACACCACAATGCAGGCGCCACGTCCCCCTCGGCCCGCAGCGGCCACCCGGCCGGCACCCATCATTCCTGGTATTTCCTGCCACAGACCGAATTGTACTACAATACGTTCGGCGGGGCGCGCAAGGTGTTCTACACCGAGATGGGTTACGCCTCGCAGGAGGGCGTGCCAACGTTCTCGGATGCCTTTGCCTGGGCACGGGGTATAACCAATGCCCAACAAGCGGCCTGGCTGGCCGAAGCGGCACAACTGAGCACCAGCACCGGGATGGTGCGCTGTATCATCATCTGGAACATTGGCAGGAGTCGCTACGCTGGCTATGACCCGCAGGATGGCTACAACATCATCCGGCCTGGCGGGGGTTGCCCGGCCTGCGACGCACTCAACGCCGTGCTGGGTTCGCGTTGAGGGGGTGTTGACCGGGACTGCGCATCATGCTATACTGATGTCAGGCTCGCGGCGAGAGATTTGTGGGAGATTGATTTCAAAATGTCTATGATTGATAGTCGCCTCATGGTTCAAGTTAGTGTAGATGAAATAGGACAAGACCTATCAGCTTATCTTCTGCGTGTGGAAGCCGGTGAGACACTTGTTATCGTGAAAGCCGGCAAACCAATGGCAGAACTCAGGCCCGTTGCCTCAACTTCCAAGCCAGTACGACCTCTTGGGTTATGCACCGGAGAGTTTGTTGTGCCAGACGACTTTGACGATCCATTACCAGAGAACATCATTCGAAAGTTTGAGGGACGATCGGGGCTTGCCCGGCCTGCGACGCGCTCCACGCCGTGCTGGGTTCGCGCTGAGGAGTGTTGACCAGGAGGGCGGGTCATGCTATACTGATGGCAACGAAGGCGAGCGCTGACTGAAGAGAAAGAGGTCCGGGAGCCACAAGAGGCTTACGTGACCGAGGTCCCGCCCTACTATGACCGTTTCATCGAAGAGCGAGACCGGCGCATCGCGGCCGAGTTGCGCGAACTGCGGGCACCCGTCGGGATTAACACCCAGCGGATCGAGGAACTGCGGGTGGATCTACTGCGTGGTTTCGAGGAAGCGCGGAAGGAACGTCGCCGGATTGAGAGCAAGATGGATACTCAGTTCCACTGGACCGTCGGCCTGTTGATGCCTATCGTGGTTGGCATCCTGGTGGTCATCATGCGCGTTTTCTTCGGCCTGCCCTAGCGTGTGCTTCTTCTGAGTGATAAGGAGAATAAGACGGGGGGTTCGGCTGCAGCCGAGCCCTCTTGCCTGTGAGGAGGTCACAATGTCTGGTTTCTCGCAAGATAATCGGGGCTCGGATGACAAGCGGCTTTACATCGTGATTGCCATCTGGCTCGTTCTCGTCCTCGTCGGCGGGTTCTGCACCTGGTACGGCTGGCTCGGTCCTGGCAGTGAGAGCAGCCAGCAGGTGGAGGAAGAGGGAGTCACGCCCACCACTGAAGCCCCTACGCCCACTGTGGAGGCGGTTGCCGTCCAGCCCACTTCCACGAGTGGGGTGGCGCTTCCCACCGTCCCGCCAGCGGAAGAGGTATTTGGTTACGGTATTGCCGTTCATGGCGTGGTGGGTGACACCGACTACACTATGGGCCAGGTAGAGGGCCTCGGTCTGGGCTGGGTCAAGCAACAAGTGCGCTGGGCTCATTTCGAGGGCAATCCAGGGCAGATGGATTGGAGCGGCTTCGACTGGGTGGTGGAGGCAGCCAACCGGCGGAACCTCAAAGTTATGCTCAGTGTCGTGGACGCGCCTCACTGGTCGCGCACCTACTTCGACGAAAGAGTGGAAAGCGCACCTCCGGATAACCTGACCACTTTCGCCGATTTTCTGGGCCGCATGGTGGATCGCTACCAGGGCCGCATCCACGCCATCGAGGTATGGAACGAGCAAAATCTGGACCGCGAGTGGGATACCGCCGAGGGTGTCAGCCCCGAGCGATACGTCGAGATGCTGCGGCTGTCCTATCAGGCCATCAAGAGCCGTGACCCCAACATCATTGTCATCAGCGGTGCGCTCTCCCCGGTGGGCTATACCGACACCGACTCCGACAATCCAGCCCGTATCATCTTTATGGACGACTTCGACTACTTCGACCGCATGGTCGCTGCCGGTTTCTTGAACTATTGCGATTGCGTGGGCGCGCATCACAATGGGATCAACATGCCGCCCAACGTGGCCTGGGATGAGGGGTACGACGACCCAAGCGCGACGTTCTTCCGTGGCCCTTTCGACAATCCCGACCACAGTTGGTCCTTTAAGTCCACCCTGCAGGGCTACCACGACCGTATCGCGGCTGCCGGGAGCGATCAGCCGCTCTGTGTGACAGAGTTCGGTTGGGCCTCGGCCGAGGGGTTGGGCGGTCATCCTCCAGGCTTTGAGTTCGCGCTTGATAACACGCTGAAGGAGCAAGCGGACTGGGACGTGGAGGCGTTCCAGTTGATGCGCCAGTGGGGCTTCGTGCGGTTGGCCTTCCTTTGGAACCTCGACTTCGCGCAGAAGGATGGCCTCGGTCCGACCGACCCCAATGCCCCCTACAGCCTGCTGGACTTCCAGGGCATCGCCCGCCCGGCCTTCGGTGCTATCGGCGCGCTGGAGAAACCCTGATAGCCTGATAGAATAACAAACGTCAAACGTCAAATGTCAAATGACAAATGTCAAATGACAGATGGTCGGGACGATTCCAACCAGAGGCGCCAGGTCGCCAGTCCCGCACCTCTGGGCTCCGTGCTTCTGGTGCTCGGTCTCCTGCTATTCGCCTTGGGATTTTGGGTTTGGGATTCGGGGTCTGAGGTCACGCTCACTGCTCCTCCCACTCCCACTTCGTGGCCTCGCGTGCGACTGGCATCCCCTGAGTACGGTATGCAGGCTTTTCTGTGGTGGCATGAGGAGGCAGCGAGGCGCGACCTGCGGTTGATCCATGAGGCCGGTTTTACCTGGGTTAAACAACACGTGGGCTGGAGGGACGTTGAGGGAGCGGCCAAAGGCCACTATGACTGGTATTTCACCGACCGCATCATCGCTGACGCAGAGCAATATGGCCTGAACGTACTCTTGCGCCTCGACCGTGAGCCGGTGTGGACAGTGCCGCCAGAGGGGACACATTCTGACAATGGCCCTCCGGCGGACCCACAAGACTTCGGCGACTTCTGCCGCACCCTTGCTGACCGGTACCGGGGACGAGTGGGAGCCTACCAGGTGTGGAACGAACCCAATCTGGCCCGCGAGTGGGGAGGACATCTGCCTGACCCAGCCGAGTACGTCGATCTGCTGCGCGTATGTTATATCGGCGTCAAGACCGCCGACCCGGACGCGCTGGTCATCTCGGCCGGGCTGGCGCCGACCGGCACCGGGCCGCCCGATGCCATCCCTGACGTAGACTACCTGATCGGTATGTACGAGGCTGGAGCAGCGCCGTACTTCGACTTGCTGGGGGTCAACGCACCCGGCTTCAAGGCCCCGCCTGAGGTCTCCCCCGACGAGGTCGCTACCAGGCCTGAGTACGGCGGACAGCGTTTCTTCTGCTTCCGCCACGTCGAAAACGCGCGCGAGATCATGCGGCGCTATGGCGATAGCGACAAACAGGTAGCGGTGCTGGAGGTGGGTTGGACAACCGACCCACGTCCGGATTCACCGTATAACTGGCACGCCGTTACCGAAGAACAGCAGGCTGACTACCTGGTGCGCGCCTTCCACTATGCCAGGGAGCACTGGACTCCCTGGATCGGGCTGATGACAGTGATCTCCATCGCCGACCCTCGCTGGACTGAGGCGGACGAGCAGTACTGGTGGGCCATCACCGAGCCGGCCTGGCCCGAGACTCGCGTGCGTCCGGCCTACGAGGCGCTGCGCGAGATGGAGAAGTGAGTGTCAGATCCCAAAGCCCAAACAATGGTGCTGATTGACGGCTCCTATGGCGAAGGTGGAGGGCAGGTGCTGCGTACCGCGCTGGCATTGGCCGCCCTCACCGGACAGCCGGCGCGTTTCGAGCACATCCGCGCCAAACGTAGGAAGCCGGGCCTCCGGCCCCAACACCTCACCGCTGTACGAGCGGCCGCCGCCGTGTGTGGGGCACATCTGGAGGGGGATGGGTTAGGTTCTCAGACGCTCACTTTTGTTCCCGCTGGCCCGCCGCGCTGCGGTGAGTACACCTTCGACGTGGCCGAGGTGGCCCAGGGCGGTAGCGCCGGATCGGTGGGCCTGGTGCTGCAGACAGTGCTCCTGCCATTAGCATTGGCGGAAGGAGAATCGCACCTGACGCTGCGGGGCGGGACACACGTGCCCTGGTCCCCGCCGGTGTCCTATCTGGAACACGTTTTCCTGCCCGCCCTGGCGCGGATGGACGTGCACGCACAGGTGGAACTGGTGCGCTGGGGTTTCTATCCGGCGGGCGGTGGGGAGATACAGGTGCAGATTACAGGACGAGGGGGACCGCTGCCCCCTATCATATTGACTGAGCGCGGGAAACTGCACCGTGTCTGGGGCACAGCGGCGGTGATGAACCTGCCAGCCCACATCCCGCAGCGCATGGCCGCCCGCGCCCGCAACGTGCTGGCGGAGGCTGGTCTCCAGGCACAGGTGGAACCGCGCCGCCTGCGCGGGGCCGGGCCAGGGGCTGGCATCTTCCTATTCGCTGAGTACGCGCACGTTAGCACTGGTTTCACTGCCTACGGACGTAAGGGCTTGCCGGCCGAGCGTGTGGCCGAGGCGGCCTGTGAGAATCTGCTGGCCCACCATCGCTCCGGCGCCCCGGCCGACCCACATCTGGCCGATCAGTTGGTACTGCCGATGGCCCTGGCGGAGGGTGAATCACAGGTGGTCACCTCGCAGGTGTCCCAACACCTGCTGACCAATGTCTGGGTCGTGCGGCAATTCCTGGCGCGAGAGTTGCGCGCCGAAGGAGAACCAGGAGCGCCGGGTACGTTGATCGCAAAAGGAGAGGTGCGTGATTGAGATCGTCTTTCTGGGTACCTCAGCGTCGGCTCCCTCGATCCATCGTGGGCTTTCGGCGCAGGTCGTCCTGTATAGAGATTACCGCTTTCTGGTGGACTGTGGTGAGGGGACGCAGCGGCAAATCCTGCGTAGCGGCCTGGGCTTCAAACGACTCAACAGGATCCTCCTTACCCACGGGCACCTCGATCACATGCTTGGCCTGGGTGGGTTGATATCCACCTTCGCGCGCTGGGAAGCGATTGACCACCTCAAGATCTACGGTGGCGCTTGGGCGCTGGAGCGGGTGTATGATCTGATCTACGGCGTGGTGCTGCGGGGCGCCAAGCCTGCGCTTGAGATTGATCTCATTGAGGTGCGTCCTGGGGTCGTCCTGGAAAATGACTCTTTCGAGGTCGTGGCCTTTCCTGTCGTTCACCGTGGACCCAGCCTGGGCTATCTATTCCACGAGAAACCACGCCGTCCATTCCTCGACGAGCGAGCAGAGGCATTGGGGGTGCCACGAGGGCCGGAGCGAAGACTGCTGGTCGCCGGCGAATCGGTGACGTTGCCCGATGGTCGCGTGGTTCACCCTGACGATGTGCTGGGCCCGGCGCGGCCCGGCGCGTGTCTGGCCCACGTGGGTGACGCTGGGCGGACCGAGGACCTGGAGGCAGCCGTGCGTGGGGCTGATATGCTGGTCATCGAGGCCACGTATTTGCGGCGTGAGGCTGACCTGGCGCACCGTTTCGCTCATCTCACGGCAGCGCAGGCGGCCCGGCTGGCTCGGGATGCGGGGGTCCACCGGCTGGTGCTGACCCACATCTCGCGACGCTATCGCGAGAGGGAGATCCTCGATGAGGCGCAGGCCATTTTCCCCGAGACGGCCGTCGCTCGTGACTTCGACCACTTCCGCGTGCTGCGCGGAGACGTGAAGCGTGAAACGACTCTCCTGAGAGAAAGAGGGTAAGACCGACTCCCCCCTATGCACATTCTGAAACGTCTCTTTGGCTACGTGCGACCGTATTGGAAGCCACTGACCGCTACAGGCATCCTGCTGCTGTTTCAAACCAGCCTGGGGCTGCTCCCGCCGCTCTTCCAGCGGGAGATCGTGGATCAGGTGATCGGCGGTCGCGACCTCTCCCGCCTCGGCGTGATAATCGCCGCCCTGGTCGGTATCTATGTGGCATTGTGGTTCACGGAAGTTGGCGACCAGTACATCCGCCACGTGCTGGGCGCGCGCTTCATCTTCGACCTGCGGGTGCATATCTACGCCTACCTGCAACGATTGTCTCTCTCCTTCTTTGAACAGACCTCCACCGGTGAACTGATGTCGCGGGTGACCAACGACGTCAACGCCCTGGAGAGCTTCGTCACCCACGGGGTGATCCTTGCGACCGTAGACCTGATGCGCTTGCTGGGTGTGTCGGCAGTGCTGCTGGTGCTCGACTGGCGACTGGCGCTGATCGTGTTGGTTCTGTTGCCGATTATGGCCGTTGGCCTGCGGCGCTTCAACCAGCGCGTGCACCCTATCTACCGCCAGGTGCGCGACCGGCTGGGGGACATCAACGCTAAACTGGAGGACAACCTGGCCGGCATCCGCGTCATCCAGGCCTTTGGGCAAGAGGATACAGAACTGGATCGCTTCCGCGATGTCACCGCGAACTATTATCGGGAACGAGTGCGGGCCATACGCGCCTGGTCCACCTTCTTTCCTGCCCTGCGCATCATGGCTGTTCTGGGGGGCACGACGGTGCTCGGCGTGGGCGCGTGGATGGTCATCAACGATCAGACCTCATTGGGCACGCTGGTGGCCTTTCTGTCCTACATCACCTCGTTCTACGATCCCCTCCGGCGACTGACGGAGGTGGACAACGTCTTCCAGCAAGCCATCGCCGCCGGGGAGCGCATCTTCGAACTGCTGGACGAAGTGCCGGAAATCCAGGACGCGCCAGGCGCGGTCTCGCTGGACCGGATCGAGGGGGATGTGGTGTTCGACGACGTGCACTTCCGCTACGGCGATGGTGACGAGGTACTGCACGACGTCACGTTCCGCATGGCCCCCGGAGAGGCAGTGGCGCTGGTCGGGCCCAGCGGGGCGGGCAAGACCAGTATCGCCAACCTGCTGTGTCGCTTCTACGACCCGATCCACGGCCGCATCCTGGTGGACGGGCACGACCTGCGCAGGGTGCAGATCCGGTCACTGCGCCAGCACGTGGCCGTGGTGCTGCAGGACACCTTCCTGTTCAACACCACCGTGCGCGAGAACCTGCTCTACGGCAAGCCGGACGCCAGCGAGAAAGAGATGGTCGCCGCCGCGAAGGCAGCTTACGCCCACAAGTTCATCGAGCAACTGCCCCAAGGCTACGACACCGAGATCGGCGAGCGGGGGGTGAAACTGAGCGGCGGGCAGAAGCAGCGGCTGGCGCTGGCGCGCGCCATCCTGGCCGACCCGCGCATCCTGATCCTGGACGAGGCCACCTCGTCGGTGGACGCCGAGGCGGAATATTTGATCCAGCAGGCGCTGGACGAGGTGATGAAGGGGCGCACGTCGCTGGTCATCGCCCACCGCTTGAGCACGATCCGCAACGCCGACAAGATCATCGCGCTGGAGGAGGGGCGCATCCGCGAGGTGGGCGACCACCACGAGTTGCTGGCCCGGGGCGGGCTCTATAGCCAACTCTACCGGCGGCAGTTGGAACTGGCGGCGAGCGGAAACACGAAGGTTTGAAATAGCGAAAGACACGAAAGATGGGTAAAGAGCCACCGGCAAATGCGCCATTGTCGTTACTACTCAGGCATGTCTGGAAAGTGGCAAGCTCACCCAGTCAATAGCTTTGTAATGATGTCATTGCGAGCGTAGCGAAGCAATCTCCCGCCAGTAAGTTGGGGATTGCCACCGCGAGTACTCGTGGCGGTGCTTCGTCACTTCGTTCCTCGCAATGACAGGGTGAGTAGTAACCCATTGTCAAGACAGGTGCCCTTTACTCCTCCTCTGCAAAAAAGGCCGCCACGTCCTCGAACCGCAGCGTCCTGCGCGCCCGAGGCAGGCTGGCGATCACCTGTGAGCCGTACCGCTTGGTATTGAGACGCGAATCGAGAATCGCCATGACGCCTCGATCCGTCTCGGTGCGGATGAGCCGGCCCACTCCTTGCTTCAGGGCCAAAATCGCCTCCGGTAACATAACCTGCATAAACGGGTTGCCGCCGGCCTCGCGGATGCGCTGCTCCCGATGCTGGATCACCGGATCCCGGTAAGGCGCAAAGGGTAACTTGTCTATGATAACCAGCGACAACGGATCGCCAGGGACGTCCACACCCTCCCAGAAACTCTTGGTCGCAAAGAGCACGGCCCCGCTGGCGTCGTTCCGAAACAAGTCGAGCAGTTCTTCTCTGGAGGCTGCGCCCTGACGGTAGCAGGCGAAGGGAAGTCGTGGCGCCAGCGTTTCGAACAGTTGCCCGACCCGACGTGTACTCGTGCACAGCACAAAAGCGCGCCCCCGGCTGGCCCGCACCAGCCGCTCCACCTCGGCCGCCAACTTCCGCACGTATCCATCCTCTCCCTCGCCATACTGAGGGTACAGCCCGTGGGGGGTGTAGAGCAGCGCCTGGTTGGGATAGTCAAAAGGGCTGGCGATGACACGCTGAATCACGCCGCCTTTTTCACCTTCGGGCGGCGCGCCGATCTGCCGGCCGAAGTAGTCAAACCGTCCGTTGACGGTGAGCGTGGCGCTGGTACAGACCACCGTCTTGGTCGCATTCCACAGACTCTCTCGTAGGAAGCCGGCCACCTCGACCGGTTCCTGGCAGAGGACGATGCGTGTCTCTTCTCTCTTGCCCGGCCCCTTCCGCCCCCCCCGTTTCGGGGGGGAGCTCTTCTCACAATACCGTACCTCATCCTCTGGCACCGGTCGGTTCAGACTCAGGATCGCGTCCGCCAGTTGTCCTGCCCATTCGATGGCCGTCTGATGGCGACCGTTCTCCTCGTTGCGCTCGCCCCCACCAGGCACGGGGGGATAACGTTTCATCAGTTGCTTACAGATGACGTTGACGTGACTGGCCAACTTGCCCGCCAGCGGCAACTCGCGCGGAGAGACCCAACGACGCTCGTTTTGCTGACGCTGGTCACCACTTTGCGCCAGGTGGGTGAACAGTTCGTGGTTGGCTTGCACGGCCCTGCCCCTGAGCCTGTCGCCGGCGTTGCCTATGACGACGGTATCGTTGACGAAGGCGGGCACCTGGTCGTATTCCAGTCTGAGCCGCAGCGCGCCGACGACGTAGGGCACGAAATCCTGGGCCTCATCCAGGACGATTGCATCGCGGGGCTCGATGATCTGGCCGTCCAGAACTATGTTGAAGGCCAGCAAAGCGTGATTGAGGACGACGATGTCTGCCTTCTCCGCCTCGATTCGCGCCAATTCGTAGTAGCATTGGCCCAACATGGGGCAGCGCTGGCCCAGGCAATCGTGCCGGCCTACGGTGAGCGCGTCCCGCAGTTCGCCGAACAGGCGCAGTTCTTCGACGTCCCCGGAGGGTGTCTGATCCAGTCGCTCCCGCAATTCACCGACGGAGAGCCTGCCCTGAGCGCAGCCGAAGGGTCCCTGGCCCGGCAGGATCAACTGCTGGCTCAGTTCTTTCAGTTTGACCCGACAGACGTAGTTTCCCCGCCCCTTGAGCAGAGCCGCCGTGAACGGCCGGGGAGCGATACGCTGCAGGGCCGGGAGGTCCTTCTCCCAGAGTTGGTTCTGGAGTGTCTTGTTGGCCGTGGAGATGAACGCCCGACTGCCAGTCCAGATAAGGGGAATGAGGTAGGCGAACGATTTGCCGCTGCCGGTGCCGGCTTCAATGAGCGCGTGCTGGCCCTCATCCAGAGCACGCTTGACCAGTCGCGCCATCAGCGCCTGGCCGCGCCGGGGGCGGTAAGTATCGCCCAACAGGTGGGCCACCGGGCCGGCGGGCGCAAAGACGAGGGCGATGTCCTCTCCCTCACCCTTGGATTGGGGGCTTGGCGCAGCGGCAGGTTCCGCTGCCGGCGCCGGCGTCTTCGCTGGGGGCGCCGCTGGCGACGGAGGTGCCCCAGCCACATCCACCTCGCTTGATTCGACCGCTCCTCTGGCCGGTTCTTCGGCCTGCTTGCGTCTCAAGCGGTGGGTCAGTTGCTCCAGGAAGTCTGGCATGGCTCGTGATTAGGTGCGAACAGGTGCGACGCACTTCAGAAGTGCGTCGCACCTTGTCTATTTGCGCTGCCAATTCGCTTATGCGGCAGACTGTACACTAGCATCCAAGTATGCTCGTCCTAGAATGGGATGAGAGAAGGATCTTCTCTTATCTTCTGCAGGACATCGATCTGCTCACGAATGCCGGCCAGGTCCTCCTTCCGGCGCCTCCGGTTCCCTCGCATGATCAGCCCGTATTGGTGAATAGAACGATACTTCCGAAGTCCAGGTACACAGGTGCCGGGAGGCAGTCGGAGAGCTTCAAGAGGGCATCCCCGACAGCGGATTCTTGGAGGCGGATGCCCTTCGAATGGCTTGCCAAACGCGTATTTGATGCAGAGTGGGTTGCCTGAACACAGCAGGATTCGGTCGCTATCTGGGATCAACATATATGCTGCGGCAATGATCTCCAACCGGATGATTTCCAGGGCGAGCAGTTCATCATCAGACATAGCTTGTAGTTGCTCAAAGCTGCCTGTCCAGTCCAGCGACCAGTGGTAGAGTGAGCTTGCACCCCACCATCGAGACCACTCAAACCCTGAGTGAGCTGTCATCTTCGTATGCTGGACCCGTTCTTCTATCTTCCTGTAATACTCTTCCATTAGCCTACTCATAGCCCCGAGTTGCAGGATCAATTCATTCACTTGCCGCAAGGTTCGGACCTGTGCATTCTATCATTTCACTGTGGCCGAGTCCAACAGGCGATAGTGGTCTACGACGAACTCCAGCTAATCGATCAGCCGCAACTGCTGCGGCTTGTGCTTCTGCGACTGTGATACGACCTCCGCGCTCTCCCGGATATACCCATCCTTCCCGATCAACAGCCCCTCCAGCAATTGCTTCTCCTTGCTGCCGTTGAGCAGGCACTCGGCGATGGCCTGGCAGAACTGCCAGAAAGCCCCGCTCTGGCCATAGCCGGTCTGACCGAGCAGTTGGGCGATCTCGGCCTTTTTGCCTTTTTCCCACAAAGGGTAGCCTTCCCGATGAAGACGGCCACTGAGTTGTAGTCGCCGGCGTAGGTCTCGCAGCCGAGGCGGAGAGCCTCCAGGGAGATCGATCCGCCGCCAGCGAAGGGGTCGAGGACGCGGGGCGGCCGGCCGTATTGCTTCGGGATGAGTTCTCTTGCCCGCTCAATGTCTTCCGAGTTGCCGTCTTTGACCGCCTCCCAGGGAGTGATCTTCTTGATCAGTTCCAACAGTTCCTCCCGCTCCTTTGGGTGGTCGGGGCCGGGGTCATCAGTGAGAGCGGCGAAGGCGGTGGCGCGGGATGAAGCCAGTGACCGCCGCGCCCACCAGATGTGCAGGGTGGAGGAATGGCCGTGGCAGATGTTCTTCTCGCGGGCCGACGCTTCGGAGATGTCGGCGAGGGGGAGGTTGTATTCGATGAGGCGCTTACGGATGGTCAAGGGTTGTCTCCCTTGCGTTGGAACCAATCACTACGGGAATATCCTACTCCAACATTGCAAAGTCGTGTTCCTCTGCTTCCCTGGAAAGGCAAGCTACGTAATGGCTCAATAGTCTAGTTGCACCGGGTTGTCGATATCTGCCGACTCTCCGCAGATCAAATTCAAGAATTCCTTGGTCGTATGTGAAGGAAATGTCCAAGTTTGACATAGTCAGCTTTTGTGTCAGAGAGCCTCTTAAGTATTCTTCGGCTTCATCACCCAGATCTGTACAGTGCTCATATATCTCATCAAGTCGCACTTGATGTTGTTGAAAAATCTCCCGGATTTCTTCGAAGTGATTGCGCCAAGGGGTATGTAACATGGGCAGAGTAACTGAGGGATCAAACTTGCACTGACCGTCAGAGTTAAATACGGCTAAATCCAAAACCTCTGGGGAGATGTGATATGTCTGCTGAAGTTTAACGGCCCCTTTCCTGCGAGAACCAAGATCGAAGTACTCAAGAAGGAAATTGAACGTCCGGTCTAGATCTTGTGGGGCTTGAGGAAGCGTTATCCTGGCGAGCACCACACTTTTGGCTTTCCTGCTACCGTCCTCTCGAACCATAAGATCGCAGGGCTGAGCAACCAGGATGTACTTCTTTCTCCCAGTCTCAAAGATATCCCCAGTTCCAGAGGAAGATGTGCCTGGTTAATGAAGTCCCCGTGCTCGTACAGTTCCAACCTTCTGATCTCCCACCGTTGATTGGGTGGGTATTCTTGTTCATCTGGTAGAATCTCCACCTCTCGAATGGCACGAATTTGGGCAATCCTGTCATCCAACGCAGCCCTGTTCTCAAGAGTGAACGCTTCCTTTTGGAAGGCAGCGCGTCGCAGAATCTCAAACAAGCGAAATAGAGTCTCGGCTTCCCATACCCCTTCATTCTCCGACGACCGGAGAACCATGTAGTCAAAGTTGTATACATCAACTTTCATCAGTTCGTCATTTGCCTGTCCATCTGCCTCTTTTGCTATTTCTCTCACCCGGCTGGTCAGAAAATCACGGGCGTGATTGAGTGACATCATCTTGAGTCCGTGAGCAAATCGCATTGGGCCACGGAGTCTATCTTTGGATAAAACCAACAAGTCTTCTCGTCTCAGACCATGCTCGTCGGCAAACTGACTGCTTCGGGCGATTTCGTCGCCTTCTTTGATAGTGTGAGTCAACAAACCACAAATCACCGGGTGATTGCCGCGCGAGCCAATCATTTTTTCTAAAAAGAGAATACCGCCATTGTCAGTATAACCGTATGCACCCTGAAGATTGTGATCAAATAAACATAGCAGACACTTTCCCTCAACAGCTTCTTCAGTGATTGTCTCCTTTCCCCTTTCCCAATCAGCAGGGGATAACTCCCGGAGTTTCTCTTTTGGAATCAAATCCTTTAACAGAGAGGCACTCTCTTGGTCACGTTTGATCTCAACCTCGGTGCCCAGGATTACGGCAAGATTGTCCAGGATAGTTATTCTTTCCTCTGCACCTAGCTCTTGCCAACGATCCCTCAATCTGCGTTTCCAAATCTCGTCATCTGGGACATCGAAAAACGAGGACTCTTCTAAAAGCGCGCTGCAATCTTTGGTCTTTCCAAGCGATAGTGCTTCAGTAAACCACCCAATCACAAGCTCAACGCTGCTATCAACGTCTTCGATGCCATAAACATCATCAACACATATCACGGTTTCGATATGGAGTCCGGCGAGAATTTGTTCGATTGCCCGTTGCGCTGCTACGATTCTTTCATTCATTGACGACGGCTCCTGTAAGGTCTACGCGGAAGATGTATCGTCGGTCGAATTGGTTTCGTTCCGGGAGTAGAGAAATCGAACAACCGCTCGAGTTAAGAAGTTGACGCGCGATGAAAAGTCCTAACCCGCGTCCTTGGGGTTTCATTGTGACAAATGGCTGAAATAAATAATGCTCTACGGATGGCGCCACTCCTCGACCTGTATCGTATATTTCTATCATTGGGGCCTTTGCTCGAATGAGAACTTGAGCTGTGGAGATGTGACTCTTACGCAGGTCTTCTTTCAGCCAGTACTCGGAATTCAAAAGAAGGTTGTCTATAACCTGGGTAAGCTTGCCTTTATTCATCAAGATGACGAAATCTTCAAACGGTTCCTCTATTGCCATTTCAATGTTGTTTCGCGCAAGACGCTCAGAATAAAAGTCGCAGATGTTTTCAAAAAAAGCACGCATTTCAATTTTGTCACGTCGTTCTCGGACGTAGCGCATAGATGGATCCAGGTGGCCGAGTTGCTTTCTCATCCGCCCAACAGCCGTGTGAACGTGTTCAGTATAGGCAACTATCTGTGAATCAGGTGATTTCCGCCTCTTGAATTTCGCCAGTAGGCTCCTTGTTCTAGCGGCCAAACCATCCGCAATGATGCTCATCTCGTGTGAAAGCGCCTCGGCGGTCATTCCCAACCCTGCCAACTCTGAGAACATCTCGAGTTCTTCTCGAAGATGCTCCAGGTCTGGTTCCAATACATCTGCACTCTCGCCCAGGTGCTTTGCCTGGGACAACATTGACTCAACCTGTCTGAGGATGGAGGCAGCCTCGTTGAGCGTTCCTTTGATTTCTTGCAGTAGAGGCGCAACCTCTCGTTCTTGCTCCGTATGGAACAAGGGCGTAGACTCTATTGCCTGCGTCAAGGTCTTGACCCGTGTATACACTGACTCCAGACTATCACGTGTCTTGGCTACTCTTGTCCCCAGCTCTCTAGAACCGCTCGAAGTATCCCTCATCTGCGTGAAAATCTCAGAGACACTCTGAGAAGTAATCCCTAGTTCTTGTTTAGCTTCCAACTCTGCATATTTGGTATACCCTCGGCGCAAGTTTGTGTTTGCGGGTGTTATGGATTTGACCACTCGTTGCATCAATAGATAGAAATTGCGCAAGTGAGCATTTTCAACAAATCCTTCCCGGTCTGTTGCTTCTTCCAGCTTGCTATTGTCCCTAGCCGTCAAGGCCACGTATCCTACGACATTCTTGGGACGCAATCCATAGTAGGATATTGCACTTGTCCACCCACTACCCAGTTGAAGCCAGTCATTGTCGCCCAGGCCAAAGGGACGAACGCCAAAACCATTTCGAAATACACGAATGCCGGAGTGTCTCTCTACATAGTCGCTGAATTCAGACTGTATGTTGAATACATCACTGATAGCACTCAAGTCTGTCCCCTTCCGCTTGAAAGAATATATTACGCCGCGAAAAGGTCCAGGGTTGGCGATTTCACCTGTCAAGTCCTTCTCAGAAGGCGAGACACCAAGTGGTATGGCGGAAACCAACTCTATGTCTCCACAATCCTCCAGAGAGTGACTTTCCTCAAAAGACACAAACCATCCCGGCTCATCCTCCCACTTTAATCCAGGAATAGACCTGGAGCCGTCTTGGGATAGATAAGTTTCGGTCAGGTAAGCATAGAAATCCGCCCCCTGGTCCGGCGCTACAAGACGTTGGAATTGCTGTTTGGCATGTTCTCCCTTGGTCGTTGCCAGCAGAATACTCAAGCGGTACTTGCCTTCAATATGCAGTTTGTGGCCGTCAAAAGAGAACGTGAATCGCGCATCGGCCACGTCAAAGACACTCTTGGAGATACGGTCTAAATCCATCCGTGCCCCGTTTACCGTCAGGAATACGTCGAACGGGCGCAATTCTTCAAAGGGGAAAAGAAGTTGAGCGAGCTTGCTCACCAGTTCATCCCGTCTTGTGCCCTTCCATTCCTCAGGCGACCTCAGGCCGGAAATGACAATTCTTGTGCCTTTGCGCGGCCTCTCCTTTTCCTGCTCTTCAAAATGGACTGGCACTTTCGATAAAACACTGTCCCTAAAGTCTCCCCAATCTACACCCACGTAGTATTCAACATTACTATCGTCCTCGGAGGTCCATATCTCGATCCTTTGTCCTAATCTTTGAGAACCCAGACGTCCCAGCCCCTTGTCGCCAAGAGGGGTCCGGCCCTTCTTGGTCGTTCTCCCTTTAGCCTTCATCTCTCGCTTTGGTGAAGCAGAGATGGTCAGCCAGCCTCTTTCAATATCATTCCAGTCCATGCCTATGCCATCATCTTCAATGATGATATACCCCCTGGATTGGGAGAAGTTCAGGCTGTTATCTCCTACCAATTCTTCAGCCCCCACAGTAACATTGGCATAACTGGCATCTGCATCATAGGAGTTCTTGACCAACTCCACCAGGGCCTGAACTTCATCAGAAATGAGTTTCTCCCCCAATTCGTAAATGACCGAGGCATCAATTTCAAACCTGGGCTGGCGTTTTACTTCTGAAGCCATCACTCACCAACCTTTCGGAACACAAGAATGTGCTCTTGTCGCATCATACTTGAGATTTGGTTCCTCGCAGCCATTCGTCTGAATACTATTCTTCTCGTAGCCTGTGTGACGCGGATAACCTGACGGCGCTCCAAGAGTTCTATCAAAATTTCATCCGTTGGGATTTCAATTCCGCCGACGTGCCGGTTTCCCACTATCCATATCAAGTAGGCATTTCTACGCAAACTTGAGACAATTGGATCCAGGGTTTTGTCCAGATCGTATGAGAACGCAGTGACTCGGGAGCGACGGTCTCTAGGCTGCTCCGTTAGTGAATTTACTGTTGCTTTGTAGCTACTTGACCTTTCTGCTAGGTGTTTAACAAACGGGTCAAGTTTCCGTGGTCTTTTTCCCCCTAGACTCCTTCGATCAATCTCTTGCGTTGTCCGTAACCAATCTCCATTGCTCGCTTTCTCGTCGATGTCCTCAAGATCAATCCATTGGAGCGGCAAATACGAGTGCTGCCCATAAGGGACTGTACTCGTATTATCGCCATAAGGGGGTGAGGTTATCAATAGATCGTATTGGTTGGCGTAATCTGACGGGGGAAGTATCCTGACGGTAGAATCCTGCAAATGAATAGATAACTTACCAATGTGCCGGTCTCTGTGCAGGCATCCGGCTTCATTCAGGGCATCTCTGAATCCCAGGAAATCGTCCCGGTTTCTGGACACGATGTCTCCGAACGTCTCAATAGCTGATATTTCCCGCGATTCTATTTCGTCTTTCGGTCGAGTATGCAGTTTGTAAGTTGAAGTACGAGAATTGCTGGTAAGGCGTACAGTTTCAGCTAAAGCTACCCACATGAATCGCCTGGCCCAGAGTTGGTTTTCCGATCTAATTGCGCGACGAATCTTGCTAAGCTCAAACTGCACTTCAGGCTGAAACCATTTGTCGAGTGTGGAAAAACGGGCTTCGATTTGCTCTGATTCATCAGTCCCAACTCGCTCAAGAACCCGCTCAACTTTTGCTGGAAGGGCTTTGTGGAAAAACGGCCCCATTTTCGTACGAGAGACTAACACCGCAAGTGGATTGATGTCCTGCCCCGTAAAGTTTAGCGCCAAGTACATACAGTCTGTCATCGTCGTGCCGGCGCCCACGAAGGGATCCAGGACGTTTCGGGTCATCGGCTGCAACTCACAAACGACCTCTATCAATTCCCGCTGTATTCCAGGTACCATCATTGCTGGATACTGGAAATAGGCATGGATGTCCTCACGAGGATCTCGGTTTGTGGATGCCCAGAAGTCATCCGAATAAGCATCAATTCGGCTTGCAATCTCTTTGTCCACTTGTGGCAAAACCAGGATGTCAGACATAATCTCACTGTTTCATATTCTATCACAACTCAGGCCAAATGTTCAATTGAGTCTGGTCAAAATATGTAGAGATCGGTTCATAGCCGTGCGTCACTTCAACCCCAGCATCTTCTTGACCTTGCGATAATCCGGGGCAAACATCCCCGGTGTCTTCGGCATCATCCTCTGCATCCGCCCGGCGCGCTCTATCAATCCCAGGACCTGCTGGCGACCCTCGGGTGTTTTGACCGCCTCCCGAGGTGTCAACCCGCCCAGCGCCGGGATCGAGTCGTCAATCCACTGGCGCAGCATTTTCTCTTCCAGTTCGGCGATGAGCTCCGGTGGGGGTATGAACGGTTCTTTCGGTTCGGCCTTGGGTCTTCTTTCGCGGAGCGCCTGGTCTACGCTCTTGGCCTTCGCTTCGACCAGGCGAATGCGATCTCCCAGCAGTTGCTCCAGCCGGTCGCAGCAAGCGTCCCGGCGCTGATGCGACATCGCTTCCACTTCGAGTGTCGTCGGAGTCAACGTCAGGTTCGCCAGGACGCGCCGGCCGAGAGGCGCGGGCAGGCTGGGCGCCCCAGGGCGCGTTTCGAACCACGGAAAACGGAACGAGCCGTCAGGTTCTGGTTCCAGGTCGTACTCTTCGCCAATCCCGAAGTCGTTGGCCTGGCGTAGGATTTGGCGGATTTGCTCCAGGTTGGCGTGCTGATAATGGACACTGGTGAAGACAAGCGCATCGCCTTCAGGTGTCGTCAACTGGATACCGCCCACTGGACGGCGGGACCTGGTCGCCGGTTTTTGGGAACGGCGGGGTCGTCTGCGCCGTTTGCGTTGTCTATTGCTCATCTTGACCTCGTTTTCTCACGCCATTTTTCTTCAGGCAGAATGAACCCGGTGGCAAAGATGTCTTCGCCCATCCGAAAATGCGCCGCCGGGTCCTGGATGCGGTGCAACTGTGGCGCATCAGTGGCTGCCTCGGTGACGACGTAGAGCCAGAACTTGTCGTTGAAGTGGCGGGCTTTCTTCCACTCGTTGGACGAGAGGCGGATGGCCCCAGAGCGGGCACGGGCCTGTCTTCACCTTTCAGTCTCCTGTTCCACCGCAGCCAGCAATTCCTCGAACCATTCGAGTACCCCGCTCGCGTGAGCGCCGCGGCGCACCGCTTCCAGATCTAACTCCTCCCATTGCATCATCAGAACAGACCGGGCATCCCGCAGGTGTTTATCCGACTCCGTCTCCCGATAAGCGATCAGTTTCGCCACGATGATGTCTTTCGGGGTGATGAACGTCGCCGAATGACCAGCCTCGTCGTATTCCAGCCGTTGGCGGCGTTGGAACGCTGCCCGGGTGAATGGATCACGCGGCAGCGGCACCAGGTCTACCTTGGCCCCTGTCGTCGGCTGGATGACGTTGAATGGATAACACCGTTGCAGGGAATCACGGATACCCTCTTCGCTGACGTAATAGTCGGGAATGGGGAAAGCAGCCACAAACGGCCCGATGTGTCTCCATTTCATGTCCACCACGATGTCTACGTCAATGGTCAGTCGCGGCTCGCCGTAGAAGATGACCGCAAAGCCGCCCACCACCATGTACGGGATGTTCAGTTGCTCTAGCACTTCAATCACGTAGGTGAAGAAGGCTTTCAGCTCGTAGTCTCTCACCCGCTCCATTGGTCTCACCTACCCAGTTTGGGGTTCCCCTGCATCCGGCGGGTGACTCGCCATGCCAATTCGTCCGGCGGCAAGTCAGGGTGGCGCTGCCGCTCGGTCAGGCGCACTGTATCCAGCGCGAACTGATACGCCTGAAACGCTATCTCCAGGCGACGGGCGGGGCTCATCGCCCGCCAGGCAGCAACCTGGCGCGGGTCCGGCTGGCCCAGTCGTCGGCGCAATGACTCGACTGGCGCAGTTACGTTCGTGTTCTCGTACGTAGATTCCACGTCATTCACTCCTCACCTTCTCTCGCCACGTCTCATCGTGGATGATGAAGCCGGTGGCGAAGATGTCTTCACCTACACGGAACTGCGCCGCCGGGTTCTGAATACAGTGCAATTGTGGCACGTCGGTCCCCGCATCGGTGACGATGTAGAGCCAGAACTTGGCGTCGAAGTAACGGGCCTTCTTCCACTCGTTGGACGAGAGGCGGATGGCCCCAGAGCAGGCACGGGCCTTAACCTCGACGTAGCAGACGGAGCGCCCGTCGAAGCCGTGATTCTACTCGTCGCTTTCTCCTGCCAGCGCCAAAGCGTGCCAGTAGAGCGACTCGCTCAGGTAGAAACCGGCGGTCTGACGCAACCCGTCCAGGTGGGGACGTACTATATCAACAGAGCCATTCGCCTTGGCTTCCAGCAAGACGCCCACGACACCAACAACGCGGAGTCCCAGTCGCTTCGCTGCACGCCGGCCCTCTTTCTCGTCCAGCAAGATCAAATCAGCGTCAAGTTCCAGAGCCAAAGCGATGCTTTCGGCTTCACCTTGGTCCAGGTCACGCTCTAACGCAGTCACCAATGCCTGATTTTGCACTGCGTGCTGTTCAATCCAGTCAGCCGCAGCCACCTCGTCGCATCCGGGCCAACGCCGCCCACCTGCATTCAACTCGTCCCATACACCCTGGGCAATGTGCAACCTGGCATAAAGACGGTGTAGGAGGCCAAACTGTCCAATCGCAGCCAGGTTGGTCAACGGTGAGGTGTTGCTGACGACAATCATAGCCGCCCCAACTCGCGTAGCGTGGCTGCGTCCTCGTCCAGATCAGCCACATCGTAATGCGGCGAGATGCGGCGCGAAGCCAGCAACTGGCGGAATTCCCACAATGTCATCCCGGCCAACTCGCGTGCCTTGCCAATGGACAGACGTCCTTGAGCATACAGGTAGACCGCCATTTCCACCTTCAACTCCGAGATAGTAAGGCGAGCTGAATCCAGGATGTCCTGAGGTACCTCTAGTGCTAGTACACTGGTGGTGCTCATCATACCATTCCTTTCCGATAATCACGGCCACTCAATTATACCCGAATAGGTCGTTGTGGGCGAACTGGCCTGCCCTATCTATCGCCAGTTTGCCCACGCCACGTCTCCTCGTGGATGATAAACCCGGTGGCGAAGATATCCTCACCCATCCCGAAGTGCTCGGGCATTAGATGTCCTCTCGAGGGAAATTGCCCCACATCTCCCGTCGCGCCTCGGCGATTTCCTCTTCGGTGATGTCGAGACCCCGCCACAGCCCGCGCAGGGACTTGCGCGGAGTAGGCTGGGCAGCCTTCAACTCGCGCTCAATGTCGGGAACTATGCGCTCAATCAGACGCGCTTTATCCACTGGCGAAAGTCGCTGCACCAGGTCCAAGGCTTCCCCTAAAGTCACAACACACTTTCCATGCTTCGCCTCCGTGATCAGTCCACCTATCTCCAGGTCGTTCCTTACTAGAGTTATCGTGTCCACCCGAATTATACACAAGTAGGCCGTTGTTGGCGAACCCACTAGCAGGGAACAGAAACCAGGTTTTCGGGAAGCCGTCCGTAGAATCCGGTTTCTATCCGCCACCGGCTTTCTCCCGCCACTTTTCTTCGGGCAGAATGAACCCCGTGGCAAAAATGTCTTCGCCCAGTTGGAAGTGGGCTGCCGGGTTCTGGATTTGGTCTTCAGCCGATAGCACAACGCATCTCTCCTGCGTCTTACGTCAACCATCTTCACGTGTCGGGTGCACTTGATTGTAGCCCATGTCGGATATGCGGGCAACCCTATCCATCAACTCATACAAGCCCGCAAACTACGACGCCTCCACCCGGCTGACGCCGTTCTCTTTGACCACCCGCACCACGTTGTCGGTGTCCCGCTCGAATGTGTCGTCGTGGCTGATGACGAAAATCTGGGAGAAACCCTTGACGTTCAGGATCTGCTCGGCCAGGTTGTCGCGCCGGTGATCGTCCAGGTTGGCCGTCGGCTCGTCGAAGAAAGCGATGTCAACTGCCGAGACCTCGCGCAATAGTGCCAGGCGCACGGCCAGGGCGGCCGCCATCTGCTCGCCGCCGGAGAGTTGCTTGAAGGTGCGCTCCCGACCACCTGCCGTCAGCACGATCTCGTAGCCCTCCGTCCAGCGCAGTCGAGCGGTTTGGTCGGCCATAATGTCGGCGTAGAGGCAGGCTGCCTGCAACGAGATGACTTCCACCAATGCCTGAGTCACCTGCGGCCCCGCGTCTCGCAACACCTGGCGCAGGTAGTCCAGGAGGGCCAGCACCTCGACCAACTCAGCGTGCTCGACGCGGGCTGTCTCGAGGGCCTCCTGCACGCCCACCAGCCGCTCTATCTCAGCCTGTCCTTCGTCTACCTGGCTTCGCTGCAGGCGAATCCGCTCGCCCAAAGTCGCCATCTCATTGCTCAAGGTGGTAAACGCTTCCACCAGTTGCGCGTAGACTGCGGCATCATAGTCCGCTGCAACCTGGTCTCGCTCCCGGACCGCCCGCTCCCACTCAGTATGGGCGGTCTTCCGTTCATCGTTCAGGGCAGCGACGCTTTCCTTCCGCTCTCCCAACGTCTCTGCCTCGCGGATGTGCTCCAGGTAGCGCCGGTGATCCGGTTCGTGAGTGGCCTGCGCCGCTCGCTTAGCCTCGACACGCTCATCCAGGTCGGCGTAGTCTGCCAACGCCTCCTTGAGCGCGTCCTTATGCCCCTTCAACTCGGCGATGCGCTCCTTCGTCGCCGTCAAATCCTGCTCCGCAATCTCCCGCTGGTCGGCGGTGTCGGCAGCGCGCTGGTAGTCACGGCGGGGATCTCCCAGGATCTCCAGTTCGGCTGTCAGCCGTTCGACCTCGGCCGGCGCGCCGGCCAGGTCAGAAAGCGTTGCTTCGATCCCCGACACAGATTTCCGTTGAGTATCTATCTGCGCCGCGAGATCATCTGCCTCCGCCTGGCGGGGCAACTTCTTGACTCGCTTTTCCCGCTTGCGCAGCGCACTCTGTTTCTGGCGGCGGCTTTTCTCTGCTGTATCTTGCCGGGATATCGCTTCGTCCAGCGCCGCCTCTAGTTCTGCCTGGCGTGCCTGATTGCGCGCCAGCAACTCGGAACGGTGTTCCGGCGTCAACGGGCCTTCGCACACAGGGCACACCGCCGTCTCAACTGTTTCCAGAGTGACGGTTTGCTCTTTCAGTTGATCCAGTTCCGCCTTGTGCGCCGCGATTTGAGCCGTCAGCGCATCACGTTGTCCGTCCAGTTCCTCCAGTCCCGCTTGCAGCGCTTCGATCTCCCCCTCGACCTCGACCATTTCGGCCAGGCCAGCCTGCACGCCAGACAGCCTTATCTCCAGATCGATCAATCGGGTCTGTTCTTGACGCAAGGCTAACTCCGCACCGGCCAGACGGCCGGCGGCGCGACGGGCCTCGGCCAGTTCGCTCTCCAGCCGTTGCTGCGCTTTTACCTGTGGGTCTAGCATCGCCATCTCGGCCTCGGCTGCGGCGATGGCCTCTAGTTTCGATTCCAGCCCGGCGACTCTCTGCTGGGCCAGGGCCAGGTCGGTGACGTGGCGCTGAAGCGCGTCGTTCAGGCGGTCGCGTTCTCGCCGCTGACCATCCAACTCGGCCAGATTCGCCTGGGCCGCCAGATAAGCCTGGTGTCCGACTCCCGTCTCGCCCACTACGGACTGGGCCTGCGCCGCTCGCTCGACGGCGGCCTGGGCATCGGCCAGTCGTGCATCAAGCGTCTTGACCCCTGCCTCGGCCTGGGTAACCGTTTGCTTCAGCGCATCCAGACGTTCCTTGATAGATGCGAAGGCTTCCTTACGCTGAGTCACGTCTTCCAATTCAACCTGCAAGACAGCCTGGCGCTTTTCACCGGCCTCAATCTCAGCCCGCAGGCCGGCCACTTTCTCCCGCAAGACTGGCAGTGGTTTGACCTCAGCCTCGAAGCCGGCAATACTCTTCTCCTGCTCGGCGATCCACTTCTTGAGATGACTTCGCGGATCGAGCAGCGCCTTCCAGACCTTCTCGTACTCATCCACGCGGAGAAGGGGGTTGAAGGTGTTCTTGCGATTGCTCGCCTTGTCCAGGAAGGCCGCTGTCAGCAGACCCTGGGGCACGCCGACCGCATCCTCGAAGAGGGCGGATAAACTGGTAGTTTCCTCCACCTCCATAAACTCGTGAAGCCAGGCCTGCGTCTCTTCTCTACCATTTGTGAGATTCTGGTCGATCTCTGGATCATAGACGTAGTAACGGCTGCTGTGGCCGTACTTGCGGACCACCTGGTAGGTTCGCTCATCGTCGCTGACCAGGTGAACGGTGATGGTGGCCGTCTTTTCTCCCTCGCGGACGAAGTTGCGTCGTGTGTAGGGCAAAGAGTCAAAGAGGACAAAACCGATGGCCTCCAGCAGTGTACTCTTGCCCGCGCCGTTTGGCCCGCAGATGGCATTGGTACCCTCGGTAAATACCACGCTTTCCCGCCGGTAACTCTTGACGTTTTCCAGGTCTATCTGGGCAATCCGCATCTTATGTACCTCTTCCAAGAAACCGGGGTTTTTCCTAAAAACCCGGTTTCTGGGTAATCGAGCGACGTAGGTAGTCTATCACGGTCTCCGGGGTGCTGTCTTCCAGGACCAACCGCTTCACGTCGAGGGCAACGCGCGTCCAGGCGTCAGCGGCTGGTCGGAAGCGGGCATCTCGCTCCAGCAACTCGCGGACGATGGCGCGCTCCAGTTCCGGGCGGCTGGCCTCGACGTCCACGGCGATCTCGAACTCGACTGGTGTGGTCATATTTCGCACCCGGGTCACGAGGGGCAACCAGGCATCGTCCAGCAAGCCTTTGATATAGTCCAGGTCGAGGTCGTAACGACTAAAGGGGAGCACACCGCCCAACGTGAGTTCGACAACAGGAGCCGAATCGCGGGCAATGGCGCTCCCTTCACGCTCTAGTAGTGCGCGCACTGCGTCGTAGACAAGGTTGGGGTCGGTGAACGTGTCTACCTCCAGACGAAAGCGATGGAAGGGACGGCGTGGGGTGGCGATCAACTCGGCCTGGTGATCTGGATCACACCCCGGCTGAATCTCGACCAGGTAATAGCCTCGCTCCCGCCAGGCGACCTCCTCGATGCTCCAGGTCTCTGGCGAACCAGGGTTATAGATCCACCCATCCACAGCGTAGGGCTTGTGGATATGCCCCAAGGCAAGATAGTTGATGCACTCCCGCAACGGGGCCAGGTCGTTATAAGCGAGCGTGCCGGAGTAGCGCGGCAGTTGCCCTTCCATCCCAGCGTGGGACACCAGGATGGCAAATTCTACGTTGTCATGATCCATCTCAGCCAGGGCGTTAGAGAAGAGGCCAAAAACTTTGCCAGTGGAAGCGCCGTAGTACTTGAGGCCATAAACGCGGACGCCAGCGGGCAGATCCAGATAGGCCCCTCCGGCGTCGCCGTATGGCTCCAGGATGGCACGTCCATCCTCAAAGCGCGGGTTGAGCAGGTGCAGATAACCCAGTCCATCCAGAAAGTCCACCCACGAATACTGGTTACGGTAATGCGCCTTTTCGTGGTTGCCTTCGACGGCGACGACAGGGACGCCGGTCTCGCGCAGCATCCTGAACCCCTCGATGGCCACGCGCATGGCCAGTGGGTCTACGGTGCGTTTCTCAAAGAGATCGCCGGCCAGCAGGACAAAGTCCACCTGCTGCTCAATGGCCTGTTCGACGATGTACAGAAAGGCCTGGCTAAAGTCGTTGAAGCGTTCTCTGGAGCCGTATTGTTGGTAGCCGAGGTGGATATCGGCAATGTGCATGAAGCGCATAGGCGCTTACCTCCTCCTACGCCACGAATCGTACACCTCCCCATGCTCGTTCAACCACAGTTCAGTTTGCACTCAATACAGAGCAGGATTAACAGAACTAAAGGATAAACTGCTCAGGCTACCTTCCCGAAAGCTAAAAGTTAACTGTCAGATAGACCCAAATCTGTCACATGACCAGAATCTTGACAAAACTCGGCCCGTTGGAGCTTTCGGGAAGGTAAATCTGAGTACCCCTGAGTAGTAACAAAAACCTGTGAGAACCCGTTTCATTCGTGTGTATCCGTGTGCTATTTGTGCCTGTAAGGTTGTCAAGCACTTTCGTCGCCCTTTTCCTGCTCCAGCACCCACAGCCGCACCAGCGATAAGGCAGCGTCGGCGGCCCACTCCCGCACGCGGGCGCGGTCGCCGCTGAAACTGAGCCGGCGGCAGGTCTCCCGCCCCCACAGGTTCACCGCTACGTGGACCGCGCCGTAGCGCCGTCCGGGGGTGCTGCCGTCAGGGATGGCGATTGCTCCCACGCCCACGCCGACATCGGCGCCGGTGGCGTGCCGCGCGGTCGAAGCCATCGTCAACGCGGTCTCTTCGTCCGCCAGGCTGCCCCCCCTGGGCTTTCCCAATGACGCCAGCGCCACGTCAGGTACCGCACTGCGGCGGAACCAGCGCTGGGATCCCTCCGGCTCGGTCAGCCGGGCGGCGACCAGCCCGCCGGTGCCCACCTCCACCGTCGCGATGGTCAGCCCGCGCTCAATCAACAGGTCGGCCACCACCTGGGGCAGGTCCCGTTCGTCCTCGCTGATGACGTACCGTCCCAGTTCAGCCCGCAGTGTTGCCAGGTCCGCCTCAATCAGCATTTCCGTCTCCTCCGGCGTGCTGCCTGCGGCGACCACTTCGACGGTGATGGTGCCCCGGTGGGGCAGGAGCCCCAGGAGCGGGTTGCGGCCCCGCGCCAACATCGGCCGGACCCGCTCGTTGATCACCGACTCCGGCAACCCATAGACCTTGAGGAACGCCCGCCGGACGTGGTGACCGGCCCCCACCAACTCCCGCAGCCGGGGCAGGATAAACCCTTCCAGCATGCCCTCCATCTCATAGGGGATGCCGGGTGTGACGAAGATGTGCCTCCCATCTGTCGGCAGGTAGAATCCGGCAGCGGTACCCCGGTCGTTGTAGATGATCTGGCTGCCAGCAGGCACCTGGGCCTGGATACGGTTGCTCGTCAATATTGTTGGGGGCATCGTGCGGCCCCGGCGGGCAAACCGCTCCTGGATGCGGGCCAGCGCCTCGGCGTCCTCCACCAACTCCAGGCCGAAGTGAGCAGTGACCGCCTGGCGGGTCAGGTCGTCCTCCGTCGGCCCCAGCCCGCCAGTGATGATGACGACGCCTGCCACGTCCAGCGCGGTGCGCAATCCCCAATGGATCGCCTCCAGGTCGTCGCCCACGCTGAGATGGAGAACCACCTCAGCGGGCAAGAGCGCCAAACGGCGTGAGATCACCTGAGAGTTGGTGTCCAGCCGGTAGCCGCAGGTCAGTTCGTCACCGATGGTGAGAATGGCTGCTCTCACTTCACTACCTCCTGCGCCACCCGCCGCCCCATCTCCACCGCGTAGTTGGTCCCCCGGTCCCAGGGATAGACCTGGCTCATGTTCGCCATCCACAGCCCAGGGACGCCCGTCTTCAGCGGGGGGATATTGCGCGAATGGTGAAGCGTGGGGACCGGCTGAGCGTACTTATCGGTGAACATCCAACTGTCCCGCACCCAGTCGAGGCGGAAATCGGGATTGATCTTGACCAGGCTCGGCAGGTAGGTCTCCAGCAACTGCTCCTTGCTGTAGCCGAAGTAGGGATGATCGGGCGGCAGGTAATCGCCGCAGTAGACCAGGTGGTCGCCGCCGTAGTGCTCTGGGCTGATGTAGTTGGTGTGCTCGACCAGCCCCATGAAAGGGAACTCTCCACCTTTAGGCAGGTTGATCCAGTAGTGGCCCCCGGTCAGGCGATGCCTGAGGGCCAGGATGAGCACTACCGCACCCATAGACTTGAGCCGCTCCAATTTCGCGGCGTAGTCGGGCGGGAGATCGGGGGTCAGTTGAAGCATCGCCCGGGGGGAGCAGGTGGCGATGACCCGCTCGTGCTCGGCGACGCCCGCCGCCGTCTCCAGCCGCAGGTGACCCTCGGCGCTGGGATGGACAGCCTGTACCGCTGCGCCCAGCCGCACCTGTCCCCCCTGCGCCTGCACTCGCTCGACCAGCAGGTCCACAAAGCCCTGGAACCCGCCGACGAAGTAACCCAGGCTGGCGGTGCGTTTGTACAACCTGGCCCACATCCAGGCCATGTTCACGTCCCGATAGCTCTCTTCACCGAATTTGCTGATGAGTAGCGGCTTCCACCATACGTCGTAGGCCCTCTCACCGACCGCCCGGCGCAGCCACTCGTCTGCTGAAACGTGCTCCAGCGGACGCCAGTTCCTGGTCAATATCAGGTAGACGCCCACCAACCCGACCCGCAGACGATCTACGAGCGGCAACGGTGTAAACTGAAGCACGCGGATGGCGCGGTGCAGCGGCGGGAACGGGATGAACTTTAGCGAGGGAACGGGGCTATCAAGTGGGTAGAGCCGCCCCTGATAGTAGAGAGTGGTGGTGGGGCGGGGGAAGAAGAGCCGGTCGTGGGCACCTAGTTCTTCAATCAGATGGATGACGTCGTCGTCGGAGGCGAACCAGTGGCGATAGAAACGGTCGAGAGGCCACTCCCAGCGCTCGTCGCGAAAGCCTGCCGCGAGACCTCCGGCGTAGGGCCGCGCCTCGTAAACGGCGACAGCGTGGCCCTGCTTCGTCAGATCGTAGGCGGCCGTGAGGCCGGTGATTCCCGCGCCGATGATGCCGATGTTCATTAGCCCGCTATCCCTCAACCAACCACTCAAGCTTGGTGTGTTTCACATCTACCGATCTCAGCCAGGCAATGTGTACTCCTCTGTGCGCGGCTTCTTTGATAAGCCAATCCGTCCGGGGGCGTTTCCTACATATCCCACTGAGGTAGCCCTGAAGACGAGGGCGCACGCAAAAGTCTGCCAGGACCTCGCATCGCATGGCGGTTGGATACCGTTTGGTCACAAGGTCGAACGAGGGTAGGTCATCTTCAAGCACGCGCTTGAAGCGTTTTCCGTGCTGTTGGGTGGTGAATCCCCATCGCGGAAAGACCTTGATTTGGACAACCAGGCTGGGGTCACTCACACCAGCCCGCTGTTTGTCATCCCCAAACACGATAGGCCCCACTGCCAATCCGACCTCTATCCACCTAACTTACCCCGCTGCTCGTCCAGCGTCCGATCCAGGTCCGACTTGCCCAGGCCACCGCGCCACATGAACCACAGCCCAGCGAAGGTTTCCGTGCACCACAGCACAGCGTGCAGCAACGTCTGATAACTGATGGCCGTGTTACCGGCGACGCCGACGCGGGTTAGTACCAAGATGGCAGGAGCGTCGAAGGTGCCCAGGTTGCCTGGCCCTGAGGGCAGCGCCGTTACCAGGTTGGCTGCGCTGCTCATCAACAGGAGGTGGTGCAGGTCAACACCGAAGCCGAACGAGTTCATTAGCAGCCGGTAACTGAACGTCTCGGCCGTCCATACGGTAATAGAAAAGATCAGAACCAGGGTCAGCGTCAGGACGGATTTGACGGAGGCGAAACCACGGATGAAGCGCCCGGTGACGTCACGCAGTCTTGGGCGAAAGCGCTGAGGGGCGAGGCGGGCGATTAGCCACTCCGCCAGGCGCTGAATAGGGACAGGCCACAACACGACCGCATAGATCAGCGCCAGCGCAGCGCCGAAAACCGCCCCTGCCGCCCACACAACGTAGCGGAGGTAGTCGGGGATGCCTCCGATGAGGGCCGCCAGGATGAGGAATAGAATCATCGTCAGCCCGTCGAAGACACGTTCGACCAGGATGGAGGCCAGCCCGGCGACAGCGGAAATTTCGTTGCGCTGTCGCAGCAGCAGCGCGCGCACGATCTCGCCAGCGCGAAAGGGGTAGATGTTGTTCGCCCCCCGGCCCATCGCCATCGTCGGCAGAAGTTCTCGCAAGAGGATGTGACGCTCGGAGGAGAGAAGTGCCTGCCAACGCATGGTACGGACCACCAGCGCGAAGAGGTATAGCACCACCGCGGGCGCAATCCAGAGATAGCGAGCCTGTCTGAAGGTCCGCCAGACCTCCACAGGCTGCAGGTTCTGGATAGCGACGTACAGGCACACGCCGCTCACCACCAGGCCGACGACGACTCTCCAGTTGAGGCGACGCACCCGGTCTGTTCTGGTTCTCACCCGCTTACCTGTCGCTGCCGCAGCGCCTCGTAGAGCACCACCGACCCCGCCACGGCTGCATTGAGCGAGGTCACCTGGCCAAACATGGGCAGCCGCAGTAGAAAGTCACAGCGCTCCCGTACCAGTCGCCGCAGCCCCTCTCCCTCACTGCCCACCACCACCGCCAGCGGGCCGTTCAGGTCAGCCTCGTGGTAAGGTTGCGCACCGTGCAGCGCTTCCAAACCAGCCACCCACACGTCGTGCGCCTTGAGCATGCCGATGGCGTCCACCAGATTGGTCACCTGCGCCACCAGCAGATGCTCCACCGCACCCACCGAGGTGTGGACCACCGCTGGCGTGATGCCCACCGCCCGCCGCCGCTGAATCACCACCCCGTGTACGCCCACGGCCTCGGCCGTGCGCAGCAAACTCCCCACGTTCTGGGGGTCCTGCAGTAGATCGAGCAGCAGGAGGAAGACCGCTTCGCCACACGCTTTAGCCGCTGCCAGGATGTCGTCCAGCGAACTGTAGGGATACTCGCTCGTCTCCAACACCACGCCTTGGTGATGAACGTTGCCAAGACGGTCCAGATTACGCCGTTCGGTGCGATCCACCGGCACCCCGGTCTGCTCGGCCAGGAAAACGATCTGGCCGACGGCGTCCGTTTGCCGGACACCCTCAGCCAGCACTAGTTTGTAGAACTCACGCCGTCCGGCCCGCAGCGATTCGTAGACAACATTCCGGCCGTAGAGGATTTCCCTCATCCTCCCCTGTACTCCACCTGCCACGCCGGCCCCTCGGGCCGATCCTCCACCACGACCCCAAGTTCCTCCAGTTGACGGCGCAGCACGTCTGCTTGTTCCCAGTTTTTGGCCTCGCGATATCGTTCACGGAGGCCCAGAATGATGTCCATCAGCCCCTCAACCAACTCGCCGCCGATCTCTTGGGCCAGATCATCGGGGATAATGCCCAGCACCTGACCGCCTAACTCACGATAGAGGCCCTCTATCGCCGCCAGCGTACCCAGGCTCACAGGCTGCCCCGAAGCCAGCAGCGTGTTCACCTCCTTGCTGAAGTCAAAGAGGGAGGCGATGGCCCTGGGTGTGTTGAAATCATCGTCCATCGCCTCTATGAATGCATCGCGATGAGCATCGAGGTCAGTGATGTAAGAAAGGTCCGCCGTGCCAGCCGGGATTAACTGCTCCATCCGAGCTCGCAGCGTGCGCACGGTGTTATGCAACCGCTCGACTCCGCGCTCGGCGGCCAGTATCGCCTCGCGGCTGAAATCTACTGGTCCACGGTAGTGGCTTGAGAGGATGAAGGCGCGGATCGCCTCCGGGCTGTAGAGTTGGAGCGCCTCCTTGACAGTGAGAGAGTTGCCCAGACTCTTGCTCATCTTGACCCCGTTGACAGTCAGAGAGCCGGCAAGAATCCAGTAACGGACGAATGGTTTGCCAGTAGCAGCCTCCGCCTGGGCTATTTCACATTCGTTGTGCGGGAAGATATTCTCCAGCCCACCGCCGTGGACGTCGAACGTCTCACC